>CANRZY010000001.1 GCA_947644625.1 uncultured Pseudoflavonifractor sp.
GGTGGCTGTCAATTCGACAAAGTTTCTTTGTGATACTTTACCGCACATGAGCATTCGCACATAAATTGTCTTTATATAATACAGGGAAGAGCGCAATCTAATATGGCTTTACGCAAAGAAAGAGCCGCATTTTTGACATTACACGCAAAAATCACCTTACAAAAGTGGTAGCAGCGGCCCGGTGAATGGGCTGGTGGGGCTGCTCCAGGCGCAGACCCACCAGATATCCTCCGACAGCCAGCAGTACGGCAATAGCTATTGCCGTCAGGAGCAGACTCCACCGAAAGGGCACCGGAGCGTTGAGCCCCTGACCACCGGAGGTAAGGCTCATCCCCGGATAGGCCTTGGGGATGGAAAGGCTCCTCCTTTTTCCCCCGCCATCCCGAAAACGCACTCTCCAACGCCATTCGTTCTCCCGGAATACCTCCAGATCCTCCATAGGCATTACTGTCATGGACAGAATACTGCCGGGATAGATGGCGCCGCTCTCCACGTCGGCCATAGCCCGGCGGATATTGGCCTTGGCCCGCTCCCGCTCGTCCTCGTCCAGCCGATCCCAGGTCAGAAGCCGGAGTGCCCCGCTTTTGTGGGTAAAACGGTATGTATCATTCTGATTGAGCTGCGCAAGGAGTACCCTCCACAGTTTTCCCGTTTCCGTACGGATATAGACCGTTCCGGAAGGTTGAACAAGCCCAAGAAAGGGAAGCAACACAAAAAATATGGTCAGAAATACTCCCAGCATAGCGCCCATGGCAGCAAGAACCGGCGCCATGGATTCATCCGGCATCGCCAGAATCAGAAGGAGGATGGCAAAGGCCAGCTGGGAAAACAGGGACAGCAGTATGCTGGCCTTCAAGGGCCGGATCCACTGCTGTTTTGCGATATAGAGCTCCCCTGTTCCCCCCACCTCCCGGTTCTCCTGCCGGGCCTGCCGGGTCATGTTCTCCAACAGCGCCGGATTTACATAACTTTGAAGCCCCCGGCGGCAGGCAAGTACGCCAAAAAAGCTGAACAGGATAGGGATCAGAAAGAACAGCGGTTCTTCCCTGACCCCATAGGGCCAGGTCAAAAATACGGATACCGCTCCTGACACGGCCAGGGAGCATACCAAAAGGACGGCCAAGGCGTACCCGCTCTTTCGCGCGCCACGGAAAAGGCGATAGCCCTTCCTGGCTCCAAAGGGGATCAGCAGGGCCAGCCAGCCGGACACAAAACCGAACAGGCCCGTCAAAAGGGTGGGAAGGGCTCCCACCACAGCTCCCAAAAGGGCTCCCAACGCTCCCAGGGCGTAGCTGCTCATGGACTCCGGCTGCCCTTCCGTCCCATTTTCAGGAGCGAAAACACCGCCTCTCCCCGTTTCAGCGGACCGATCCCAGGGATCGTAGCCGCTTCCGTTCTGTCGGCCCCAACCGTTCATATTTTTCCTCCTCCGCACATTTTTTCTTATTCTATCCCATTTTCTTTGGAAAGGCAACGAAAAAGCCCGGCGTCCGCTTAAAAACGGAGCCGGGCTTTCTACTCAGGGTTCTATACCGGAAGGACTCAGGCTACCAGGAAGAACTTCACCAGGAACAGCGCAGAGATCACATAGGTAAGCGCGGATACCTCCTTGGCCTTACCGGAAAACACCTTAATTACGGTATAGGCGATCAGTCCCAGGCCAATGGCGTGACCAATGGAGCTGGAAATGGGCATGGCAATGAGCATCAGGGCCACGGGCACCATCTGGTCCATATCGTTGAAATTCACGTTCTTCAGACCCATGAGCATCAGCACACCCACATAGATGAGGGCGGCGGAAGTGGCAGCGGCGGGGATGATGGCGGCGATGGGGGCGATAAAGGTGCAGGCCAGGAACAGTACGCCGCAGGTCAGGGCGGTAAGGCCGGTCCGTCCGCCGGCCTCTACGCCGGAAGCGGACTCCACAAAGGTGGTGACGGTGGAAGTGCCGGTGCAGGCTCCGGCCATAGTACCTACCGCGTCGGCCAACAGGGCCTCCTTCATGTTGGGCATATTGCCGTCCTTGTCCACCATGCCGGCCCGGGAGGCGGTACCCACCAGGGTGCCGATGGTATCAAACATGTCGATCATGCAGAAGGTGATGACCAGGGTGACGATGGTGAACCCGCCAATATCCAGGAAGCCCTGGAAGTTGAACTTGAAGAAGGTGGTCTCCATCATGTCCTTCACAGGAGGAACAAAGGAAGCCCCGGACAGAGCGGCAAAGGGATTCTGGCCCAGGACCGTGAAGGACCCAACCCAGTAGAGAACGGAAGCCACCAGCATACCCAGCAGCACCGCGCCCTTGACCCCCTTCTTGGCCAGCAGCACGATCACGAACAGGCCCACGAACATGGTGACCACGTTCAGCACCATGGCGCTGTAGCCGGAACCCATGGTTTTCTCGGCGGTGGAGGCAGTGAGAGCGCCGAAGAAATCCCGCATCACAAAGAAAGGACCGCCGTTTTCAGAGTATACACCGGCGTTGGAGCCAAAACCGATGTTCATCAGCATAAGGCCAATGGCGGGGGCGATACCCAGCCGGACTCCCAGAGGAATGGCCTCCACGATCTTCTCCCGCACATTCAGTACCGACAGGATCAGAAAGATAATACCCTCAATGAGGATAATGACCAGCGCCGCCTGGAAGGAGGCTACATAGCTCATGCCGGTCAGACCCACGATATTGGCGACCACCACGGCAAAAAAGCTGTTGAGGCCCATGCCAGGAGCCAGGCAGAAGGGCTTGTTGGCGGCAAAGGCCATAACGAACATGGCGATGGCGGAGGCCACGCAGGTAGCCATAAACACGCCGTTCCAAAGGTTCTGCCCCTCGGCGCCAAAGCCGGTAAGCAGATTGGGATTCAGGGCGATGATGTAAGCCATCGTCATGAAGGTGGTCAGGCCCGCTACGATCTCGGTCCTGACTGTGGTACCGTTTTCTTTGAGCTTAAAAATTTTTTCCATTTCTACCCCTCCAAATTTCTTTCGGCGTCTCGGACGCGGGCAGAAACGGAACCAAAAAAGCAAGCACGGGGACCCACACACAATAGTCCCCGCGTCCATTTCGCTCGGTAGCTGCCGGATAGGCCGCCAGTAGAAACTCAGGGTCCATTTCACCCCGATTATACCGAAAGTTATTGAGTTGCGAGTACACTGTACCATACCCCGGCAAAAATTGCTACTGTGTATTTCGACAAGAAGCGTCCCCCTGCCACAAAAAGAATCGTACAAATCGGGAGAAAATTGCTTTTTTTCCCTTCCTGTGCTATAGTAACCTCAGTCTGTAAAGAACCTCTTCCGATCGGAGGGACCCCCATGAAAGTACATGATTTTGCCAGGTATCTTGGCCTTCCGGACAGTAAGGTCCGCTACTATGACCGTTCGGGACTTGTCCAGGGAGGACGGCAAAAAGAGAATAACTACCGGGATTTTACCCGGGAGGACGCTTTGAATATCTATCACGCCAATATGCTGCGCAGCTTCGATATGGGCGTGCGGCAGGCTTTGGACGCCCAGCGGCAGGAGCTTTCCCACATCGACGAGTGGGTGGAAGGGCACGTCCGGCAGTTGGAAAAGTCCATCCTACAGCAGGAAATGCGTCTGCATCGCCTGCGGGAAATGCAGATCTACTTTTCCGAGATCCAGTCCCGAAAAGGACAACTGGCCCGGAACTATGTGGACGACAGCTTTAACGTATGGAATTTTGGCCACACCTCTCCCCTTTCCCCGGCAGAACACAGAGCCATCCAGCTTCTGGCCGGAAATATGCCCTTTTCCTACATCGCAATCCGGGTCTCCCGGGAGAGCCTGCTCTCCCAAGGAGACGACCTGGACGTCAGCATTGGCCTTGGGATCCTGGAGCAGAACCGGGCCAAACTGGCCCTGGAGCTTCCCCCAGAGATCCCCAGGTCTCCGGGAGGCTCCAAGATCAATCTGCTGATGGAGCTCCACGATCCTTTTGCCATGACCAAGGGGGATTTGGCCCCTTTATTGGAGGAGCTGGACCGTCGGGGACAGATCCCCCGTTCCGACCTGGTGGGCCGGATCTTTATCAGCTATATGAAAAATAGCGACTTTGTTCACGGGGTAGCCCTGGGCTTTTTTGAGGAGGAGTAAAAGGGGCCCCCTTGACCTGAAAGCTGCTTTCAGGTTTATACTTATTTCCAGCGAGGGTGGTTTTACCTCCCAAAACCTCCACTGGGATCTTTTTGGGCAGACAAGTGGTACATGGAAGCTGGATCCATGTACCACTTGCCTTTTCCAAGGGAAATAAGTAAAAGGAGAGAAATTGTATGAAAAAAAGGATCACAGCCCTGGCACTGGCCTGCGTTATGGTTCTGGGGACGGCCGCTCTGGCGGCTGGAACAGAGAAGACCATCTCTGTTACCCCCATGGACATGACCATCAACGGCCAGGCCGTCACCCCCACCAAGACCAACGGGGAAGCCGCCCAGGTGTTTGCCTACGACGGCGCTACCTACGTGCCCCTTCGCTACCTCAGCGAGCTTTTGGATATTGAGGTGGTATGGGACAAGGATCATCCCAACACCGCCGCGTTGGTGAACGTGCCCGGCTTCACCGCTCCCGCCAGCGGTGCCTTCACCGGGACCGGATCCGGCTTCGGCGGCGAGGTAAAGGCGGTTATCACCGTAGAGGGCGGCAAGATCACCGCCTGTACCCTGACCGGGGAGGGGGAGACCCCCGCCATCGGCGGAGCGGCCCTTCCTAAGCTGGCCGAGCAGGTGAAGGCCGCCGGCAGCGACAAGATCGACGGCGTATCCGGGGCCACCGTGACCTCCAACGCTGTGAAGACCGCCGTGGCCGCCGCCCTGGCTCAGGCTACGGGGAATGGCTCCGCCCCTCTGACTTTGAAGGACGGGACCTACACCGCCCAAGCCCGGGGCTTTGACCTTCTCACCCCCGTTTCTGTCACCGTAACTGTCTCCGGGGGCAAGTTGTCCGCCATTGAGATGGGAGACAATAAGGAGACCATGGGCATGTCCGCCTGCGTCAAGGAGCTGCTGATCCCCCGGATCCTGGAGCACCAGAGCCTGGCGGTGGATGCCATCACTGGAGCCACCGCTACCTCTATCGCGGTAAAGACCGCCGTTCGGTATTGCTGCAAGCAGGCCGGAGCCAGCGAGGCCGCCCTCTACACCGCCATTCCCACCTCCACTGCCCAGGAAAGCTACACCGTGGATGTGGCCGTGGTGGGCATGGGCGGCTCCGGCTCCGCCGCCGCTCTCTCCGCCGTCCAGTCCGGCGCCACCGTCTTTGCCATCGACAAGGCCGGCAAATGGGGCGGCACCAGCACCATTACCTCCGGCCCCGCTGCCGTCAACGCTCCCAGCCAGGTGGCCGCCGAGTATAAGGAGTGGGCCGATCCCATCACCAAGGAGACCCGGGTCAAGAAGGCCGGGGAGAACTTGGTAGACCGGGACGCCCTCTACAAGGATTGGACCGAATACACCACCGTGGACGGCAAGCAGCACGCCAAGACCGATGTGATCGCTCTGGAGCTGGATAAGTCAGGCGAGACCCTGGACTGGCTCATGGACAACGGCTTCCAGTTTGACCCAGCCAAGGGCTTCGTGGGCGGCAAGTGGGGGATCTTCACCTCCTACTCCGGCAACAAGGCCCTTACCGAAAGCTTCTTTGCCTCCCTCTATAAGGCCTTTACCGACAAGGGTGGCAAGTATCTGCTGGAGACCGAGGGCACCGAGCTTCTTACCGAGAACGGCAAGGTGGTGGGCGTCAAGGCCGCGAAGGCCGACGGCACCCAGGTCACCATCCATGCCAAGAGCGTCATCCTGGCCACCGGCGGCTTCGGCGGCAGCCAGGTGATGATGCAGCAGTACCTGGGCGAGTCCTGGCAGCTTTACGGCATGGCCCAGAATACCGGAGACGGCGTACGGATGGCCACGGCGTTGGGAGCCAATACCTACAATGCCGACATGCCTCCCATGTCCCACTTCGTGGCCCCCTACCAGATCATGACCGCCTTCTCCCCCGCCGACAACGACATCCCCTACGGCCTGGTTGCCACCGGCGAGTCCCTGGCCGTGGATCAGGCGGGCGTACGCAAAATGGCAGAGTCCTCCCTTGCCATGAACGCCTATACCATGGGCGCTAAATACTACACCATCTGGTCCAAGGAGCAGATCGACGTTCTCCGTTCTCAGGGCCTTTCCGCCGCCGCCTCCGGCCGCTATCTGAGCCAGGGCGGGGTCAAGGCCGATACTCCCCTTACCAACATCGACGCCGTCATTGACGAGGGCGTAAAAATGGGCTTCATCTACAAGGCCGACAGCCTGGACGCTCTGGCCAAGGCCATCGGCGGCAAGATGAACGCCGAAACCCTGAAGTCCTCTGTCAAGGGATATCAGGAGGCCGCTCAGGGAACCGATCCCTTGGGCAAAAAAGCGGAGCTTTTTGCCCGGATGGGCGCTCCCACCTCCGAAAGTGAATACTATGTGGCCATTACGGGCGCTCCCTACATCTACAGTACCTGCGGCGGACTGGATGTAGACGCGTCCATGCGGGTCCTGAATAAGACCGGCGCTCCCATTGAGGGCCTTTACGCCGTAGGCACCGATTCCATGGGCGTACTCTTTACCAACACTAAGGGCTACGCCAACTATGGCGGCATAGCCCAAGGCTACGCCTTTGTTTCCGGAAAGACCGCCGGCGCTGAGGCCGCCAAGTTTTCCGGTAAATAACCGTTTCCTTCCCATCCCGCAACCCGGCCTGCCCATGGGACTCTTCCCATGGGCAGACCGCTCTTTTCGCAAACACTTTTCACAAACCCACTTGACCTGAAAGCAGCTTTCAGGTTTATATTTTTCTTAAGCAAGATCCATGCTCTGTGTCCCAAATCATTTGACCAACCGTCAAAAAGTAAAGGAGAGAAATCGTATGAAAAAAAGGCTCACCGCCCTGGCCCTGGCCTGCACCATGGTCCTGGGCACCACAGCTCTGGCCGTGGGAGGGTCCAAGACCATCTCTGTTACCCCCATGGACATGACCATCAACGGCCAGGCCGTCACCCCCACCAAGACCAACGGAGAACCCGCTGAGGTCTTTGCCTACGACGGCGCTACTTACGTGCCCCTTCGCTATCTCAGCGAGCTTCTGGACATTGAGGTAGTATGGGACAAGGACCATCCCAACACCGCTACCCTGGTGAATGTGCCCGGCTTTACTGGCGGGACCAAGTTTACCGGCACTTCCGTCGGTATGCAGGGTCCCCTCACCGTGGAGCTGACGGTGGCGGATGGTAAGATCACCAACGTGGCCGTCACCGAGAGCAAGGAGACCGCTTACCTGGCCGATGTGGCCATGGAGCGCATCCCTGCCCAGATGGTGGAGCACCAGACCACCACCGTGGATACCGTTACCGGCGCTACCTTCGCCTCCAACGCCATCATGCGGGCTGCCACTGAGGCTGCCAAGGCTGCCGGACTGGACATGAACGCTCTGAACGCCAACGCCTATCACGCCCAGCCCGGCAAGGCCGAGACCTGGGACACCGACGTTCTGGTCATCGGCGGCGGCGGAGCCGGCCTCAGCGCCGCTATCTCTGCGGCCCAGAACGGCGCCAAGGTCACCCTGATCGAGAAGAGCTCCTTCCTGGGCGGCAACACCTTCATGGCTGGCGGCGCCTTCAACGCCGTGGACCCTGAGGCTCAGGCCACCCGCATTCTCAGCCAGTCCGAGAAGAACACTCTGGACGGCTACCTGAAGCTGACCAAGAAGGACGCCGACCTCCACTTCGACCTGTTCCCCGAATGGGTTCCCGTTCTGGAGCAGCTCCAGAAGGATATCAAGGCCTTCTACGCCGCCAACAAGGGCAAGACTCCTGAGAAGGATATGCCCGGCTTTGACTCCATCTCCCTGCATATGTGGCACATCTACATCGGCGGTCTTCGCCAGATGGCCAACGGCACCTGGACCGCTTCCAACATCGACCTGGCCCGGACCCTGGCTGAGGGCGCTCTGGACGCCTACGAGTGGACCGGCACCCTGGGTACCGTGAAGACCGCCTCCCGGGCCGGAGCTCCCCTATCCACCGTACTGGGCGCTATGTGGCAGCGGACCCATACCCATCCCACCAAGGAGACCCGGATCCTGGATCTGAAGAACGCCGCCGAGAAGGAAGGCGTGGTCATTTACACCGAGACCAAGGGCACCGAGCTCATTACCAAGAACGGCAAGGTCGTAGGCGCCAAGGCTGAGAAGGCCGACGGCACCCCCATCACCGTCAACACTGCCAAGGGCGTGGTCCTGGCCTGCGGCGGCTACTGCGCCAACCCCGCCATGGTCAAGGAGTATGACCAGTACTGGGGTGACAACCTGTCCGCCACCACCCTCTCCACCAACGCTGGCACCAATACCGGCGACGGTATTAAGATGGCCATGGCCATTGGCGCCGACACGGTGGATCTGGGCGTTTCTCAGATGATGCCCTCCTCCTCCCCCCTGAAGGGCACCATGACTGACGGCATTTGGGCCGACGCTGCGGAGCAGCTGTGGATCGGCGCCGACGGCAAACGTTTCGTGGACGAGTACGCCGAGCGCGACGTGCTGGCCAAGGCCTCCATGGAGCAGCCCGACGGCATCTTCTATATCATCTACGCCGGCAGCGCCATGCGGGAAGGCAAGGATAAGTGCCAGGGCACCAGCTACACTGCCGGCGGCATGGGCGGCACCGTCCAGGCCATGGTCGAAGGCGGCCACATCTGGTACGGCAAAGACCTGAAGGAGTTGGCCGAGGCCACCAAGACTCCCGCCGGCGGCGCCACCTCCTCCTTCACCGAGGAGCAGCTGCGCTCCGTGATTGAGCAGTACAACAGCTATGTGGAGAATCAAAACGATCCTGACTTCCACAAGGGTAACCTGAAGGGCTACATCGACCTGGAGTACATTGAGAGCCACGACGACGTGGGCATCTGCATCAGCCCCCGGAAGGCCTCTTTGCACCACACCATGGGCGGCGTGAAGATCAACACCGAGGCCGAGGTCATTGACACCAATGGCAAGGCCATCTCCGGCCTGTGGGCCGCGGGCGAGGTCGCTGGCGGCGTCCACGCGGGCAACCGTCTGGGCGGCAACGCCATCGCCGATATCTTCACCTTCGGCCAGATCGCTGGCAAGAGCGCTGCCGGCAAGTAATCGCGTACCACCTCCTTACCATAGCCAACGGGCCCGGCGGGATGATCCCGCCGGGCCCGTTGGCTTTTTATGAGAATAATGTAGGGGAGGGGCAAGCCCCTCCCCTACGGGCCTGTTCTCCGATTTATAGTGAAGGGCCCTGTCAGGCTCCAAACAGGTCAGGACGTAGGGGATCCTAAGCCCTCCGACTCCGCAAAACAGCCGCCGGGGCAAAGGGCATGCCCCTCTGGCTGTTTCGCTCCGCTCCGGTCTTAGCCTCCCCTACTGACCTGTTCTCCACCCTTCTACGCCAGCAGGTCAGGACCGGGCAGGTCCATCTCCCGCTTTCTCCCCGCAGAGAGAGCCAGCTTGGCGCTGAGGGTCTCCCGATCCCCGGAGGCGATCACGTCCCGATACCCCTTCAAATGCTCCACCAGGGTATCCAGACATGTGGTAAGAGCCGGGGCGTTCAGGGAAAACAATTGGGTCCAAAGCTCCACATCCAGTGCCGCAACGCGGGTACAGCCCCGGAAGGAGCTTCCCTCAAAGCCCCGGCAGGTAAAGAGGTTCTCATCATCGCAGACGCTGACGGCAATGATGTGCATCATTTGGCTGGTATAAGCCAAAATCGCGTCGTGCTTTTCCGGGGTGGTCTTCACCACATCCCGGCAGCCTATATGTTCCGCCATACGCTCCATCAGGGCAATATGCTCCGCTGTACTGGTCTCCCGGGGCGTAAGGATCAGATGGGAATGCCGGAACATCTCGGCAAAGGCGTGTTCGATCCCGGAAAATTCCGTACCCGCCATGGGGTGGCAGCCAATAAAGTCCACCTCCCTGGGAAGGCATTCCGCCCCAGCCATGATGGCCGACTTGACCCCGCACACATCGGTGACCAGACTTCCCGGCTTAAATTCCTCCCTGTGCTCCCGAAGAAACGCCACGATCCCGTCAGGATCCATACACAGCACGGTCACATCGGCCTGGGGAAGCGCGTCCTCCAGTTCCAACGTAGCCCGGTCTCCTACCCCGTGGGCGTTGGCATAGTCCACCGTAGCCTTCCGCCGGGCCGCGCCGACGATCTCGTAATCCTCAAATCCTTTAAGGGCCATGGCAAGAGAACCACCGATCAGGCCCAGGCCCACAACAAGGATCTTCTTCATTTTCTTACACCTCTCTCCCCACGCACCCGGCCACCGTGGCCGCCTTTTCCATCAAGGCCTGGAACTGCTCCGGCGTAATGGACTGCTGGCCGTCGCACAGGGCATGGATGGGATCGTTATGGACCTCGATGATGAGGCCGTCGCACCCTGCGGCGATGGCGGCCAGGCTCATGCGCTCCACCATCCAGGCCTGACCGCTGGCGTGGGAGGGATCCACCATAACGGGAAGATGGCTCTGCCGCTTCACCGCCAGCACTGCGGACAGGTCCAGGGTATTCCGGGTAAATGTTTCAAAGGTACGGATGCCCCGTTCACAGAGGATCACATTGGGGTTGCCTCCCGCCAGAATATATTCCGCCGACATCAGCCATTCCTCGATGGTAGAGGAAAGCCCCCGTTTCAGAAGAATGGGCTTATTTGTCTTGCCCAAGCGCTTCAAAAGGTCAAAATTCTGCATATTCCGGGCCCCTACCTGGATCACATCCACATGCTCGGCAAAGTAGTCTACATCGTCGGTATTCATGATCTCCGTGACCACAGGAAGGCCGGTGGCCGCCCTGGCCTTCTCCAACAGCTCCAACCCGTCGTAGCCCATGCCCTGGAAAGCATAGGGACTGGTCCGGGGCTTGAAGGCCCCGCCCCGGAGGACCTGAGCTCCCGTCTCCTTCACCACTTCAGCAATGCCGGTGATCTGCGCCTCGCTCTCTACCGAGCAGGGCCCTGCCGCCACCAGCAGCTTCTTCCCCCCCACGGTAACCCCAGGGGCCAGCTCCACCACCGTATCGTCGGGATGGTACTTCCGGTTGGCCTTCTTATAGGGCTCGCTGACCCGCATGACCCGTTCTACCCCAGGCAGGGATTCCATCTTTTCGGTATCGATCCCGGCGGCGTTGCCCTCAGCGCCCAAAATGGTGGTCTCGGAACCCTTGGAGATCATCACCTTCACGCCGCCCTTTTCCATCTCCAGGATGGCGTGGTCCAGCTCCTCGCGGGTAAAACCCGGCTTCATAATAACAACCATACTTCTCTCCCCTTTCCAGAATTCACAAAAAAACGCGGCCGCCCATTTCGGGCTGCCGCGTTATACCACTGTCTCGGCAGGTCCATTTTGGGCATTACAAAAGGCCGCTATTGCGATCATAGCGGTAATAGGAGTAATACCCATGATTTTGCTTTCCCATTTTCTGCACCTACTTTCCAAGGATACTTTAGCACTTTTTGGTGTGAAAGTCAAGGGGGAAATTTCTTGAATTTTCAGAGAATTATGATATGATATAGAAAACCGATATCTTTACTCTGTTTTATAAGGAGGCTTATCCCATGAAGATCTCTACCCGTGGACGCTATGCCCTCCGGCTCATGCTGGATATTGCCCTTACCGGTGGGGATGGCCCCGTTTCCCTTCGGGATGTGGCCCAGCGGCAGGACATCTCGGATAAATACCTGGAACAGATCATTACTCCCCTGGGCCGGGCGGGGCTGGTCCGCAGCGTTCGGGGTGCGGGAGGCGGCTACCTGCTGACAAGAATGCCGGAGGAATATACCGTGGGGGAGATCCTTCGGGTCCTGGAGGGCAGCCTGGTCCCCGTCAGCTGCGCCGAAGCCAAGGGCTGCTGCGGCCGGGCAGAGCAGTGCGTGACCCAGGAGATCTGGGAGGAGATCGGGGCGGCGGTATCCTCGGTGGTGGATCATATCACCCTGGCGGACCTGGTGGATCGGTACCATAAAAAGCAGGAAAGCTGATCCTCCAGGCAAAGGCTGAGCAGGATAGTCCCTGTCTGCGGGAAGGTATCCTCTTTGGCCACGGCTTTTCCGTTCACGGTAACGGCGCCGTCAAAGAGCGGGATCTCCGTCTTACTCTCCGCCCTCCTTTTGCAAATTCCCGTTTATTCTTCCCCCCTTTTCCCAAACCAAAAGCCCCGGCTCTCTATGAGAGCCGGGGCTTTTGCCTGTGCTGTACTTGCCAAGCGTGGGCCGCAGGGCAGGCGAGGGTAAGATCAGATCATCTTCTTCATCTCGTCATAGACGAACTGGACCTTGGGTCCAACAATCACCTGAACAGCAGTCTTGCTGGGACGGATGATGCCGGAGATGCCGGAGGACTTGATCTTCTTCTCGTCTACCAGCAGATTGTCCTTGACCTCCAGACGCAGCCGGGTAATGCAGTGGTCAAGCTCAGTCACGTTGGCCTTGCCGCCCAGACCTTCAAGAATGATCTTGGCCATGGCGGTGTAGTCGTTGTTGGCAAGCTCGATCTTCATCTCGCCGTCCTGGTCGTCGTCCTCACGGCCGGGGGTCTTCAGATCCCACTTCTTGATGGCGATATCAAAGACCAGGAAGAAGATGATAAAGGCCGCGATGCCCAGAGGAATAATGAGCCAGGTCTTGGCATGAGCCGGCAGGGAGGCGGAGAACAGCAGGTCGGTGGCGCCGGCGGAGAAGGAGAAGCCCGCCCGGAAGCCCAGGGCTACGGTAATCATAGCAAAAATAGCATAGAGCAGGGAGTAGACTACATACAGGGGGAAAGCCAGGAACATGAAAGCAAACTCAAAGGGTTCGGTAACGCCGCAGATAAAGGCACAGATAGCGGCGGAGCCCACAATGCCCATGGCATACTTCTTCTTATCACTCTTGGCGTTCTTGATCATAGCCAGGGCAGCGCCGGGAATACCGAGCATCATGGAGGGGAAGAAGCCAGACATGTACTGACCAACAGACCAAGAAATGTTCTTGCCCATCAGTTCCCGAGTGATGATGCCGCTTTCGCCGCCCCAGTAAGCGCCCAGGTCACCCAGACCAATGGTATCAAACCAGAACACATTGTTTACCGCGTGGTGGAGGCCGGTGGGAATCAGCAACCGGTTCAGGAAGGTATAAATGCCAACACCCACAACATCCAAATTAGCAATGGCAGAGCCGAGGGTTACCAAAACGCTGAAGATAACGGGCCACACGAACAGCAGGATGGCAGAAGTAAGAATGGAGACCACGCCAGTGACAATGGCCACGCTCCGCTTACCAGAGAAGAAAGCCAGGAAGTCGGGCAGCTTGGTACTCTTAAACTTGTTGTAGCAAGCGGAGCCGATAATACCAGCCAGAATGCCAATGAAGGGATTGGCAATTTTGGAGTAAGCCACAGCCCAAGTTTCGTTGGAAGCCAGTCCGGGGGCATAATCACCAGCAGCGCTAACAAGAGTAGTGATCATCAGCCAGGACACCAGGGCGGCTACGCCGCCGGTACCATCATTGTCCTTGGAAAGGCCAACACCCACACCGATGGCAAAGAGGATTGCCATGTTGTCGATGATAGCACCACCAGCCTTGATCAGGAAAAAGCCGACAGAGTAAGGTATACCAGAAGTAGCATACCCCAAGCCTTCGGCCACACTGGCACCCATCATGTAAGCGGGGCAGAGCAAATAGCCAATGCCCATCAGGATACCGCAGATGGGGAGCACGGCGACAGGCAGCATCAGCGCCTTGCCGAGCTTTTGAAGCTTTTTCATCATAATGTAATTTTCCTCCTCACAAAATCTCTCACACATGTTTTGGAGCCTATCTTATCCAAAAGCCGCCGGCCCACAGCGGCAAAGGATACAAAGAACATCCGGAGAAATTTCTCCGGTTCGAGACAGCCCAAGGCTGTCTCAATGACGGTTTGCTCCCGGCCTGAAGGGTGGGAGCCACAGGACGTCAAAGGTTTTCCTTCAGAAAGGTTTCCATCCCGGAGGCAGCTTCCTCCTCACGGTCACCTTCACAGGTAACGGTGATCTCCATCCCCGCTTTCGCTGCCAGGCGCATGATGGACATCAGACGCTTGGCATCGGCAGCGCCGGAGGGAGCCGTAATGGTGATTTGGCAGGGATAGGCCATGGCGGCCTTGGCCAGCATCCCGGCGGGCCTGGCATGGAGGCCCATGGGATCCTGGATCACGTGGGTAAAACTTTTCATGGAAGACACCTCTTTTTGCCGTATAAGGCAAGAAATGGGGGAAGCCTTATTTCTCCAGCTCCAGGACCAAATCGCCGGGGACAACATCCTTACCTACATGGGATTGGATAGAAGAATAGTCGTCGCTGTTGCAGATGACCACAGGAGTGATCACATCATACCCCTCGGCGGCAATGGCTTCAAAGTCAAACTCAATGAGAAGCTGACCCTTTTTTACCTTGTCGCCGTTATGGGCGTGAATGGTGTAATGCTTTCCCTTCAGCTCCACCGTATCCAATCCCACGTGAATAAGAATCTCAGCGCCATCGTCGGAGACCAAGCTCACCGCGTGGCCGGTCTCGAACATCATGTCTACCTTACCGTCACAGGGGGATAGGACCTTTCCCTCCGTGGGCTTGACGGCGATACCTTTGCCAAGGATCTCCTGGCCAAAGGTGGGATCGCTGACCTCAGAAATGGGAACGGCCTGCCCGGCTACCGGGGCAAAGACCTGGATGGGACCAGCGCTTTTGGCAGAAGACTGAGGATCGTCGGAGCTCTGACCGAAAAGCTTTTGAAAAAAGCCCATGGGAATCATTCCTTTCTGCTTTGTTCAGAATAAAACACAATCGATTCTATGCTAACTATAACAGGATTTATTCAAATTGTCAACATTTTCCGACAGGGATACGAGGAATAATGGATAAAATGCACAAACATTTTAAAGCAGCTCTCCGCCGATATAGACGGCCTGACGTTCCAGCTTACCGTCGCAGATCACAAAATCAGCCAACTTTCCGTTGCGGATAGAGCCGATCTCCTCCAGCATACCCAACTCGTGGGCGGGATTCCAGGTAGCGGAACGAACAGCCTCCTCCAGGGAGATCCCCATACCGACGGCGGTAGTCATGCAATCATAAAGGTTGGTAGCCGATCCGGCAATGGTGCCGTCAGCCAGGGTGGCTTTCCGGCCCTTGATAAAGACCTTCTGACCGCCCAGGTCGGATTCCCCTTCCGGCATACCGCAGGCCCGCATGGAGTCCGAAATCAGGCAGATCCGGCCGGGAAAGAGCTTAAAGGCCATCCGGACGGCGCTGGGGTGGATATGGACCCCGTCGGCAATCAATTCGGCGTAGACGTTTGCCCGCTCGGAGCCCGCCCCGATGGGACCGGGGGTTCTGTGATGAATACCGGGCATGGCGTTATACAGGTGGGTCAGATGGGAAGCTCCCGCGTCAAAAAGGACTGAGGCCTCCTCATAGGTGCAGTCGGTATGGGCAATGGATACTCTGGACACTTTGCTTGCCTTTTGGGCAAACTCTGCCGCGCCGGGAAGCTCGGCGGCCAGATCCACGATCTTCACCAGTCCGCCGCAGCCCTCATTCAACTTTTGAAAAGCCTCAAAGTCCGGGGCCTTCAGATAGGCGGCGTTCTGGGCGCCTTTTCTCTTTTCAGAGAAAAAGGGGCCTTCCATATTGACGCCCACAAACCGGGCCGAGCCCTTATCCCGATTGTCCGCCACCCTCCGCCCCACGGCAAAGGCCTTTTCCAGCACCTCATAAGGAAGGGTCATGGAGGCGGGAGCGAAGGAGGTGACGCCGCAGCGGCCGTTGTAAGCGGCCATCCGCCGCAGGCCCGCTTCATCGCCGTCGGAAAAGTCAGCCCCCGAATTGCCGTGGGTATGGATATCCACAAGGCCGGGGATCACATAAGCGCCCTTCAGGTCAATGGCGCCGGGCTTCTCCTCTCCCAGCACATTGGTAAAACGGCCGTCCTCCACCGAAAAGCAGCCCAGCTGGAACCGGAAGCTTTCGGTATAGATCATCGCGTTTTTAAAATCCATCGTTACCCTTCTTCCTTACAGCAGGGACAGAGCGTCCTCGTCGGCAACCAGGGTGAAATCCTTGTGGAACTGAAGGATGGAGGCAGGCATATGGGGGGTGATGGGACCGAAGAAGGCGGCCTTCACGGCCTCAGCCTTGGCTTTTCCGGAGGCCACCATCAGTACCCGCTTGGCCTGCATGATGTCATAGGTCCCCATGGAGATGGCGGTCTTAGGAACGTCGTCAATGCTCTCAAAGAACCGCTTGTTGGCCTCCAGAGTGCTCTCGGTAAGGGTGACCACATGGGTGCCCTTGGAGAACTCCTCATCAGGCTCATTGAAGCCGATGTGACCGTTGTTGCCCAGGCCCAGCAGCTGTAGGTCGACACCCAGAGTCCGCAGAAGGGTATCATACCGGCGGCACTCGGCAGCCATATCCTTGGCGCAGCCGTCGGGCAGATTGATCTTCTCAGGGTGGATGTTGATGGAGTCAAAGAGATTGTGGTGCATGAAATAGTGGTAGCTCTGGTCATGGTCGGGGTTGAGACCCACATACTCATCCAGATTGACGCTGGTAACATGGGAGAAATCCAGGTCGCCCTTCTGATACCACTTGATGAGCTGCTGATAGGTGCCCACGGGGCTGCTGCCTGTGGCCAGACCCAGCACGCAGTCGGGCTTCAGAATGACCTGGGCGGAGATAATGTTGGCCGCGGCGCGGCTAAGCTCCTCATAATTTTTGACACGGATGATTCTCATAATACTTAACCCTCACTTTCACAGACTGCCCGGCGGACCTTCAAGATCGACGCCGCCGCCACGGAGAGCTCGTCGATCTTGTTTTCCATAAAGAAGGGGGTCAGGTTGGTGTTGGCCCCCGCTTCGCCGCAAATGCCTACCCAGATCCCGGCGGCATGGGCGTTTTTGGCGGTGATCTCGATCATCCGGCGGATGGCGGGATCCTCAGAGTTAAAGATATTGCTCACCTTGGCGTTCATCCGGTCGGCGGCCAGGGTGTACTGGGTAAGATCGTTGGTTCCGATGGAGAAAAAGTCCACCAGCTTGGCAAGCTCGTCGCTCATAACCACGGCGGCGGGAGTCTCGATCATCACGCCGATCTTAATGTCGTCGGAGACGGGGACCCCCTCGGCCTTCAGCTCAGCCTTCAGGTTGTTCAGCAGATCTTTGGATTTCATTACCTGGGTCACGCTGGTAATCATGGGGAACATGATGTGAAGGTTGCCGTAGGCCGAAGCCCGCAGCAAAGCCCGCAGCTGGGTCCGGAAGATCTCCGGCTGGTCCAGGCAGATCCGAATAGCCCGGTAGCCCATGGCGGGGTTTTCCTCATGGGGAATATGGAAATAGGGAGCCTGCTTGTCGCTGCCCAGATCCAAGGTGCGGACGATGACTTGGTTGGGAGCAAAAATCTCCAGGACCTTTTTATAGGCCTGGAACTGCTTTTCCTCCGAGGGGAAGTCGGGAGAGTCCAGGTAAAGGAACTCACTGCGGAACAGGCCCACGCCGTCGGCTCCGGCCTTTTTGGCGTCCTCGGCGTCCTTGACGCTTCCGATGTTGGCGCAGACATGGACATGGTGGCCGGACTTGGTAATGGCCTCCTTATCCTTATAGTGCTGAAGAAGGACCTTCTGCTCCTCAAAATCCGCTTTTTTCTTGGTATAAAGGGCAAGCTCGTCGGCGTCGGGGTTTACAATGACCTCTCCGCTCTGACCGTCCATGGCCACGGTGCCCTCCTGGGGCAGCTTGTCAAACTCGTCCCCCATACCCACGATACAGGCAATGCCCATAGAGCGGGAAAGGATGGCGGAGTGGGAGGTGGTAGAGCCATTGCGGGTAACGCAACCCACCACATATTTCTTGTCCAGCTTCACCGTCTGACTGGGGAGCAGATCATCGGAAGCGACAACAATGGGTTCCTTTGGCATGGGAGGAGTGTCGTCCAGACCTTTGAGGATACGGATGAGCCGCCCCGATACGTCCTGAACGTCGGCGGCCCGGGCCCGCATGGTCTCATCGTCGATGGCCTCAAACATATCGTGAAGCATATCCCCAGTCTGCTTGACCGCCCACTCGGCGTTGCAGCCGGAGGCCACCAAGCCGGAAACTCCCTCGCAGAAATCCAGGTCCTCCAGCATCATCCGGTGGATGTCGAAGATCATAGCCGCGTCGGCGTCTTTTTTCAGAGTGTCCTCATAGAGAGCGGTGAGTTCGTCAGTGGCCCGGTGCTGGGCGTCGGCAAAGCGGACACTCTCTTTTTCCGGATCTCTACCGGTGAGGTGTTCCACTGACAGGTCCACCGTCTCCATATGCCACAGTCTCGCGACAGCAATCCCCTCCGCCGCGCCGATCCCCTTCAGCTTCATAATACGACACTCCCTTTTTTTAAGTGGTATAACAGCAGTATATCTTACCCGCAGGATTTTGATTTGTTGCAACGATAACAAATTATACCATATCTTTCGTGCAGAATGCAAGAGGGAGTCGGAAAAAGGAACAGGGCTCTTTGTCAGAATCATACAGGGGAGGAAAAAACGCCGTTTTTGGAACCATGAAGCAGCCCCTGGGCCGCCATGGCGCAAAAATAGATCAGGATACCGAATAGAAAACAGATAAGACACAAGGCTCCCCCATCCAGACCTGCGGAGAGAAGAACGTTGAAAAGAAGCCTAGCACACAATCCTGAAAGAAGGGCGGCCAGACCGGGCCCCACCAGCCAGGGAAAGAGCCGGGGCCTGAGAGCGATGACCCGGCGCAGGGCGTTCCAGTGGAGGATCACCCCCAGCACCGTGCTGACCAGCAGCGAGTCCACATACCCCCGTAGGCCCACGCCGGGAAGGCCCATCCGGTACCAGGTGAGAAGAAGCTGTACCGCTCCGCAGATGAGACCGTGGCAGGCGGTAAGGCTCTGTTTTCCCAAGGCGTTCAGGCATATGGCAAAGACCGATTCCAGACAGGAGAGGGCCACCGCCACGGCCAGGGGAAGGGCAAAGCGTCCCACGGCCTCCTCCCGAAAGAGAAGACGCCCCAAAGGCTGAGCCAGCACGGCCAAAAGGGCGCTGGAGGGAAAAAGGAGAAAGGCGGCGGCGGTGACGGCCTTGTTTGCCTGTCGGCGGCAGCGTTCCCACTGTCCCAAGGCAGCGGACTGGGCCATCCGGGGGAGCAGGACCAACCCCATGGCGGAAATAAAGGCGGTGGGCAGCGTGAGAAGGGGCAGAGTCATGCCGCACAGGATCCCAAAATCACTCATGGCAGAGCTTACATTTTGTCCCGCCTGGACCAAGCGTTGAGGAATAATAACGGCGGTGGCGGCTCCCATCAGATTTCCCAGAAGGGAGGTCAGGCCGATGGGGATGGAAATATGGAGGATCTTCTTTGCAAGGCTTTGCCGCGGCACTCCTTCCCCAGATCGTTTCTGCCCCATAAACCGGTGGTAAAGAAGGGTAAGGGCGGCGGCGGAAAAGACCTCGCACAGGATCATACCGCAGACGATAAGTCCCACCGTCCGTTCCGGGTTTTGAGGCAAAAACCACCATAAAAGCCCCAGTACCGCCCCGGCCCGGATCAGGGGCTCACAGATCTCCGTAAAAGCGGGGGGACGCACATTCCCCGAACCGTAAAAGAAGTGCTTATGGATGTTTTCGATCCCGGTGAGAAGAACGCAGGGCAGCAGCAGAAGAAGCCCCAACCGGGACCGGGCGTCTCCCAGCAGATGGACAGAGACAGCGTCGGAAAAGGGAGCCACCGCCAGTGCCACTGCCCCAAACGCAGCCAAAAAGCCCCATAGGCAGGTTCTCAGGGTTTGGTGGGCCGCCTTATCGTTTCCAGTGGCCCGGTACCGGGCGGACAGATTGGAACAGGCTGCCGTAAAGCCTACCGCAGTCAGGGACATCAGTACGGAGGAGACGGGCAGGACCAACTGGTAAAGGCCCATGACCTCCGCTCCCACCATCCGGGAGAGGAAGACCCGGTAAACAAAGCCCACCGCCTGGGAAAAAAGGCTGACGGCGGTCAGAAGCACAGTGCTTCGCAGCGCGGACATGGTATGCAGAAAAAGCCCCCCTCTCACGAAAAAGCCTATGAAGAAGGGATTGTCCCATATGTGGGAAACCGGACCGCCGTTGACAATATCTCCAAAAATGTCTACAATAGCTTCGGTCTACAAGGAAACTGCTTTTGATCGTCAATTCAAAGGAGGGAACGCCTTGTTCGCTGTATTTATCAATATGGCCGCAGTCCTTCTGGGCAGCGCTCTGGGCCTTTTGCTGAAGGGCCGCTTTTCTCCCCGCACCGGCTCTGCGTTGATGAAATGTCTGGGGCTCTGTACCCTTGGTATTGGCTTTTCCTCCCTGCTGGGGACGGCGGATACCCTTTGCGTCATTCTCTGCATGGTCCTGGGCACGCTCCTGGGGGAGCGGATCGACATTGAAAAGTGGATGGACGGACTGGGAGAGGCCTTAAGGCGAAAGCTGGCGAAGAGAGATACTGGGGAAAGCCGCTTTGTGGAGGGCTTTGTCACCGCCACGATGGTCTACTGTGTGGGGGCCATGTCTATTAACGGCTCCATCGCCGCAGGGCTCTACGGAGATTACAGCGTCATTATTTCCAAAAGCGTACTGGACGGAGTGGGCGCCATTACCTTTGCCGCCGCTATGGGGATCGGGGTAGCCTTTTCGGTGGTCCCCATCCTTCTCTATCAAGGAGGAATCACCCTTCTTGCCGGAGTGGTGGGACCCTATCTGCCGGGTCCCGTCATTACGGAAATGAGTGCCGTGGGAGGAGCCATTATCGTGGGGATCGGCCTCAACCTGCTGGACCTGCCCAAGGAGAAGCTGCGGGTGGGCAATATGCTTCCGGCCATCTTTCTGCCCATCCTGTATATCCCGTTGACAAACGCCCTATCCGGGCTCTTGGGACGGTGAGGGCAGGGATGAACGCCGTGATACCGCCCGGAGCGGAGAGGATCCTGAAAACGCTGACCGGTGCCGGGTATGAGGCTTACCTGGTGGGAGGCTGCGTGCGGGATCTTCTGCGGGGAGTTCCGCCCCAGGATTGGGACATCTGTACCTCCGCCCTCCCGGAGGAGACCGGGGCCGCTTTCAAAGGCAGGCGGATCGTGGAGACCGGACTAAAGCACGGCACGGTCACCATTTTAGATGGGGAGGATGCCTATGAGGTCACCACCTACCGCAGCGACGGGCCCTATTCCGACGGCCGGAGGCCGGACCAGGTGCGGTTTGTCTCCGAGTTGCGGGAGGACCTTTCCCGGCGGGACTTTACTATGAACGCCATTGCCATGGACCTGAATGGAACGCTGTACGATCCCTTTGGCGGGGAGAAGGATATCCGGGCCAGGCGGATCCGCTGCGTGGGGGAGCCTGTTCGTCGTTTTCGGGAGGACGGACTGCGGGTCATGCGGGGTCTTCGTTTCGGAGCCACGCTGGGATACGGGCTGGAGGAAGAGACGGCAAGGGCCATCCACACCTGCCGGGCCATGCTTGACCATGTGGCGGCGGAACGGATCCATACAGAATTATGTAAACTAATGACAGGAGAAGCGGCGGGGCGGATCCTGCGGGAATTTCCGGACGTGCTGTGGCAGTTCTGGCCGGAGCTGGAGCCTCTTTATACCATGGAGCAGCGCAATCCCTGGCACTGCTGGAACGGTTGGGAGCATACCCTTCACGCGGTGGAGGCGGCTCCGGCGGAGCTTGTCCTCCGGCTCACCATGCTCCTGCACGACATCGGAAAGCCCCGGTGCAAGTCCACCGATGAGAACGGATCGGATCATTTTTACGGCCATCCCAACGTGGGAGCGGAGATGGCCGATCACATGCTGCGGAAGCTGAAATTTGAAAACCGGATCCGGCAGCGGGTGGTCACCCTTATCCGGTACCATGATATGGATTTGCCCGACGAGCCCCGGACCGTCCGCCGCTGGCTGGGCAGGCTGGGGGAGGAACCCTTCTTTCAGCTTCTGGAGGTCAAACGCTCCGACGCCCTGGCCCAGAACAGGGACAAGGCCTGGGAACACCTGGAGCGGTGGGAGGCCGTCCGGAGCCTGGCAAGGACTCTGACGGCGGATGGACAATGCCTGTGCCTGAAGGATCTGGCTGTAAACGGAAAGGACGCTTTGGCTGCGGGGATCCCGCCGGGACCGGAGGTGGGAAAGGCGCTGACCGCTCTTTTGGAGCGGGTCCTGGACGGAGCGCTTCCCAACCAGCGGGAAGCCCTCCTGAACGCGCTGAGGGAGATCCAGACGTAAAACGAACGATAAACCGGCCCGCTGTCCTTTGCTGGACAGCGGGCCGGTTGTTTACCGGAGAGATAAATAGGAATTTATGGCGGGTGGTTCCATCCCTGGCGAGCGGCCGTAAAGGTCGTTCCTTCGATTGCAACGGACGACCGGGAGCGGTCGCCTTTTTCACCGCCGCTGCGGCCTCTTTATGGCGCTCCACTGTACCCTCCGTCCTTTTTGCCGTTATGATCCTCTACAGCCTTACCTTTTTGATTCTGCTCCAGAGCCTCAACCGGAAAAACGGCGCTTCCCTGTTGAGGAGGCGCCGTTTCTTTATTGTCTCTCTCCCGTCATGGTCTGCTCCACAATGCTCTCCATGATCTCATAGCTCATCTGCCCCGTCAGGTAACCGAACACATTCCCATCCCGGTCGATCATAAAGGTGGTGGGAAAAGCGCCAATACCGTAGCCATCAAAAAGACTTCCCTCCGTATCCATCAGCACCGGATAGGTATACCCGTTTTCCTCCAAAAAGTCGGCGATCTCCTCCGCCGTTTTCTCTCCTCCGATCTCCGGTCCGGCCACGCCCAAAACGATGAGGGCCTCCTCCCCCTCCCGCTCATAATTTTCATAGAGTCTCTGTATCTCCGGCAATTCTGCCTTGCAGGGGGAACACCAGGTAGCCCAAAAGTTAAGGAAAATGGTTTTTCCCTTATAGTCTTCCAGAGAATGGCTGTTTCCAAACTGATCTGTAAGCGTGAAATCCAGGGCGGGGATGGCGTCAGGATCCGCCGTGGGCTCAGGAGATGCCTCCGGCTCCTGAGACGGGCCGGGCATAGGAGAGGGTTCCGCTTCAGGGGAGGGCGTAGGCGCCGCCTCCGGCGAGGGTGCTGGCTCAGGGGACAGCGCAGGTTCCGGGGAGACCTCCGCCTCCAGGGATGGCGTAGACGCCGGGGACGGGGTGGGCGTTGGCTCAGCGGTGGCGGAAGGGACAGGTTCCGGCGTGGGAGAGGGTTCCTGACTGGCCTGCGGAACCGGAAGGCTTTCCTCCGGGGAGGGTGGGCTGGGAAGGGTCTCCACCGCCGCAGAGGGAGTGGGCTGGTCGGAAAGCTCGGAAATCCAGCCGGACAGCCGGTCCATCTGCCCGGTGAGCATCAGCGCTCCCATCAGGATCATCAGGACGCCCCCCGCCTTCACAGTATACCGCATACCCTTACGGTGGGTCTTGAAAAACTCCAGCAGCGTGGAGGTAAACAGTCCCACCGCCAGGAAGGGCAGAACAAAGCCCAGGGTGTAGACCCCCATAAGCGCCATACCCGCCATTCGGGTGGAGGCAGAGGCCGCCATCAACAGAACACTGGTCATGGCGGGGCCTACGCAGGGGGTCCAGGCAAAGCTGAAGGTAAAGCCCATCAAGAGGGCCGTCAGGGGCGACATGGCCATTTTATCCAACCGGAAGGGAAGCCTCAGCTCCCGGTCCAAAAGGGCGGAGGAGCCAAAAATCCCCAACTGATAAAGGCCGAAGAGAACGATCAGGACCCCTCCCACCTTCACAAAAATATCCTGCCCCTTCAGAAGGACGCTGCCCAGGGCAGAGGCTCCCAGCCCCAGCAGCACAAAGGCAAAGCTGACTCCCAGTACAAAAAACAGGGTATGCAGCAGCACCTTCTTCCGGTCATACCGGATGATCCCATCCTCTCCCCGGACCCCGGTCCCCCCGGAAAGATACCCAATATAGAGGGGGAGCAGGGGCAGCACACAGGGGGAGAAAAAGCTGAGAAGGCCCTGAACAAATACGGTCAGAGCGGGAACGCTCACATTAACGTGGAAACCCATATATTCACTCTCTTTTCTCTATTTTTACGGTCTCCCCTTCCCGCTGTCCGCAAGGTATCAGGGATCCCTTTTTACAGCAAAAGGAAACGGCAGAGCCAATGGCCCTGCCGTTTCTTTTATACCTCCATAATAACGGGCAGGATCATGGGATTGCGTCTGGTCTTTTTGAAGAGATAGCCGCTCAGCTCGTCCCGGATATCGCCCTTGATGGCGTTCCAGTCCCAACGGTTGGCCCGCTGACTCTTTTCCAAAGCCTCCAGCGCCACCGTCTTTAATTCCTCCATCAGTCCCTCGGACTCCTTCACATAGATAAAGCCCCGGGTAATGATGTCGGGTCCGGATAGAAGTCCGCCGTCCTCGGCAGAAACGGAGCAGACCACTACGATCATGCCGTCCTCCGCCAGGTGCTTCCGGTCCCGGAGGACCACAGCTCCCACATCGCCCACTCCATAGCCGTCCACAAATACCCGGCCCGCGGGAACCACGCCGTTGATCTTCACATTGTCCCGACCCACCTCGATCACCTTGCCGATGTCGGAAATAACGATGTTCCGGGGATCCATTCCCATCTCCTGGGCCAGCTTGGAGTGGACCTTCAGATGCCGCTGCTCTCCGTGAACAGGGATAAAAAACTTCGGCTTCAGGAGAGCGTGGATGATCTTCAGCTCATCAGCGCAGGCGTGGCCGGAGACATGAAGCTCCCCCTGCCGCTCATCCACCACCTCGGCCCCCTTGCGGTATAGCTCGTTGACCACGCTTCCAATGGCGTTTTCATTGCCCGGAATGGCGGAGGCGGAGAAGATCACCCGGTCTCCGGCCTGGATCTCGATCTGCCGGTGGGTGTTGAAGGCCATTCTCGTCATGGCGGACATGGTCTCCCCCTGACTGCCGGTGGTGACCACGCAGATCTTGTTCTTGGGAAGGCCTTTGATCTGATTTATGTCAACCAAAACCCCAGAGGGAATGCTCATATACCCAAGCTCGGTGGAAACCTTGATGGCGTTCTCCATGCTCCGGCCGGTAATGGCCACCTTCCGGCCATACTTGGCCGCCACCGAAATGATCTGCTGGATCCGGTCCACATTGGAGGCGAAGGTGGCAATGATGATCCGCTCCTCACAGCCCCGGAAGAGGGCGTCGAAGGAAGCCCCTACGCTCCGTTCCGACTTGGTGTAGCCCGGCCGCTCCACATTGGTGGAGTCGCACAGCAGGGCCAGGACCCCCTCCTTCCCCAGCTGACCCAGCCGGGCCAGGTCGATCATATCCCCGGAGACGGGGGTGGTGTCGATCTTAAAGTCTCCGGTGTGGACGCATACTCCCAGGGGGGTGCGGATAGCGAAGCCCACCGCGTCGGCGATGGAGTGGTTCACATGGATAAACTCCACTCCGAACCGGCCCGCCTTCACCGTCTCCCCCGCCTCGCAGGTGATGAGCCGGGTCTTGCCCAGCAGATGGTGCTCCTCCAGCTTCAGCTTGATGAGCCCCGCCGACATCCGGGTGGCGTAGACGGGTACGTTCAGCTCCCGGAGCAGGTAGGGGAGAGACCCGATATGGTCCTCGTGGCCGTGGGTAATAAAGATCCCCCGGATCTTGTCCCGGTTCTTGATAAGATAGGTAAAATCGGGAATGACCACGTCGATACCGTACATATCGTTGTCGGGAAAGCCCATACCGGCGTCCACCACAATGATATCGTTTCCGTACTCATAGACGGTCATATTCTTGCCGATCTCATTAAGGCCGCCAAGAGAGATGATTTTCAATTTTTCTGCCATTTGTTCTTGATTACACTCCTTTAAAAATATACAGGGATGGTTGGTAGGAAGGAAAGGAGCGTATACAAAATCCAGGCCAGAAGGCCTTTCGGTGCTACCCCGCCCTGTATCGCCGGATAGCGGAAAGGCCTCCTCGCCGGAAGCTCCCATCCATAGTCGCTTATCATAAGCGCCGAAGCGCGTAAAGCCGTTTCAGTAGAACTCGGTTGGTATAGTATACCACACATCAATGGAAAAGTATACCATAAAAAAGGAAAAAGGCAGGGGAAAAAGGGGAGGCGCTCTGGGCAGGTTGTCGGTCCGGGTAAATTTTCCTTTGTCAGAAAAGCTTCACATTTTCTTTATCTCCCCGAAAAGAAAACTTGAAGCATTCCTGTTACACTGGTCTCACCAAAAAAGGAGGCCAGGCTATGGAACCCATCCTGAACGTACACGGTCTGCAAAAAACCTATGGCGGCAGGGGAACCTGCACCAAAGCCCTTCAAGGGCTGGACTTCCGGGTCTTTCCCGGCGAGTTTGTGGGCGTCATGGGACCTTCGGGCAGCGGAAAAACCACCCTTCTGAACTGTATCTCCACCATCGACCATCCCACCGCCGGATCCATCCTTGTGGATGGATCAGAGCTCACCGCCCTGAAGGGCAAGGCTCTCAGCCAATTCCGCCGGGAGAAGCTGGGCTTTATCTTTCAGGACTGTAATCTTCTTGACACCCTTACAGGCCTGGAAAACATAGCCCTGGCCCTTACCATCGGCGGCGCCGAGCCCCGCTCGGTGGAGCGCCGGGCCCGGGAGGCCGCCCGGCTTTTGGGCGTGGAGGAGGTATTGGATAAGTTCCCCTACCAGATGTCGGGCGGCCAGCAGCAGCGGGTAGCCGCCGCCCGGGCCATGGTGACAGGCCCCGCCCTTATCCTTGCCGACGAGCCCACCGGAGCCCTGGACTCCAAATCTACGGGAATGCTGCTGGGACAGCTGGACAAGCTCAACCGGGAGGAGGGGGCTACCATATTGCTGGTGACCCACGACGCCTTTACCGCCTCCTGGTGCCGCCGGATCCTCTTTCTCCGGGACGGGGAGCTGTACCGGGAGCTTCACCGGAGAAGCATGGACCGCAAAGCCTTTTTCCGGGAGATCCTTTCCGTGGTAAGCGAACTGGGAGGTGACAGCGGCGATGTCCTGTAAGCTGGCTTTTCGGAACGTAGGGCGGAGTATCCGGGACTATGCCGTTTACTTTCTCACCCTCACCTTTGGTGTATGCCTTTTCTATACGTTCAACTCCCTGGGGGACCAAAGCGTTATGAAGTTCCTGGCCCAAAACGATAACCCCAATGTGGAGGGCATTTTTCTGCTTATGGGCGTCTTTTCCGCCTTTGTGGCGGTGGTTTTGGCGGGGCTGATCCTCTATGCCAACCAATTTTTGATGAAGCGGCGGAAGCGGGAGCTGGGGACCTACTTTTTGTTGGGAATGGACTCCGGACGCGTCTCCCGCCTGCTGGTGCTTGAGACGCTTTTGATCGGCCTTGCCGCCCTTATCTCCGGAGTGGCCTTGGGGGCGCTGGCCTCCTGGGCCCTGGATAAGCTGACGGTATCCATGTTTCTGGCGACTCCGGGAGAAATTTTCAGCTTTACCCTCTCCCGGCCGGCGGTGGGCAAGACCACCCTTTACTTTGGGATCATCTTCCTTTTGGTCATGGCCTTTACCGGGGTAAACGTATCCCGTTCCCGGCTGATCGGGCTGATCCGCTCCAACCGGACCAACGAGGAGGTCGCCCAGCGTCCCCTGGCCCTGGCTGTGGCGCTGTTTTTGCTGGGGTGTGTATCCCTGGGGACCGCCTACGCCATTTTGCTTGTCCGGGGGCTGCTCCGGATCGACCTTCTATGGTTTCTTATGCTGGGCCTGGGGACTCTGGGGACCTTCCTCATCTTCCGCTCCCTGTCCGGATTTTTGCTGCGTCTGACAAAGGGGCATCCGGGATACTATAAGGGACTCAATATGTTTGTCCTGCGCCAGTGGAGCGGAAAGGTCCACACCAACTGCGCGTCCAATACCGTCATATCCATCCTTTTACTGCTGGCTATTGGAGTCACCGCCTGCTCGGTGGGACTCAATGACACCATCACCTCCGCCGTGGGAGGCCAGAGCCCTTACGACCTTACCGTTTTGAACTACGGGCGGAATGGGGACTATGAGCAGGCCGATGTTTCCGCCCTTTTTCTGGCCGCCGGGGTGGATCCCCAGGCTGTCTTTTCCAAGGTGGAAAGCGTCACAGTCTACTACAACAACGAAACGGCTACAGGCTTTCCTGAGGCGGGCTTTTACGCCGCTATCAGCCTTACTGCCTATAACTCCATTATGGAAGGGCGGAGCCTTCCCTCTTTAAGCCCGGAGGATATCCCCTGCCCCACGCCCGATCCTATTGTCAACGGCCCCGCCGCCGACGGCGTGGTGGTGGTCTCCGACGAGCTGGCCTCCCGTTTGGTCCCCCGCCGCCAGGTGGTGAATATCAACTACCGGGGGGACGCAGCCACGGTAGACGCTTTGGTACGCCAGACTCTGGAGGGGGCCCAAGACTTTACAGGCGGACTGGATATCATGATAAACTATAAGCTGGATAATTACTACGACTTGATGGGCGCCAAGATCCTGGTGCTCTATATGGGGCTTTATCTGGGGCTGGTGTTTCTTCTCACCGCCGCAGCGGTGCTGGCCCTCCAACAGCTCTCCCAGGCTGCGGACAACGCTCGGCGGTATAAGCTTTTGAGCAGGCTGGGCGCTTCCGAGACCATGCGCCGGAAAGCCCTGATCCGGCAGGTGGCCCTTGCCTTCCTTCTCCCCCTGGCCCTGGGAGTGATCCACGCTTTTGTGGGAATGAAGGCAGCCAATGAGGTCATTCAGGTCATGGGAAGGGTGGATTCCGTCCATTCCAGCCTTTTGACGGCGGGGCTTCTGCTGCTTATCTACGGAGGATATTTCCTGGCAACCTGCTTCGGCGCCTGGCGGACCGTCAGGACCGGGGAGGACTAAAGAGAAGCCGCGCCCCCTTTCAAAAGGGGCGCGGCTTCTTCCATATTTCTTTTTGCCTGCGGCAAGCTCATCCCAGGTCCTCGCCGTTGGTGGCAATAACCTTTTGATACCAGTAGAAGGAGTCCTTACGGTAGCGACATAGATCTCCCTCTCCCCTATCGTCGCAATCCACATAGACAAACCCATAACGTTTCCCCATCTCACCGGTGGAAACGCTGACCACATCAATGGCCGTCCAGGGGGTATAGCCGATCAGATCCACCCCATCGTCGATGGCCAGGCGCATTTGCTCAATGTGCTGTTTCAGATATTCAATGCGATAAGGATCGTGGATCTTTCCGTTTTCAAAGGTGTCCCTGGCGCCGATCCCGTTCTCTGTGATCATAATGGGCACATGGTAGCGGTCATAGATGTGGTTCAGTGTGTACCGGAGGCCCACAGGGTCGATCTGCCAATTCCATTCCGTAGCCTTCAAATAGGGATTCTTGGCTCCGCCCATGATATTGCCGGAAACCTGGGCCACATCCTTTTGCACGGTAACGCAGTTGGTCATGTAGTAGCTGAAGGTATAGAAATCCACATGCCCCCGGCGGATCACATCCAGGTCTCCGGGCTCCACCGGGAAAGAGATATGATTGCGGGCAAAATACCGCTCCATGTAGTAGGGATATTCCCCCTTCACCTGTACGTCTCCGGAAAACCGGTTTCGCAACTGGTCCTCCTGCTGGGCCAGAAGGACATCCTCCGGGCTACAGGTCAGGGGATAGACGGTAATGTGACAGATCATGGTGCCAAATTGAAAGCTGGGGTCGATCTCCTTGCCCAGCAGCACCGCTTTGGCGCTGGCTACAAACTGATGATGGAGGGCCGCATAACGCTTGTCAGGATCGTCCACCTGGTTGGAGAAGTCTACGGTCCCCTCATTGAGAAGGCCTCCGTGGTTCCAGTTCCCCACTCCTGTGGTCAGATCGTTGATCTCGTTGAAGGGGATCCAGTATTTGACGATCCCTTTATACCGCCGGAATAGAGTCTCGGCAAAGCGCAGGTAATAGTCAATGCACTTCCGGTCCGCCCAGCCGTTGATCTCAGTGACCAGGTTCAGGGGCATCTCGTTGTGATAAATGGTCACCAGGGGTTCAATGTTATATTTCTTCAGTTCCGCGAACAGCCCGTCATAGAACTTTAGCCCCGCCTCGTTGGGCTCCTTCTCCGTCCCCTTGGGGAATATCCTGCTCCAGCAGATGGACAGCCGGTAGACCCGAAAGCCCATCTCGGCAAACAGGGCAATATCCTCCTTGTACCGGTGGTAGTGGTCTACCCCTCTGTGGCTGGGATAGAAATATTGGGACTCGTCAATGTCAAGGGTGATCTTTCTGGGCTGGGTGTGGCTGCCCGCCACCATGGCGTCCGACAGATCCGGCCCCTTACCGTCCACATCCCAGGCTCCCTCCACCTGATTGGCAGCCGTTGCGCCGCCCCAGAGGAAATTCTTGGGAAAAGGCTTCCGTTCAGCTCCCATGGAGATATCTCCTTTCCAAATTTGTATTTACCGCCCCGGATACTCCTGAAGGGCGGTCTTGATCCGTTCCAGGGCGTCCACCACCCGCTGGTCGTCCCGGTACACCCCCAGTACGATCCGCAGATGACCCGCCCCACCGGGGCCATAGTTCACCCCGTCATTCACCGACACCTTCGCCTTCTTCACCAGATAGGCTGCAATGTCAGAGGAGCTTCCCAGGGCGGACACGTCCACCCAGCACAGGAAGCCGGACTCCGGCAGATCGCAGCTGACCCCTGGAATGGAATTGAGGATCTCATAGGCCTTATGACGGCGGAACTCATAGGCCCGCTCAAACTCCGCCATAAACTCCGGCTTCTCCAGGGCCGCCAGCACCGCCCGCTGGGCTGCGGTGGAGGTGGCGCCGATAACCGCCACCGCGTTGGCAAACATGGCGTCCATGATCTTATCGTCACATACCACGTAGCCCACCCGCAGACCGCTGAGGCCCATGCCCTTGGAAAAGGAAAACACCGTCACGGTGCGCTCAAACATTCCCTCCATGGCTGCCGGCGTCAGCATTTCTGCGCCATAGGTAAAATCCTCAAAGGCTTGGTCGCACACCAGAATCAGGTCATGGCTGACGCATATCTCCCGCAGCGCCTCCAGGGAGGCCCTGTTATAGACTGTGGTGGTGGGGTTATTGGGGTGGGTCAGCAGCACCATCCGGGTCCGGGGGGTGATCCTGGCCTCCAACGCCTCCCGCTCCAGCTGATACCCGTTCTCCCGGCGAAGCTCCACCGGTACGGGAACGCCCCCCATGATCTCCACATCCAGAAAGTTATTGGGATAGCTGGGGCAGGGGATCAACACCTCGTCCCCCGGATGAACAAAGGGCAGAATGGAAAAGTAAAGTCCGCTGTCAGAGCCCGGCGTAATGATAATATTCCGCGCAGGGTCTACCTGTAGCCCGTTCTGCCGCCGCAGCTTTTCCGCCAAACGCTCCTTCAGAGCGGCACTTCCGATGGGGGCGGTATAGTGGGGAGCGCTCTCGTCCCGGACGGCGGCAACGTAGGCCTCCTCTACATGCCTGGGCATGGACCGGTCGGGAATAAAGGGATCCGCCCACCCCATCATTGCCACGCCCTGCTTCTCCAGCTCCTGGTAAGCGCCTCCCACGTCGGCCTTCTCCACCGTGGAAAACAGCCCCCCCACCGCTTTTGCGAAGGCCGGGATCATCCTTTCCTTCATGTCATTCTCTCCCTTCATTCAGAAAATAAGGGGAGCCCGCGGGGACTCCCCTTATCCCATTTATGACGCCGCTATTTTCTTCAAAAGCTTATTTCTCATTGGGCTTCCAGAACAGGAAGGTCAGCGCGGCCGCCACAATAAAGGCGATGGCAAAACACATCATAACCAGGCCGCAGTTTACAAAGGGAGCCTCGCCGCCCATGAACATACCGAAGCTGAGGAAGGAGGGGCCGCCCATGGCGTACGCCTTCAGCCGCAGGATCCCAGCCACCGCGCCTCCCACGGCGCCTCCGATCATACCGAAGAAAAAGGTCTTGCCCTGGGGAACGTTGACGCCGTAGATCACCGGCTCGGTAATGCCGGTGCAGGCCGCAATGCAAGCGCTGGCAGCGTTAGCCCGCAGCTTTTTGTCCCGGGCCTTCAGCCACACGCCGAAGGCGGCGCCGGCTTGCCCCATATTGGCGCTGCCGGAGGTGGGGGAAACATAGTTGAAGCCGTTGGTACTGATCATCTGTGTCAAGACGGGTACCATGCCGTGGTGGATCCCCAGCACTACCATGGCGGAGTAGATTCCGCCGTACACCAGGCCGGCCACCCAGCCGCCGTTGGCAAAGAGCCAATTCACGCCGTTGGCCAGAGCCTCGCCGATGGCGTAGGTCAGAGGGCCAACGGTCATCAGGACCACGGGAGTGGTCACAATAATGGTAAGGGCGGGAACCAGGATGATCTTCAGCGCTCCAGGGATGATCTTATCCAGGAACCGTTCTATGTAAGAGGCCAGAATGATGGCGCATACAATAGGCAGCACAGAGGAGCTATAGTTGATCACCCGGAAGGAGATGCCCAGGAAGGTGGAGCTCGACGTACCGCCGGAAAGCAGGTTGGCCCAGGCGGGCGCCATCATGGCCGCGCAGATGGTGAGCGCCACATACTCGTTCATCTTAAATACCTTGGCGGTAGAGTTTGCCAGCAGGAACGGAATAAAGGTAAAGACCGCCATAGAGATGGTAACGATATGAGAAAAGGTGGGGCTGGAGGTGGATGCGCCGAAGGCCATCGCCACCATGATACCGGCAGACAGGATGCCGCAGCCGGCCAGAGCCGGAACAATGGGGTTGAAGATCTTGGCCACCGTCTCAAAGAACCGGGTCAGCAGCCCGCCCTTTTTGTTTTTGAGGCTGTCCTTCAGATCCAGATTTTCATCAATGGCGGCCTCCTCCGCCACGCCGGTAAGCTTGATGAACTCCCGGTACACATTGGAAACCTCCGCTCCAATAACCACCTGGATCTGGGTAGCGCCGTCAATGACGGAGAGGACTCCGTCCACCTCTTTCAGCGCATCCACATTCACCTTTTGCCGGTCCTTGGGCGTCACCCGCAGCCGGGTGGCGCAGTGGGCCGCCTGGGCGACATTTTCCTTCCCGCCGAATCCCGCAACAATGTCTGTGACAGAGATCTTTGCCATGTTCTTTTCCTCCTCTATTATTTATTAATTGACAGATCAGCGGATCGCAATAACTTCCACTTCTGCCAGTGCTCCCTTCGGTAGTTCCTTTACCGCCACGCAGGAACGGGCGGGCTTGGAGGTAAAGTATCCTCCGTATACCTCATTGAAAGCGGCAAAATCGCCCATATCCGCCAAAAAGCAGGTGGTCTTTACCACATCGGCCTGTGTGTACCCTGCCTGGGTAAGAACGGCGTCAATATTCTTCATGATCTGTCTGGCCTGACAGACGATATCCTTCTCCACCAGGCTGCCGGTGTCGGGATCGATGGGCATGGTCCCCGACAGGTACAGGATTCCTCCTGCCTCTACGGCCTGAGAATAAGGGCCGATGGCGGCAGGCGCTTTGGGGGTACTGATGTATTCCAGCATAGCGTTTCCTCCTTATTTGAATGAAATATTTTTCATTCATTTAATATCTGGAGTTTATCAGCGTTCCTCCTCTTTGTCAATAGGTGAATAAAATATTTTTTATTCATTCTCCATTTTTGACGATATGTACAAAAAATATTTCATTTATTGTGGAGCTCGACGAACATTTAAAAATTTGAATAAAATATATTTCACTTTATTTTTTCCCCTCACCATGGTATAATTTTGTAAAATACAAAGTTGGTGATCCCATATGAAGCTAACCCATGTTGACAAAGCGATCCTGGACTCCTACATTCCTATGCTGGACGGTATGGCGGCCTATCTGTCCGATTGTTTTGAGCTGGTGCTTCACTCCCTGGAGGACTATGAGCATTCGGTGGTGTGTATTCACAACGGCCACCATACCGGACGGACAGTGGGCGCGCCCATCACCGACCTTGCTCTGAAAATGCTGGATGAAATCAACCGTGGCCATGAGGGGCACATCGTTTACTTCAGCCGCAATAAAAAGGGAGAGCCCTTGAAGTCCACCACCATTGCCATCCGGGGGGAGAATAATCGCATTATCGGCCTATTGTGCATCAATATGTATCTCAACACCTCTCTGGCCGATTTGTTTTCCGCTTTTTCCCCCAATCATCAGTCCAATTCCGCCGGAAGCATCTCCGAGTCCTTTGCCCAGGATACCTCCGACCTTATACGCACCGCCCTGGAGGAAGAACGTCTTCGGGTACTGGGGGACACCCGGATCCTGCCCTCCAACCGAAATAAGCTTATTGTAGAGGCTCTCTACAACCGGGGGATATTTCAGATCAAGGATGCTGTAGTCCTGGTCGCCGATATGATGGGCATTTCCAGAAACACCATTTATATGCACATACGAAATTATAAGGGGAAGGTGTGATCCCACCCCTGCGTCAAAGCGCGCAGCTTCACGGAACTCCATAACGCAATATGGGACAATAAAAAGGCAGACGCCCAGGCGTCTGCCTTTTTATTACGTCTTACTCAATCATTGTCGGCGGAAGGAGCCCTTTGCCCTCCCCTTCTCCCTGTCTGCGGAAGCTCTTCCGCATAGGGCCTCCGGCGGTGCTCTATGGGCTCCCAAGCCGTCAGAGGGAGGCGCTGCATAGAGCCGAATATCCGCTCCTTCAGTCCCGGATACCGCTTTTCCAGCTCCCGGACCAGCTCCTTTACCTCCTGGCGCTTGGTATAGCCGTCGGCGGGGCAGGGATTTTTCACAATGGGCAGGGCGTTGCGTTTTGCCGCCCCCTGAACCATCCCCTCCCCACAGTAAAGAAGGGGTCTTATCTGGTTGATCCCTGTCCTCGTCAGGTCGGTGACCGGCTGAAAACAGGAGATCCTCCCTTCATAAAAAAGGGAAAGAAAAAAGGTCTCCACCGCGTCATCGAAGTGATGACCCAGGGCGATCTTACGGATCCCCCTCTCCACCAGGGCGTTATGAAGCGCCCCACGGCGCATTTTGGCGCACATGGAGCAGGGATTTTTCTCTTTCCTCAAATCAAAAACAATATGACTGATCTCCGTGGGGATCAGGGTAAAGGGCACATCCATGCTTTCGCAGTATTCCCGCAGGGGTCTAAAATCGGCAGGGGCTCTTCCCTCCGCCGCTCCCAGGTCCAGAGTGACGGCCTCCACGGTAAAGGGCTTGGGATAAAAAGCGGAGAGCTTGGCAAGCGCCGCCAGCGTCACCAGGGAGTCCTTTCCTCCGGAAACTCCCACCGCCACCCTGTCTCCCGGCTGGATCATGTCGTAGTCCTCCACACAGCGGCGGACCAGGGAGAGTATTTTTTCCATCTTTTAGACCCCCAAAAATCAAAAATCAAAAGAGAGCATTCAAGCGATTATCAAAGAAAATAAGAGATTTTAATAGATTTCAACTTTCAAAACGAAAAAGTCTTAAAAATCCGTTGACAGGCTGGCACAGCGGTATTATAATACAAAACGCTCCGAACGTCCAGGTTCGGAGCGTTTTCCAGTGTAAAATCGCTCTTTTGACTGAGAGCATAGGAATTGGAGGTTTCACCATGTCCACTTTTATGGCAAACAAGGGCAACATCGTCCGCAAGTGGTACGTCCTTGACGCGGCCGACAAGCCCCTGGGCAAGACCGCTGTGATCGCCGCCGACCTGCTGCGGGGCAAGCGGAAGTGCGAGTACACCCCCCACGCCGACTGCGGGGACTACGTCGTCATCATCAACGCCGAAAAGGCGGTACTCACCGGCAAAAAGCTGGAGCAGAAGTATTACCGCCGTCATTCCGGCTGGGTGGGAGGCCTGAAGGAGACCCAGTACGCCACCCTGATGAAGGAGAAGCCTGAGCTGGCTATGAAGCTGGCTGTCCGCGGCATGATGCCCCGGAACACCATCACCAAGGATTCCCTCTCCCGGCTCCACATCTGCCGCGGCAGTGAGCACCAGTATGCCGCCCAGAAGCCCGAGCCCTGGACCATGGACTAAGGAGGTAACGGAATATGTATAAGAGCAAGAAGCCTTACCTGTACGGCACCGGCCGCCGGAAGTCCTCTGTGGCCCGGGTGCACCTGTTCCCCAACGGCACCGGCGCCATCACCATCAACGGCCGTGACATCGACGATTATTTCGGCCTTGATACCCTGAAGCTCATCGTTCGCCAGCCCCTGGTCACCACCGACCTGATGGGTAAGGTGGACATTGATACCACCGTCTCCGGTGGCGGCGTTACCGGCCAGGCCGGCGCCATCCGTCACGGGATCGCCCGTGCCCTGCTGGAAATGAATCCCGAGTACCGTCCGGCTCTGAAAGCCGCCGGTTTCCTCACACGGGATCCTCGTATGAAGGAGCGGAAGAAGTACGGCCTCAAAGCCGCCCGCCGCGCGCCTCAGTTCTCCAAGAGATAATCTGTTCTATTCAGAGGTACCACCCATTGGGTGGTACCTCTTTTTTGCGCCAAATGAAACAGCCTCTCTTTCCAGGCTGTTTCTATGCTATAAAAGGATACGATCAGGATTTCTGCCTCAGTTCCAGCCTGTGTTATGGCCTAAACACCCTTTAGTCCTTTCCAAAATTATGTCAACCAATCTCCCCGGTGAGATACCGCCAGGTATATTCGGCATGGAGGGCGGCGGCAATGGGAAGGGCCCTCTCATCCATATCCACATGGCCGTTATGGAGGGGGTATTGGGTGTGGGGGTCGTCGCTGCGGGTCCCCACGTAGGCGTAACAGCCGGGGACAGTAAGGAGGAACTCGGCAAAGTCGTCCCCACCCAGGGAGATGGGCCGGTCGGTAATGAGGGCCTGAGCGCCAAAAAGATCGGTCACCACCTGCCCCGCCTCCTGGCAACCCAGGGCTGGATTAATGAGGGGGGTGGCGTAGTCGGTCCACTCCACCCGCGCAGTGCCGCCGTAGAGCCCGGCGGTCTGGGCGCAGAGGGCGTTCATCCAGTCCTGCACGTTCTTCCGGGTCTCGGTGGTCATAGCCCGGACGGTCCCCTCCAGCACGGCGTTTTCCGCCACAATGTTGTAGGCGTCTCCCGCCGTCAGCTTCCCCACCCCAATGACCAGGGGATCCACCGGGGAGGTGCGTCGGGTCACCAGAGCCTGGAGCCCCACCACGATCTGGCTGGCAATATAGAGCGCGTCCGTCCCCAGATGGGGGGTGGACACATGGGCAGCCTTGCCCTTAACAGTAATTTTAAAGTGGTCCACGCTGGCGTTGTTGGGGCCTTGCTTCACTCCAACCGTACCCACCGGAAGATCAGAGGCCACATGGACCCCAAAGACCCGGCCGGATCCCTCCAAAAGCCCCTCCCTCACAAACACACGGCCCCCATAGCCGATCTCCTCGGCGTGCTGGAAGAAGAGGCGGACCTCTCCGCCAAATTCAGCCCTATGGGCAAAGAGGAGCTTCGCCCCTCCCAGAAGTCCGGCGCCGTGGCAGTCGTGACCGCAGGCGTGCATAATCCCCTCCGCCTGGGAGCAATATGGCAGCTCCCGGTTCTCCTCCTGGATGGGCAGGGCGTCGATATCCGCCCGGAGGGTCATGACCCGATCTCCAGGCTTTTCCCCGTGAAAAATGGCGTAAACGCCGGAGCCATCCACCCGCTTATGGTCGGTAATGCCGATGGCGTCCAATTCTTTCTCGATCCGCTCGGCAGTCCAGAACTCCTGACGGCTCACCTCAGGGTGCATATGGAACTCCCGGCGCAGGGAAGAAAGATAGGGAGCCAGGCCTCCCGCCTCTTTTCGAAACTCCATGATAAAGCCTCCTTTAAAAAATAATGTAGGGGAGGAGCTTTCCCCTCCCGTAGGAAATGACCGATCCTGAACGGGAGGGGAAAGCCCCTCCCCTACGATCCCGAAAAAAGAGGCGGGCAAAGCCCGCCTCTCTCTGTTTTTCTCTTAATACTCGAAGGCGGGGATATAAAGTCCCTTAAAAATCTCCTCAATGGCCTTGGCAGTCTCTGCGGTTTGATAAGCATTCAAAACCTTTTGGTAGGTCTCATTCTCCAGATCGGCGGTCCGCACGGCAATAATGTTGATATAGGGGTTATCACTGCCCGGCTCTACCTGCTCGGTATAGATGGCGTCGTCCAGGCTCAGACCGTTATCCGAGGCGTGAGCGCCGTTAACGAAAGCAGCGGCCACATCGGGAATGGCGGAGGCGGTGTAGGCGGCCTCCATCTCCACGAACTCCAGGTTCAGGGGGTTGGAGGTGACGTCCTTCTGTTCGGGGGTGTAGCCTGCGGCAGGGTCCACCTCAATGAGTCCAGCCGACTCCAGGATCTTATAGCAGCGGCCCCCGTTGGTAGCGTCGGAGGGAAGGGCGATCTTGTCCCCCTCCTTGATCTGGCTGACGTCGGTGATCTTGTCGGAGTAGAGGGACAAGGGCGCGATGATGGTGTCGCCCAGCACAGAGAGCTCAAAGCCCATATCGGCAATCTCTTTATTAAGGTAAGCCTTATGCTGGAAGGCGTTCATATCGATCTCCCCGGCGTTCAGGGCGTCGTTGGGCATATTGTAGGCGGTATACTCCACCATCTCGCATTTGATGTTATCCTTCTCCAGCAGCTTGTTGACGGTATCCCACTGCTCATTGTTTGAGCCCACTACACCCACCTTCACCACGGCGGCTTCCTTCTTTCCGCCGCAGGCAGCAAGGGACAGGGTGAGCAGAGCGGCAAGGGACAGGGTCAGGATCTTTTTGATTTTCATAATGAATTCCTCCTATTTCCTTTTCAGGGATCACAAATTTAATGGGTCGCTTTCTCTGCAATGCGGTTGCCCGCAGCCTGAATGATACTGACCATGATCAGAATGATGATAATGACCGTATAGGCTACATCCATCTGCCGCCGCAGGCCGTATGTAATGGCGAAGTTGCCCAGGCCGCCCGCGCCAATGGCTCCCGCCATGGCGGTAAAGCCGATCAGGGAGACCAGAGTAATGGTCCCGCCCCGGACAATGCCGGGAACGCTTTCCTTCAAATAGACCCGCCACAGGATGTCCCAGGGCGAACAGCCCATGGAGGCGGCGGCCTCCACCAAACCGGGTGAGACTTCCGACATGGCGCTTTCCACCTGTCGGGCAAAGAAGGGAACCGTCCCGAAAAGTAAGGGGATGATGGCTCCCTTCACCCCTGACGCGGTACCGATCACCAGCCGGCTCAGGCCCAGCATGATAATAGCCAGCAGAATGAAGGGGATAGAGCGGAACAAGTCAATGACCTTTCCCACCACAAGGCTCACAAAGCGGTTTTGCAGCACCCCTCCCGGCTTACAGGCCACCACTGTTACGCCCAGGACCAGACCCAGAAGAAAAGATATGGGGGCGGAGATCAAAAGCATCTGCATGGTCTCCACAACCGCCTTCCAGAGAAGGTCCGGCTTACTCATCACATTTGGGATGATGGAATTCAAAAACTCAGCCACGCTTCAACACCTCCACCATCACATTTTTCTCACTCAAGTAACCAATGGCCTCGGCGACTCTGTCTCCGCTGATAATGGCTACCAGACCGCCCAGGGGTTGACCGTCGATGATCTCCACATTGCTGAACACAATGCTCACATCCACGTCAAAGCGGCGGGATATCTCGGAGATGGTGGCCTCGCTGGTGTTGCTTTGGCTGTAGTTGAGCCGGGCCACGATCTCCCCAGTCTTTACGGCCACCAGAGGATCCCCCGCAGCGATAAGCTCGTCGATCTTGCTCAGGTTGGAGGTGGTGGCGATAAAGGAACGGGTCACCGGCTGCTGGGGATTGGCAAAGACGTCAAACACCGCTCCCTCCTCCACCACATGGCCACCGTCCATCACCGCTACCTTGTGGCAGATCTCCTTGACCACTGCCATCTCGTGGGTAATGACCACCACGGTGATCCCTGTCTTTTGATTGATATCCTTAATCAGGCGCAGGATGGACTGAGTAGTCTGGGGATCCAGGGCAGAGGTGGCCTCATCACAAAGCAGCACCTTGGGATCGCTGGCCAGGGCCCTTGCAATGGCCACCCGCTGCTTCTGACCGCCGGAGAGTTGGGAGGGGTAGGATCCCGCCTTGTCGGGCAGATCCACCAGCTCCAGAAGCTCCTTTACCTTGGCGGCGGTTGCCTCCCTGGAAAGTCCGGTCCCCTTCAGGGGAAAGGCTACGTTCTCGGCTACGGTGCGGGAGGGCATCAGGTTGAACTGCTGGAAGATCATGCTGATCTTCTTCCGCTCCTGACGCAGCTCCCGCGACCGCATTCGCGTCAGCTCCCGGCCATCCACCGTCACTGTCCCGGCGGTAGGCTTCTCCAGCAGGTTGATACACCGGACCAGGGTGGACTTGCCCGCCCCGGAATAGCCGATGATGCCAAAGATCTCGCCGGGTGCGATATGTAACGTCACATCCTGCACGGCGTGGACTCCGGTGTCCTCGCTGCCAAAGGTTTTGCTGACATGGTCCAATTTGATCACGTTCATTCCCTCTTTCTCAAAGTGGGCTATATGGACAGGACCGGCGGGTACCTTGGCCCTACAACTCAATCGGCGCGTCTGGGAGGCCTCGCCCTACAGGGGCAAAACAAAAGCGGGAAGCGCTTACGCGCTTCCCGCTTCCTGAAACCAGCCAAAAGCCGTGATTTCTCAGAATTTCCATGCGGAGGCGCGCAAAATCGTGGGCATCGGCATCATCGCCATGTCCATTCCCCGCATCATCATGCCATAACCGTGTGTCATGATCGGCGCGCCTCCTTCCTGAGTGAAATGATTTTTTGTTATACTACCATCTCGGTCCTGTTTTGTCAATAGGAAATTTTCACGCAGGCCTTCAACCCTTGGAAATGGTAAAGATAGCCGTAGGGCCGTCGGCGCCGCCGATGGCCTCCAGAGCGGCCTCCTCCCCCATCTCAGCCGCCATCATTTCCATAAGATCCACCACGTTGGCCCCGGCGGGAGGCTCGGTGGCGGGAGCGGTCTGACCCTGGGCGTAGCTGCCGCTCATGGTCAGCTCCATGGTCATAAGCCCCGCCGCGTCCATGTGCATCTCCGCCATCATCTGGTCTTTGTCGTCCATAGAGGTGGTCATATCCATGGAAACGGTCATGCCCTCCTCCTGGGCCTCCATAGCCATACCAATGACATAGGCCGTCACAGTGTCCTGCTTCATGGTCATGGTAAGGACTAAAGTGACGGTGACGCCGTTCTCCTCCAGCTCCAGCACAGCGGTGTAGTCGTCCTCTTCCTTCAAAAAGCCCTCATCGGAAACGGCGGCTACCACGTCCTCCACCGTACTCTTCACCGTGTCATAAGCAGCAGTGGAATCGGTAAGAGACAGCGTGGAGAGAGATTGCTTCACAAGGGCGGTGTAATCCAACTCTTTGGCGGCGGCCATAAGCTGGGTCCAGTCCATTCCCATCTGCTCCATCATAGCGGCCATATCCATCTTATACCAGTCTTCCCCGTTCATGCCGGCGGCGGCCATAAGTTCCCCCTTCATATTCATGTAAAGGGTCCCCAGGCCCATATCGCCCCGCATGGAAAGGTCAACGCCCTCATTTTTGAGGGCGTCCAGCATGGCCTCGTCCTCCGCGGACAGGCTTACCTCCTCCCCGGTCAGCAGAGATACGCTCTTGATAAGCTGGGAAAGATCCATTTTCATGTTCATATCCATGCTGAGCTTCGCGCTGTCCTGCATCGTGCCCTCCAGAGAGCCGTTCAGGGTCATGGGCATGGCCATCATGGTCATGTTGGCATCAAAGTCGGCCTTCATATCCCAAACGCCTTCGTTATACTTTTTGGAGTAGTCCATCAGCTTCTCCAGATAGGTGAAGCTCTTGCCCTCCAGAGCGTTGTCCACCACCTTGTCGGTATCCACGATGATGGCGGTGGACCTCGCCTGGTCCCAGCCCACAGCGCAGCCAAAGGCCTGGGCTGCAAAGCGGACAGGGACATAGGTCCGCCAGGTGGCGGAGTCCACATAGGGAGCCACATCCATAGTGATGGGGGTGGTTGTCTCCCCTTCGGTAACGGTGGCAGTGGCCTCGTTCAGGGTCATAGTGAGGGTCTTGCCGTTCCTGGCGGCGGTAATAACGCTTCCCTCGCTGGAGACCTCCGCGCCCATGGCCTCAAAGACGGCCCGGAAGGGCAGGAAGGTGCGCTGGTCCCTCACCTGGGGCACAGCGTCGGTAAAGCTCAGGGGAGCGCCGTCCAACTGGACGGTGATTGCCGTCTCCCCGGCGGCCAGGGCGGCGGTGGCGCCCAGCAAAGCCCCGGCCATGCCCAGGGCCAACAGCCAACGGATCGTTTTTTTCATAAGGATCCCTCCTGTGGTTCATAAGATACCGCCATTATAGACCCTTCTTCCTTGAAATGCAAGAAAGGGAAGGATATACCAGGAGAATTGTCCTTTTTGAACAAAAAGGACATCCCGCCCCAGGGGGCGGGTACCGCCGGGGATCTTCGCCCAATGGATTGCAATTTTTGGAAAAGCAGTGTAAAATAATATAATCTGTTTTACACTTTGGAAAGGACGGTCCCTCCTATGAGCCATTCCTTCGCCCAGTATCAGGAAAGCGCCAACTACATTTCCTCCCGCCTCAAGGGCTTTGTCCCAGATATCGCCATGGTCCTGGGCTCCGGTCTGGGCTTTTTGGGAGATGAGGTGGAAAGCCCTGCCGTCATTCCCTATGGGGACATTCCCCATTTTAAGGTCTCCACTGCTCCCGGCCACGCCGGACAGTTGGTGTGTGGAACTCTCTCCGGCAAAAAGGTAGCCGTCATGCAGGGCCGAATGCACCATTATGAGGGTTACTCCTTTGAGGAGGTCAGCTACGCCGTCCGGGTATTGAAGCTGGTAGGCTGCTCCACGCTTCTTCTCACCAACGCCGCCGGGTGCGTCAACAGGGATTGGAACGTGGGCGATATCATGCTCATCACCGACCACATCAAGTTCTTTTTGGAATCTCCCCTCCGGGGAGAGAACCTTCCCCAGTTCGGCCCCCGCTTCCCCGACATGTCCCACGTCTACACTCCCGCCCTTCAGACCGCAGCCCGTCAAAGCGCAAAGGAGCTGGGTCTTCCCTTGCGGGAGGGGGTGTACTGCTACTTTCCTGGCCCCCAGTTTGAGACCCCGGCGGAGGTCCGTGCCGCCCGGATCCTGGGCGCCGACGCGGTGGGCATGTCCACCGCTCCCGAAGCCATCACCGCCGCCCACGCGGGGATGAACGTGCTGGGCTTTACCCTTCTTTCCAACATGGCTGCCGGGATCCTGGACCAACCCCTTTCCGGGGAGGAGGTCAACGCCACGGCGGAGCGGAGTAAAGGAAAATTCTCCCAGCTTATTTTAAAGTGTCTGGAAAAGATATAGGATTATATAAACCGACATCCCCTATACCTTCCTTTCCAAAGGAGTTTATATGAATATCCTCTTTCAAAACGTTACCGCCCTGCTGATGGATCCGGCCCGGACCGTTCTTTCCAACGCCTATATAGCGGTGGAGAAGGGCCGGATCGCCTCGGTGGGGACCGAAAAGCCTGCCGGATGCTTTGACCGGACCATCGACGGCAAGGGCGGGATCCTGATGCCTGGCCTTGTCAACTGCCACGCCCACACCGCCATGACCGCCATGCGGGGATACGGGGACGGCCACGACCTGCACGCTTGGCTCCATGACTATATTTTTCCCGTAGAGGCCCGTTGGGACGACCGGGCTATCCGCGCCTGCACCGACCTGGGACTCATGGAGATGATCGCCTCGGGCACTACCTGCCTTGCCGATATGTATATGCGCATGAATACCGTGGGACAGGCTATGGCCGACGCGGGCATTTCCGCCAACCTCTGCAACGGCGCCATTTTCTTTGGCGAGGAATTCTCCCCCGCCGCCTGTGACGACTGCCGGAAGCAGGAGGAGCTTTTCTCCGCCTGGCACGGCTATGACGACGGTCGCATTCAGGTGGACGCCGCCCTCCACGCCGAATATACCTCCACCCCCGCCCTGTGGGATTGGATCGCCGACTTTGCCAAGAGCCGCGGCCTTGGTATGCACGTCCACATCTCTGAGACCCGGAAGGAGCACGGGGAATGCAAGGCCCACTGGGGCAAGACCCCCATAGAGGCTCTGGCGGAACGGGGCGTTTTTGACGTTCGGGCCATTGCCGCCCACTGTGTTTTTACCGAGCCTGAGGATTGGGCCATTATGGCCCAAAAGGGGATCTCCGCCGTCCACAATCCCGCCTCCAACCTGAAGCTGGGCTCCGGGGTGGCCCCGGTGGGACAGCTTTTAAAGGCGGGAGTCAACGTGGCCCTGGGCACCGACGGGGTATCCTCCAATAACTGCACCGATCTTTTTGAAGACATGAAGCTGACGGTCCTCCTCCAGAACGGAGTCCATGAGGATCCTTTGGCTCTCGCTGCATGGGACGCGCTGGAAATGGGCACCATCCATGGTGCAAGGGCCTTGGGCCGGGAGGCGGGAGCCATTGCTCCGGGACTTTGGGCCGACCTCATCCTTCTGGATCCTGACGCGGTCAACCTGATCCCCTGCCATGACGCGGCCAACAACATCGTCTACTCCGCCCATGGCTCCAATGTGAGATTGAATATGTGCCGGGGCAGGGTCATATATGAACAGGGGGAGTTTCTTACCATTGACAGGGAAAAGACCCTGGCCGAGGTGAGGGGCTACGCCATCCCGCTACTGTTCGGAAAATGAAAGCAGGGCCGGATGATCCATCCGGCCAAATCGTCCCAGGAAAGGCTGTGGAAATGTTGTCTGAATCCCAAAAAAAGAGCACCTTCTTTGGGGGAGCCGCCATTCTGGCGGTGAGCTCCATCCTGGTAAAGGTCATCGGCGCCATCTACCGGATCCCCCTGGGCCGGATCCTTCCCGACGACGTGATGGGAGATTATAACGCCGCCTACAATATCTATAATCTCTTTCTCACCATCTCCACCGCAGGACTGCCTGTGGCCCTCAGCAAGTCTATCTCCGAGGCCAACGCTCTGGGCCGGAAGAACCAGGTGGAACGCACCTTCCGGGTGGCCCTTACCACCTTTCTCACCCTGGGACTTATCAGCTTTTTCTGCATGACCGTGCTGGCCGCCCCCCTGGCCCAGCACGCCATCAGCAACCCCAAGGCGGTGAACTGTATCATCGCCCTGGCCCCCTCGGTGCTGTGCGTATGTATCATGTCCGCTTTCCGGGGCTATTTCCAGGGGCATTTCAATATGGTCCCCACCGGAGTATCCCAGATCATTGAGGCGGGCTCCAAGCTGCTGGTGGGCCTTGCCCTGGCCGTATTTTTTATGAAGCAATTCGGGGAATTTTACGGCTCGGTGGGCGCCATTATCGGCGTCTCCTTCGGAAGCGTTGTGGCTCTTCTTTTCATTATCGTCCTCTACTTCCGCCAGCGCAGCCGCTCCCGCCAGGAGCGCTCCGGGGATCAGCCGGATCCTTCGGGGACCATCTTTGCCAATCTGATGCGCCTAGCCATCCCCATCACCTTGGGCTCGGCAGCCACCTCCATCGTCACCCTGATCGATACCAAGCTGGTCAACAGCCAGCTTACCACCGTATTTCAGAAGGTGGACGGCCTTCTTTTGAATCCCGACGGCACCGGTCCCGCCCTGGACGCCGCCAGGAGCCTTTACGGGATCTACTCCAAGACCATGTCCATCTATAACCTCCCCTTCTCCATGATGGTCCCCCTCACCGCCTGCATCATTCCCGCCGTGTCCGCCGCTCTGACCCGCCGGGACCGGAAGGAGGCCCAACTGGTCAGTGAGTCCGCCCTGCGGATCGGCCTTTTGGTGGCCCTTCCCATGGGCATGGGACTCTTTGCCCTGGGCGGGCCCATCATGGGCTTCCTCTTCCCCGCCATTGACGTGGACATTGCCGGGCCCCTTCTCTCCGTGCTGGGTCTTGCCTCCATTTTCGTAGCGCTTCAGCTCCTTTGCAACTCTATTCTTCAGGCCAACAACATGGTCAATCTTCCCATTGTGGCCGTGGTGATCGGCGGGATCGTCAAAATCATTGTCAACTATATTCTGGTGGGCAACCCGGAGATCCGTATCAACGGCGCTCCCGTAGGCACCCTTTGCTGCTTCATTGTGGTGGATCTGCTGGAGATCCTTATTATCCGCCGGGCCATCCCCAAGCCCCCCAGCGTCCTCCGGGCCGCCGCCAAGCCCCTTCTGGCCTCCCTGGTCATGGGCGCCGCCGCCTGGGCCTCTTACGGGCTTTTCCACCGTTTCCTGGGCAACTCCCTGTCCACTGTGGGGGCCATCGGCATTGGCGTTGTAGTCTACACCGTTCTTGTTCTGGCCCTGCGCACCATTACAAAAGAGGATCTGGCCCTTATGCCCAAGGGAGATAAGATCGGCAGGATCCTTCACATAGGGTAACATAACTCCGCCTTTTGCCAATGTTATGGTAACAAAGGCAAAAAATTCAGTAATTTCAAGGGTTTTTTCCGAAAAAACCCTTGCAGTTGGAGGCAAAATATGATAGATTTTGTAAGGAAAAATTCCTATGACCTGAAGGACCTGGAGAAAATCGTCTCCATCCTCCGCGCTCCGGGGGGGTGCCCCTGGGATGCCGAGCAGGATCACAAAAGCCTGCGCCGGGCCCTGCTGGAGGAAAGCTGTGAGGTCATTGAGGCCATCAATGAAGAGGACCCCGATCATTTGAAGGAAGAGTTGGGCGACGTGCTTCTCCAGGTGGTCTTTCACGCCGACATCGAGCGGGAGGAAGGCCGTTTTGACCTGAACGCTGTAGCCGACGGGGTCTCCAAAAAGCTGATCTTCCGCCACCCCCATGTTTTTGGGGATGTGGAGGTAGCAGACAGCGCGGAAGTGCTGGTAAACTGGGACGCTTTGAAGCGGCAGGAAAAGGATCAGGAGACCTACACCGACACCCTTACCGCCGTGGCAAAGTCCCTCCCCGCCCTGTGGCGGGCGGAGAAGGTGCAGAAAAAGGCGAAAAAGGCCGGTTTCGACTGGCCGGACTGTACCGGTGCGGTGGACAAGCTGTCTGAGGAATTGGACGAGCTGAAGGAGGCTATTGCCCAGGGGAGCAACATGGAGGAAGAACTGGGCGACCTTCTTTTCTCCGTGGTCAACGTCTCCCGGTTCCTGAAGGCTGACCCAGAAGAAGCCCTGAACACCGCCACCGAGAAGTTTATTTCCCGCTTCGCCAAAGTGGAACGAATGGCTCTCAGCCAGGGAAAGGATATGGCCCAAATGTCCTTGGAGGAGCTGGACAAGCTCTGGGAGCAGGCAAAGCTGACTTAACGGCCAAACGGCCTTAAGTATATTTGGTGGAATACCGCCGAGAAAAAATAGGAGGAAACAACAATGAACAAAGCTGAACTCATCAACGCCGCCGCCGACAAGGCCGGCCTGTCCAAGAAGGACACTGAGACTGCCGTCAACGCCATGATCGACGTGATCACCAAGGCCCTGGCCGACGGTGACAAGGTCCAGCTGGTCGGTTTTGGCTCTTTTGAGGTCCGCAGCCGCGCCGCTCGCGTGGGCCGCAACCCCAAGACCAAGGAGACCATCAATATTGCCGCTTCCAAGGTCCCCGCTTTCAAGCCCGGCAAGGCTCTGAAGGACATCGTGGCCGGCTAAGCGCTTTTCTTTTCACGCAGAACGGCTCCGGGAAACCGGGGCCGTTTTTGTTCCAATTCCCTTTTCAGGAGGTAGCTTTGTATGCGGCTTGACAAGTGGCTCAAGAATTCCCGCTTAATCAAACGGCGCTCCATCGCCAACGAGGCCTGCGACGCGGGTAAGGTCACCGTGGGCGGCCGGGTGGTCAAAGCCTCCTACGAGGTAAAGCCCGGAGACGTGCTGGAGCTGAAATTCGGCGAACGCCTCACCCGTGTCAGGGTCCTCTCCGTCCAGGAGATCGTAGGCAAAGCCGACGCCGCGGAGATGTATGAAGAGGTGCGGTAAATGGGAATTTATGGCGGGAGGTGCAAGCGGGCCGGTTTAGAACCGGCCCCTACGAAAGGAGTACGGTATGTAGGGGCGGGTTCCAAACCCGCCCGCCCAGGCATGGGACCACCCACCTATAAATTTTTATTTTCCCCTCATTTCACAAAACGGTCCCCCTGTCCAAACCAGGACAGGGGGACTGCATTTTTATTCCTTCCGCTTGCTTATTTCGCTGCGGCGTTGGCGCCGGCGATCTTGCCGAAGGTCAGGGCGTCGGGCACGGCGTTGCCGCCCACCCGGTTGGTACCGTGGATACCTCCGGTGACCTCACCGGCGGCGTACAGGCCCGCGATAACCTGGCCCTTGGTGTTCAGGACCTCAGCGTTGCCGTTGATCTCCAGGCCGCCCATGGTGTGGTGGACGCAGGGAGTGAAGGCTACAGCGTAGAAGGGCCCCTCCTCGATGGTGTTCTCCCAGAGGGTACGGCCGAACTCGTCGGGCTTACCGGCTTTCACCAGCTTGTTGAACTCAGCGATGGTGGCCTCCAGAGTATCAGCGGGCACGCCGATGGTCTCAGCCAGCTCGGCCAGGGTCTCGCCCCGGTAGATCATACCGTATGCCACCTGGCCGTCCAGACCGGCCTGAGCCATGCGGAGGGTAGCCTCCTTATTGTCGCAGATCCCGTAAAACATCTGGTTGGTCTGAGCCAGAGCGCCGGCGGCCAGCACGTCACGGCGGCCATCCTCTGCCACATACCGCTTACCCTCCTGGTTGACGAAGGCGGTACTGTTCACGTAGCCGGAGATACCACCGCCTGAGACGGAGTTCAGCGGCATCAGCTGGATCCAGCCCATGCCCACCAGGTTGGCGTCCACACCCAGGCCCATGGTGATTCCATCGCCGGTGGCGCCGGGGGTGTTGTTGGTGCCCAGCTTATCAATGTTCTCCCACTTATTGCCTTCCGCGTTGTACTCAGTGCGCATTTCCACGTTGGCCGCAAAGCCGCCGGTGGCCAGGATCACGCCCTTATTGGCGGTGACGGTGACCGTCTCACCCTTGGCGTTGGTAATGACAGCTCCGGTCACCTTTCCATTGGTATTGACCAGGCTTTCCGCCTTGGTGTCCAAGTAGATCTTGACGCCGGCTTCCCGGGCGGCGTTCTCCAGAGCGGCCACGATCTGAGCGCCGCTGGCGTCGGGAGTGGTCTGGTGAGACCGGTTCCACAGGGCGCCCACCACGGTACTCACCTCGTCGGACCAATTGACGCCGTTGTCGGTGAGCCAGTGGAGGGTATCCAGGGTGTTGGTGGTCAGGGTGCGGATCTGGGACACGTTGCCCAGGTAGTCGCCCGCATCCAGGGTCTGGAGGGCATGCCACTCAGGAGTGTCAAAGAGGTTGGTGCGGCCGGACTTCTTGTACTCGTCCCACTGCTTCTGGACGTCGGCTTTCAGCGCGGCGTGCTCAGAGCTCTCGTCCTTGTGGGCCAGAAGGCCCTCCACAGTGGTGGAGAGAGACTCGGTCATGGGGTTACCGGCCTGCCCCTCGGGGTCATAGGTGTTGAAGGCTCCGCCGCAGCGGAAGGTGTTGCCGCCCAGGGCAGACAGCTTCTCTACCAGGACCACGTTGGCACCGCCCTGAGCTGCGGACAGGGCGGCGCTGAGGCCGGCTCCACCGCCGCCTACCACCAGAATGTCAACGGTGGAGGTCTCCAGGGCGTCGATCTTCTTCTCCCCCACGGGAGCGGCCTTCAGGGCCTCCACATTGCCGCCGGCCAGCTTGACGCATTCGGCCACGGCGTTCAGGATCGCATCGGAAGTGAGGGTAGCGCCGGAGATGGCGTCCACACCCAGGCTCTGGTACTCCACAATGGCGCTAGGGATGGTCTCAAAGGCCGCGTCGCTGATGCCCTGGGTCTCGGCATGGCCCGTGACCTCCACCTTGGTGATGGCGCTATCCGAAAAGGTGACCGCCAACTCCACCAGGCCGTTGCGTCCCTGGGCGCTGGCACTGTAAGTACCGGCCTTGTAGCCCTCCGCGGGAGCGGTGAAGTTCGGTACGTTCACCAGTGTGGCGGTGTTAGGATCATCATTGTCCCATACCACCTCAATATCCAAAAGCTCGCTGAGGTAGCGAAGGGGCACGTAGGTAGCCCCGTCGTAGGCAAATACCTCGGCAGGGGTCCCGTCCGACTTGGTGGGGGTGACGGCCTGTCCGTTGATGGTCATATCCATGGGGGTAACGGAGATGCTCTTCTCCGCACCGGCCGCCAGAGCGGCTGTCCCCAGGACCATGACGCAGGCCAGGGCCATGGCTGTGAAACGTTTCTTCATACGAGTCCTCTCCTTTTTCTGTTCATAATTTTGTGGCATTTTGCCAAAATGAACGAATTCATTATACACCTGTTGTTTTACTTTGTAAATTATAACTTTGCTCTTTTTCCTCCAAAATTTCAAAAAGAAACGCCGGACCGTGGAAGCCCTCTCCTCCGGTCCGGCCCTGTCCCGCAGGGACGGACTGTCAGCCGCCCCCGCAAAAGCTTTTTCCCATGATTACACCATCAGAGAGCATACCAGTTCGGTGTATTTCGCCGTATCCTCCACCGGGAGGCCCGCAATGATAAGGGCCTGGTCATAGAGAAGCCTGGCATACTTTTTCGCCTTCTCCTGATCCTGGGCCACCGCCTGGCAGAGCGCGCCGTATACCTGGCTGTCGGCGTTCAGCTCCAGCACCCGCAGGGCCTTCATGCCGCCCATGGCTTCCCCCTCCATTTTCTGGAAGTATTTCTCCATTTCCAGACTCATAGGTCCATCGGCAGAGAGGCACACCGCCCCGGAGCGCAGCACCCTGGAAAGGCGCACATCAAAGACCTTGTCCCCCAGGGTCTCCTTCACAAAGTCCAGCACGGGCCTATTGGCCTCCGCCTTCTTCTCCGCCTGAGCCTTTTCCTCCTCGCTTTCGGGAAGGGCGTCGGCAGCGGAGGCATCCTGGAAGGGCTTATCGCCATAGCTTCCCAACGTCTGGGCCACAAACTCGTCTACCTCGTCGGTAAAGTAAAGGATCTCGTACCCCTTCTCCAACACCCGCTCAGCCTGGGGAAGCGCCTTGGCCATCTCCACCGTCTCGGCGCAGAGATAGAAGATCTTCTCCTGGCCCTCCTTCATCCGCTCCACATACTCCTGAAGGGTGGTCAGCTCCTCCCCCTGGGAGGAGGGGAAGAGCAACAGGTCCTGAAGGACCTCCTTCTTCGCCCCGTACTGGTTCACCGCGCCGTACTTCAACTGCCTTGCAAAGCCCTTCCAGAACTTCAGATACTTCTCCCTGTCCTCCTTCTGCATTTTGAGAAGCTCCGCCTTCACCTTCTTCTCCACGCTTCCTTCAATGATGTGGAGGGCCCTGGTATGCTGAAGGGTCTCCCGGGAGATGTTGAGGGGAAGGTCGGGGGAGTCCACCACTCCCTTGACAAAGGAGAAGTGGTCGGGGACCACCTCAGGGCACTTATCCATAATAAGCACACCGGAGGAATAGAGCTGAAAGCCCTTTTCATAGTCCTTGGAGTAATAGTCATAGGGGGCGTGGGAAGGGATAAAGAGCATGGCCTTGTACTCCATCTGTCCCTCGGCGGCAACATGGATGGTACAAAGAGGCTCCTCCCAGTCGCCAAACTTCTCCCGGTAGAACTGGTCGTACTCCTCCTTCTTCACCTTGCTCTTGGGCCGCTGCCACAGGGGAACCATGGAGTTAAGGGTCTCCCACTCCCGCACCGTCTCATACTCAGGCTTGTAGTCCTCCCCCGCGTCGGCGGGGCGTTCCTTGGCCCGGCTATGCTCCATCTCCATGCGGATGGGGCTGTGAACATAATCGGAGTACTTCTTCACCAGCTCCTGGATCCGGTACTGGTCCAGATACTCGCTGTATTTCTCCTCGTCGGTATCCTCCTTCATATGAAGGATCACCTCTGTACCCACATCGTCCTTGTCGCAAGGCTCTACGGTATAGCCGTCGGTCCCGTCGCTCTTCCATTCCCAGGCTTCCTCGCTTCCATGGGCCCTGGATCGGACGGTCACCCGGTCGGCGACCATGAAAGCGGAATAAAAGCCCACGCCGAACTGGCCGATGATGTCCACGTTTTTGGCCTTCTCCGCCTTATCCATCTCCTGCTTGAACTGGAAGGAACCGCTGCGGGCGATGGTGCCAAGGTTCTGCTCCAGTTCCTCCTTCGTCATGCCGACGCCGTTGTCGGTGATGGTCAGAGTACGGCTTTCCTTGTCCGGCACAATGGTGATCTGGAAATCCTTCCGCTTCACCTTCACCGTGTCGTCGGTAAGGGCCTTATAGCTGAGCTTGTCCACCGCGTCGCTGGCGTTGGACAGCAGCTCCCGAAGAAAGATCTCCTTATGGGTGTAGATGGAGTTGATCATCAGATCCAACAGCCGCTTGGACTCCGCCCTGAATTGCTTCTTTGCCATCTTGTGTGCGCCTCCATATATGATACATTTTTTTAAAGCAAAATAGGTTAGCACTCTTTTCTTAAGAGTGCTAACCTATCATAATACTTCGCATAACAATTTTCAAGGGAGTTCAAAGAAAGTTTACAATTTACGGTTTGACGTTTCCAAGGACGGTCCTTCCCGGCGAAAGATCGTCCTTCTCATTTTTGGTACGCCTTCCACACAACATTGATTGCGCTTTGGGAGAAAATGGCTTATACTATCTCTATAGAAAGGATGATCCCTATGCTTCTTCATCTTCTCGCCGTGGGCGATGTGGTGGGACAGGGCGGGCTGGAGTTTCTGGATCGCCACCTGCGCTCGGTGAAAAAGCTCCACAGCGTAGACTTTACCGTGGTCAACGGAGAAAACGCTTCGGGGGTGGGCGTGACCCCCCGGCAAGCCCAGGCCATGCTGGACGCCGGGGCGGACGTTGTCACCCTGGGAAACCACACCTGGAACCGCTTACAGATCAAGGACTTTCTGGAGGAGTGTCCCTATATCCTCCGGCCCGCCAACTACCCCAAACACCTTCCCGGCCGGGGCTATGGGGTCTATCCCGGCCCCCAGGGGCTTCGGATCGGCGTCATAAATCTTATTGGGCGGCTGGAGCTTCCCCCCCATAACGAAAGCCCCTTCCTCGCCGCCGACGCCTTCCTAAAGGAAGCCGACGCGGACATTGTAGTGGCGGACTTCCACGCTGAGGCCACCAGCGAGAAGGGAGCCATGGGCTATTACCTGGACGGACGCTTCCAGGCAGTGTGGGGCACCCATACCCATGTGCCCACGGCGGATTGTCAGGTCCTACCTCAGGGGACGGGCTTTGTCACCGACCTTGGTATGACGGGTCCCGCCCGCTCGGTGCTTGGGATCCGCCCAGAGCAGTCGGTAAACCTGTTTTTGGGCGGTCTTCCCCAACGGTATGAGGAGGCAGAGGGTCCCTGCAAGCTGAACGCCGTCCTCTTTTCCATTGACACGGAGACGAAGAAGTGTGTTTCCGTGGAGCGGGTGGATATTCAAGAGTAAGGAGGTCCCTTCCATGCTTCACATTCTACACGCCGCCGACCTCCATCTGGACGCCCCCTTTGCCGCTTTGACCGCGGAGCAGGCCCGGCAGCGGCGGGAAGAGCAGCGGCTTTTGCTGGACAAGCTGGCCGATACCGCCATAGAGCGGGGGGCCGACCTGTTGGTGCTGGCCGGAGACCTTCTGGATTCCGCCCAGACCTACCGGGAGACCGCCCAGGCTCTGGCCGCCGCCCTGGGGCGGATCCCCGCCCTGGTGGCCATTTCTCCCGGCAACCATGACTTTTACGCTCCGGGGAGCCTTTATGCCGCCCCCATCTGGCCTGAAAACGTGCTGATCTTCCGGGAAAGCGGCGTTCAAAGGGTGGATCTGCCCAAGCTGACCCTCTATGGCTGCGCCTTTACCGGTCCCTTCCGGGACACATCCCCTCTGGCGGACTTCCACGCCCTGGACAAGAGCAAGCCCTCGGTGATGGTCCTTCACGGCGATGTGGACGGCGGGGGCCGCTATGGTTCCATCCTCCGAAGTGAGATCGCCCAAAGCGGCCTTACCTACCTGGCCCTGGGCCACATCCACGCCTGTAGCGGCCTTCAAAGGGAGGGCGGCGTCTATTGGGCTTACCCCGGCTGCACCGAGGGCCGGGGCTTTGACGAGCTGGGGAACAAGGGGGCCTTGTGGGTCACCGTCGATGATACCGACACGGTTTCTGCGGAGTTTCTCCCCCTGTGCCGCCGCCGCTACGAAATCCTGGAGTGCGACCTGACGGGCAGGGACCCCCACAGGGCCGTGGCTGACACCCTGGCGCCGGGAAGCCGGGAGGACATATGCCGTCTTGTCCTCACCGGGGAAGCCCATACCCCAGATCTTTCCGCCCTGACCCAGGCCGCCGCCCCCTTCCGCTGGGCGGTGACGGTCCGGGACCACACCCGTGTCCCCCGGAACCTTTGGAGCCGGGAAGAGGAAGACAGCCTGACCGGCCTTTTCCTCCGGGACATGCGCCGCCGGATCGATGAAGCGGAGGGGGAGGAGAAAGCCCTTCTGGAAAAAGCGGTCCGATTCGGGCTTTCCGCTCTGGAAAACGGGGAGGATATACCATGAGGATCATCGAAATGACCGCCACCTTTGGAACCCTTCACAAGGCCAAGCTCCGGCCCGGTCCAGGCTTTACCCTGATCCTGGCCCCCAATGAGGCCGGAAAATCCACCTGGGCGGCTTTTCTCCGGGCCATGCTCTATGGCTTTCCCCCCCGCGACCGGGACAAGGAGGGCCACCTGGCGGAGAAAAACCGCTACCAGCCCTGGTCCGGAGCTCCTATGGAGGGGACATTGACCCTGGAGCGGCAGGGCCGAAGCCTCACCCTCTACCGGGGCCCCAAGGGCTCCACGCCCTGGGGGACCTTCTCCGCGGTATGGACCGCCACCGGAGAAGCGGTGGAGGGCCTTACCGCCGAAAACTGTGGAGAGGCTCTGCTTGGCGTCTCCCGGGAGGTATTTGAGCGCACCGCCTTTGTGGGGCAGGGAGAGATCTCCCTCTCCCCCAGCGCCGACCTGGAAAAGCGGGTGGCGGCTCTGGCTACCTCAGGGGAGGAGGACGTATCCTTCTCCCAGGTGGAGCGGAGATTAAAGGATTGGCTCAACCGGCGAAAGGTCAATAGCCGGGTGGGCCTCATTCCCGAACTGGAGGGGGAGCTTTCCACCGTGGAAAGCTCCCTGGAGCGGCAGGGGGAGCTGCTTCGCCGGGCCCAGGAGGCCCGGCAGGAAACGGAGCGTCTGGAAGCCGAAAAGACCCGGCTGGAGGCCCAGCTTCGCTCCCATGCCGCCGCTTCGGAGGCCCGGCGGGCCGAAATGCGCAGACAGGCCCAGAAGGACTATGACGAGGCCCTTGCCCAACTGGAGGCCATGGAAAAAACCGCCCAGGCTCTGCCCCCTTCCGAAGAGCTGCGCCGGGTCCAGGGGGATCTGGCCTATCTCAACACCCTTACCGCCAATCTGAAAATGTCAGAGAAGGCGCTCCCGGAGGCAAGGCAGCGGGCGGACCAAGCCCAGCAGGCCGTCCGGGACGACCCCCTGTTTGGAAATCTGGACGCCGCTCAGGCCGCCGCCAGAGGGCAGCGGGACCAGGAGCTGGCTCAGGAGCTGGAGCGAAAAACACAGAAGAGTCCCTCCCCCCTGCTTCTGCTGCTCCTGCCCCTTTTGGCCTCCCTCTTTCTTACCGTCTTGGCCTATCTCCGCCCCCGTGACCCGGCTACCTCCTTCCCCTGGTGGAGCGGCCTGGCTCTCTTCCTTCCCATCCTATGGGGGGCGGCCCTTTCGACCGTCCTGCCCCTGTTTCTTCTCCGGCAAAGCCGGAAAAAGAAGCTCTCCGCCCTTCTCGCCCATTATGAGGCCCAAAGCTCCCAGGACATCCTGACCCGGTGCTCCTCCTACCAACAAAAATGGACCGCCGCCCAGGAAAGCCGCCGGGAGCTTCAGACGCTGGAAACGGAACGGGACAAGCTTGCCGCCCAGCAGGAGGAGCTGACCGCCCAGCTTCTGGATTTTGTCCACCCTTTTGCCAGCGAAGTCACCGATCTCTTCGGCGTCTCCGCCGCCCTCTCCCGTGCCTTGCAGCAAGGGGAGCGGTACGCCCTTGCCAAAGCGAAGGCGGAACACGCCGGGAAGCTTCTCTCCGCCCTTCCCTCCCCCGCCGCTGTGGAGGAGGGCAAAGCCTTTGCCCCCATCCCCCAGGGGGATCCGGCGGAGCTTTCCGCCCAATTGGGGGCGGTGAACGGGGACCTGCGCCGCACCGGTGACGCCGCCGCCCGGCTTCAGGGGGAGCTTACCTCCCTGGGAGACCCGGCGGAGCTGGAGGCCCGGCGGAGCCGGCTTTTGGAGCAGCTGGACCTTCGCCGGGGAGAGTACGCCGCCATTACCGCCGCCCTGGAAAGCCTGAAGGCGGCGGATTCCCGCCTGCGGGAGCGGTTCTCTCCCGCCGTCAATCAAAAGACAGGGGAATACCTCCGCACCCTCACGGGAGGGAAATATGACAAAGCCTCCCTCACCCGCCAGTTCCAGGCTCTGGCCCAGGAGAGGGGGGAGACCGCCTCCCGGCAGGACCTTTCCCTTTCCGGCGGCGCTGCCCAGCAGCTCTACCTGGCCGCCCGCCTTGCCATGTGCGAGCTGGCCCTGCCCCCGGAGGAGCCCTGTCCCATCCTGCTGGACGACGCCCTGGATGCCTTTGACGACGACCGGGCCAAACTGGCCCTCCAGTGTCTTTTGGAGATTTCTCAAAAACGACAGGTCCTTCTTTTCTCCTGCCACAGCCGGGAAAAGGATCTGCTCCAGGGGACCGGGGCCTCTGTGATCGAGGGATAGGTTGCTTTTTTCTTTCTTTTGGGCTATAATGGCCCAAAAGGTATTGCCGCCTTGATTGGAGTTGATCCCATGTCCGAAGAAACCATCCTTCCAACCGAAAGTCAGGAGCCGGAGAAAAACTCCGGTGCGGAAAAAGGCTCCTTTAAGCTGGACCTGTACTACTGGACCCAGGCTCTGGTATTCGTCCTTGTAGGGCTGATCCTGATTTGTACCCTGGTGGGCCGGGTCATCGGGGTGGTGGGCTCCTCCATGGTGCCCACCCTTCACGACGGCGACCTGCTCCTGCTGCAATCCCTGGGCTATTCCCCTAAGCAGGGAGACGTGGTGGTCCTGCGCAAGCCCGGCTTCCCCCCTCCCCCCCAGGATACCGCCCCCATCGTCAAGCGGGTCATTGCCGTGGGAGGACAGCATGTCCGGGTGGATTACGCCACCTCCTCGGTCTATGTGGACGGGGTGGCCCTGGACGAACCTTATATCAATGAAATCATGGTGGACCGTTACGGATTTGAAATGAACGTGCTGGACGTAACGGTACCGGAGGGGTCCATCTACGTCCTGGGCGACAACCGCAACAATTCCTCCGACAGCCGCCACGAAGCCCTGGGCACTGTGGACCAGCGGTATGTGCTGGGAAGGGTCTTATGCGTCATGCTTCCCTTCAGCGACTTTGGCCCGGTGGATTGACGCCCTTTTCTCCAAACACAAAAACCCCGGCGGCTTTGTGAGCCGCCGGGGTTTTTGCGTTCCCTCCCCTTGCAAGGCTGGGCCCGGTCTGTTATGATAGGGGAAGCCAGCGAAGAAACGAAAAAGGAGCAAACGATATGAGCCGTGCCGACGAAATTTTTCTCCAGAACTGCCGGGATATCCTCTCCAGGGGCGTGTGGGACACCGATCTGCCCGTCCGCCCCAAATGGGAGGACGGAACGGCTGCCCATACCGTAAAGCTCTTCGGCATCGTCAACCGCTATGACCTTCAGGAGGAATTTCCCATCCTGACCGTTCGCCGCCAATACCTGAAAAGCGCCGTGGACGAGCTTCTGTGGATCTGGCAGAAAAAGTCCAACAACATCCACGATCTGGGAAGCCGCGTCTGGGACGCCTGGGCCGACGAGACCGGCTCCATCGGCAAGGCCTACGGCTACCAGTTGGGGGTAAAGCACCACTACCCCGAGGGGGACATGGACCAGGTGGACCGGGTGCTTTACGACCTGAAGCACAACCCCTCCTCCCGGCGGATCATGACAAACCTCTATAACCACCACGATCTCAGTGAGATGGCCCTCTATCCCTGCGCCTACTCTATGACCTTCAATGTATCGGGCAACGTCCTCAACGGCATTCTCAACCAGAGAAGCCAGGACATGCTCACCGCCAACGGCTGGAACGTGATGCAGTACGCCGCCCTTCTCATGGTGCTCTCCCAGGTCTCCGGCCTGGTCCCTGGGCAGCTAGTCCATGTCATTGCCGACGCCCATATCTATGACCGCCACGTCCCGGTCATTGAGGAGCTTTTAAAGCGGGAGCCCTACCCTGCCCCTACCGTTACCCTGGATCCCACCGTCACAGACTTTTATGCCTTTACCAAGTCCAGCTTCACATTGGAGGGGTACCAATACCACGAGCTGGAGGGAAAAATCCCTGTGGCGGTATAACGGAAATATTTTATGTAAACTGAGGTGGATACCATGAATGCCATTGTGGCGGTGGACCAAAACTGGGCCATTGGGAAGGGCGGAGACCAGCTTTGCTACATTTCCGCCGATCTGAAACGGTTTAAAGAACTGACCCTGGGCCATAGCGTGATCCTGGGACGGAAAACCCTTGCCACCTTTCCCGGAGGACGGCCCTTGAAGGGGAGGAGGAATCTGGTCCTTTCCCGGGATCCCTCCCTTGAGATCGAAGGCGCGGAGGTGTACCATGACATAGAAGCCCTTCTTGCCCAAGCCCCGGAGGATAGCTTTGTTATCGGGGGAGAGAGCGTTTACCGGGCACTTCTGGACCATTGCGATACTGTGTATGTCACAAAGATCGCCCACTCCTTCCCCGCCGACGTCTGGTTCCCCGATCTGGACGAAGACCCGGCCTGGCAGAGAGCCCATGAGGAAGAGCCCCTGGAGGAAAAGGGACTCGCCTTCCGGTATGTGACCTATGAGAGGGTGAGACCGTGTATTTAGATGATATTCGGGCCTATATCCCCCAAACCCCGGCAGAGGAAGCGGACAAGAAGCAGATATTAAGTTATGTAAACCAATTTCCTGATACCATCCTGACCCGTGAAAATCCCATCGCCCATATCACCGCCTCCGGCTTTATTCTCAGCCGGGATGGAAAATGGGTCCTGATGGCCCATCACAATATCTTTCAGGTGTGGGCCTGGACGGGAGGCCACGCCGACGGGGAGGGGGACCTTCTCGCCGTAGCCCTACGGGAAGCACGAGAGGAGACGGGAGCCGGACACATTCTCCCCCTCTCCCCCGCCATCGCCTCGGTGGAGATCCTACCCGTCTGGGGCCATGTGAAGCGGGGAAAATACGTCTGCGCCCACCAGCATCTGAACATATCCTACCTCCTTACCGCCGACCGGGACGGCCCTCTTACCGTCCGGGAGGGGGAAAATACCGGGGTGGCCTGGCTTCCGGCGGATAAGCTGCTGGAGCTAACCAATGAGTGGCAGATGGATGAGGTTTACATAAAATTGTTGGAGAGGGGCCGGGCCCTTTTAAAGGGCCTGGCGTAGCTTTGGCTGACAACAGGAAAGAGGGCCCTGCTTTCTATAAAAGCGGGGCCCTCTTTCCTGTTTTGCTGTTATATGGGGGCTTATTACTTGCCCAGCTTCTCCGCGATCTCCTTGCCGCAAAGGTAGCCGGAGACCATGCCCCAGCCGTTGTTGGCTCCACCATAGGTAACGTAAGGCTTTTTCTCGGTAAAGAGGACGCCCATGGAGCTGGTGCCCACGGCGTAAAGGCCGTCGATCACGGTCTTACCGTCGCTCTTCAGGACCCGCAGGTGCTCGTCAATGTCCAGGCCCCCGCAGGTATCGTAGCAGTAGGAGGCCATGATAACGCAGTAGTAAGGACCACCCTCCACCTTATCCAGAAGAGCCGCGTCCTTGCCAAACTCCTTATCCACACCGGTCTCGCAATAACCGTTATAGTCCTTGACGGTTTTGGCGAGGGTAGCGGGATCCATGCCAAGCTTGGTGGCCAGCTCTTCAATGGTGTCGGCCTTGACCACGATCCCAGCCTCCTCGGCGGCCTCCATCACCTTGTCTACCCGGGGAACGGGAACGCCGCCGGGGATCTGGTAACCGGAGCCCAGGAAAGCGGGAGAGGGGCCAAAGTTCTCCACCTTCAGGCCATTCTTGGCGATGTCGTCCAGCTGTGCCTGGCTCCAAATGGAGTAGTAGTTGGGGCCGGCGATCCAGGGATCCAGGAAGGATACGCCCGTCTCAGCTGCAAAGCGCTTGCCGGTCTTGTCCACGGCCAGGGAGTTGGCGCTCCAGCCCAGGTTGGCGGGCAGATCGGCCTCGGTCCACCAGGCGGGACGGCCCAGGACCTCGCCCACCTTGCCCTCCACAAAATGCTGACCAAACCGGGGATCAGCGGTGAGCCAGGTCTCGGTGCCGGAGTTGTGGACCTCGGGAGCCATGCTGTTATTGTAGGTGCCGGCGCCGATGGCCAACGCGGCCTCAAACATCTTGCCGTCGTTCTGGAGAGAGCCCACCTGCTTCCACTGGCCCTTGATGGGGAAGTAGGTCTCATTGAGCATCTCCTCCACCAGCTCCGGATTGCCCGCGTAGCCGCCGCAGGCAATGACCACCGCCTTGGCGTTGATGGTGTACTCGGTACCGTCCACCAGGTTCCGTGCCTTGGCTCCGGTCACGTTGCCCTTGGCGTCGGTGAGGAGCTCATAGCCCTCGGTCTCCAGCATGTACTTGCCGCCCTTCTCGGTGTAGTGGCTGTAAATGCTGTCAAAATACTTGCCGATGGAGTCCTTGTTATACATGATGTCGTTGGGCAGCCACTGATACTTGGTGTCATAGACATCGCTGGGGGTAAAGCCCCGGAGCGGCGTGGAGAACTGGAAGCCGTGCTCATAGACCAGCCAGTCCAGCACCTGGCCCGATTCATAGATCATCCGGTGAATGACCTCCTCCTTGCCGTCACCCTCGTCGTACTCCACCCAGGCCTTATACATCACGTCGGCGTCGGTGTAGTCCTTGCCGTTGTTGTGCTCGGCCTGGAACTTGGGGGGATTGACAAAAAGTCCCTCGGAGGTGATGGAGGAGGTGCCGCCGTACTTTCCGGCCTTGTCAATGGCCAGCACCTTCAGTCCGCTTTCCACAGCGGACATGGCGGCGGTAGTACCGGAGCCGCCCATACCGATGACCAGCACCTCGGTGTCGATGGTCTCCTGTCCCCCCTTCTTTTCGGGGACCACCTGGAAGCTCCGGATGGCGCTCTCCTCGCTGCCCCCGGCCTTCAGAGCCTGAGCAAGAGCGGTGGCGGTAGCCATCTTAATGGCGTTGGAGGAAGCGGTGGCTCCGGTAATGGCGTCAACGGAGACGGACTGGTGCTCGATCATGCGGGGAATGAGCTTATCAATAGCGGCCTGAAGGATAGTTGGGGTGTCAGAGGTATTCTCCTTGTCCACAGTAATGGACAGGATCTTGTCCTCGGAAACCTCCACAGTTACATTCAGACCATCCCTGGCCCGGTAGCTTTCGGCATAGGCGGTATACTTGCCGGGAGCCATCTTTACCTCAGCGGCGGCGGTGCTGCCCGTGGCCTGAGAAAGGGCGGCGGCCACGGCGGCCTTCACAGCGTTGGAGGTCACGGTGGCCCCGGACACGCCGTCGATCTTGTCGCTGCCGGCGGCCTTCACCTGCTCGGCCAGCTTAGGAAGGGCCGCCCCACCAATGGCGGGGGTCTCCCCCTCCCCGGTCAGGGTACAGGCGGTGATCTTTCCGCCCTCTACGGTGATAACCGCCTTTACCTCTCCGCCGAAGCCGGATCCGGTCCCGGTGAAGGTGCCGCCGGCGGGAGCCGTGAAGCCGGGCACGTTCACCAACGCGGCGGTGTTGGGATGGTCCTTGTCCCATACCACCTCAATGTCCAAAAGCTCGCTGAGGTAGCGAAGGGGCACGTAGGTAGCGCCGTCGTAGGCAAACACCTGGGCGGCTTCCCCGTTGGTCTTGGTGGGGGTGACGGCCTGGCCGTTGATGGTCATGTCCATGGGGGTAACAGAGATGGTCTTCTCTGTTCCAGCCGCCAGAGCGGCCGTCCCCAGAACCATGACGCAGGCCAGTGCCAGGGCTGTGATCCTTTTTTTCATACAATTTCTCTCCTTCCACAAATAACATAGTTCACCGAACTACGTTCACCCAAATTATATCGAAAAGAAATTTTATTGTCAATATGATAACGAAAAAAGAACCGCATAAAAAAAGAGCCCCTGAGGCGGCTCTTTTTCTTTTCACTTCCGCGGCTTTTTCAGCAGCTCCAGCAGCCTGCCCAGGTGCTTATAGCCATAGGGCTTCAGGTCGATACTATCATGGTTCAGGAACCAGGTGACCAGGATCCCGTTGATGGTAACGGAGAACAGTTCAAAAAACTCCTCGTCGCTCATGGCGTTGGGGGAAAATTCCCCTGTCTCCCGTCCATAGGCAAGGACCTTTCCCAAAAACTCCCGCTGTAGATGGACCCCCGCCTCGTCGTCGCCCACATTGTCCTCCAACTGGCCCAGCATCAGGGACTTAGAGAGAACAAAACCACTGCCTTCGATGCGCTCCATATATTTCTCCACAAAGTGGAGGTATAGCTCCCCGGCACTTTTGGCAGAGTCTATCTCACAGGCAGAGCCAAGATACTCGTTATGCTCCCGGTCCATCAGAACGATAATGTCCCGCTTGGCGCTGAAATACTGGTAAAAGGTCCCCACCGACACTCCGCATTCCTTACAGATCCGGCTGATGGTCACATTGCGGTAACCCTCCTCGGCAATCAGCTCCATGGCTGTCCGCAACAGCTTTTCTCTTGTCTGGCGGGCCTGGATGTCCCGGCTGGTCAGCTTTTCTTTCATTCCGTTTCCTTCCTCAGTTAAAAATATCCCCGTCTTCGGCAAAGAGCCGCCTGACCTTTTCCATCACTCCCTGGTGTTCCCGCTTCGTCAGGTTTGGGTCGGCCTCCAGCAGTCTTTCCGCCGCGTCCTGGGCCTCCTTGAGAACGCGGGTATCCCCCGCCAGGTCGGCGGCGCGGAGGGTGGGAAGGCCATGCTGGCGCTGACCGAAAAAGTCGCCGGGGCCCCGAAGCTCCAGGTCCTTTTCCGCTATCTTGAAGCCGTCGGTGGTTTTGGTAAAGTACCGAAGCCGCTCCAGAGTCTCGGAGGAGCGGTTCCCTGTCACCAAAACACAGTAGGACTGCCACTGCCCCCGCCCCACTCTTCCCCGGAGCTGATGGAGCTGGGAAAGACCGAAACGTTCGGCATTTTCAATGACCATCAAAGCGGCGTTGGGAACGTCCACTCCCACCTCCACCACGGTGGTGGAAACCAGCACGTCCAGCTCCCGGTTGGAGAAGGCGGCCATCACCGCCTCCTTCTCCCTTCCTTTCATCTTTCCGTGGACAAAGCCCACCCGGAGATCCGGAAAGACCTGCTCCGAAAGCACCTTGGCGTAAGCGGTCACCGCCTTCAGATCGGACCCTTCCCCCTCCTCCACAGCGGGGCAAATCATATAGACCTGGCGGCCCTGGGCTACATTCTTACGGACAAAGGTATACATTCTCTGCCGCTTGTCCTCCCCCACCAGGTAGGTCTCCACCGGAGTCCGTCCGGGGGGAAGCTCGTCCATGACCGTCACCTCCAGATCTCCGTAAATAAGCAGGGCCAGGGTCCGGGGAATGGGGGTGGCCGACATGACCAGCACATGGGGGGCCGTCCTGGCTTTGGAGCTGAGGGCGGAGCGCTGGCCCACCCCGAAGCGGTGCTGCTCGTCGGTAATCACAAGCCCCAGATCCCGGTACTCCACCCCCTCCGAAAGAAGGGCGTGTGTGCCTACCATAAGGTCGATCTCCCCCCGGTCCAGGGCGGAACGAGCCGCTTTCTTCTCTGCGGCCTTCATACTCCCCGTCAAAAGCCCCACCCGTATTCCGGCGGGGGCCAAAAGCCTTGTCAGGGTCTCAAAATGCTGTCGGGCCAGGATCTCTGTGGGGGCCATCATCGCTGTCTGGGCTCCTGCGGTCCAGGCCAACCACGCCCCATAGGCGGCCACCGCCGTTTTGCCAGAACCCACGTCCCCTGGACCAGCCGGTTCATAGGCCTTCCGGAGGAAAGGTCGGCGGCCAGGTCCTCCATGGCTCTTGTCTGGGCGGCCGTGGGAGCAAAGGGCAAAAGAGGTAAAAATTCCGTTGGCTCCCGCCGGGGAAACACACGGCCCGCCACAGCTGAACGCCGTTTTCGGAGGAAGGACATGCCGCAGGAAAGGAAAAACAGCTCCTCGAACACAACTCTCCGCTTTGCGATGGCAAGAGCCTCCATATCGGCGGGAAAATGAACGTTTTGACAGGCATACTCCGCCGTACACAGCCCATGGGAAAGCCGCAGGTCATTGGGAAGCTCCTCGGAAACCAGGCAGGCGCACTCCTCCACACCGGGCAGGGCCAGCCCCGCCAGCAGGTTGTTGCTCACCCCGGCAGTGAGAGGATAGACGGGCATGATACGGCCGGTAAACCGGGTCTTGTCCTCCCGCTCGAATACCGGGTTGGTAAACTGCCGGTGGCGGCCCATAGCCTCCAGCTTTCCGTAAAAAATATAACTCTGGCCCGCCTGAAGGGCGTGACGGACATAATCCTGATTGAAAAAGGTGACCTGGGCCGAGCCTGTGTGATCCACAATACGGCATTTGGTCACATTGAGCCCCTTGCGGATCCGGGAGACAGAGGGGGCGTCGGCCACCATGGCGGCTACGCACACAGGAAGGTCCGCCGGGGCGTTGGAGATGGCGTAGACCTTGGTCCGGTCCTCGTAGGCCCTGGGATAGTATGTCAGCAGATCCTTTACCGTCTCCAGGCCCAGTTTTTTTAACGCCTTTGCCCGGGCGGGACCGATACCCGGAAAGGTATCCAGACCGGTCAACAGGTCCATGCCGCTCCCCCCTTTCTTTCCCTCCGTTTTACTGTACAATACTACCATAAAAGCCCCTCCAAGACAATCCCCGGAAAAGGAGCCTCATCCATGGACGCCATTCTCAATTTTCTTCGGCAGCCCTCCGGCAGTGGGCTGTTACGGTCCCGCTGTCTCCTAACATATGCCCTCCTGCGCGCTCTCCCTTATGAAACGGGCGGCCCCATGGGGCCGCCCGTTTCATAAGGGAGATGAACTACCCCAATAAATTTTGATTTACCTCCCTTTTTCACAAAGATCCTCGGAAAGGTTCGACCGTAACCCCTTCCGAGGATCTTTACGGTATTTTATAGGAATATTTTTTACGCCCCACCTTTTCTATTAGCGGTACACATAATAAGGATTGGGCTTAAACAGCAGCGCAATGCAGTCAATGATCCAGCCAATTCCAAATAACCCAAAGGTGAGAAGGTACAACACTCCCATTCCTGTCTTTCCCTCGTAAAACTTATGTGCGCCTATGAATCCCAAAAACAGACACAAGAAAAACGCCGTCCATTTGTTCCGCGGTCTTCCCAGCATCATTCCCACTGTGTTTGTGTTGGTAATATTGATCTGAGGCGTACCCGCCTCCCCCTTTATCTCCTCCACCTGACAGCCGCAGTGAGGACATACCACCGCCTCTTTTGCAATTGTTTTTCCGCAATGTTTACAAAATTTTGTATCCTTTGGCGCTTGGGTCTTTTCCATCGTGGTCTCTGCTTTTGTCTCCACTTCACTCATACTTTGTTCCTCCCATTCCATTTATATTTTTGTCGAAAGTTGAAATGTGGCCGGAAAATTGCTTCCTAAACTATACACCATTTTTCATTATTACGCAAGTGCGTATACGCACTTGCGATAAAATGGCTACACTGTTCTTGAGGTGAAGCATATGGGCGTGAAGGATACGGTGGCTATGCGTTTCCAACAACTCTGCTCCCAGCGCGGGATCCGGACCAACGAACTGGCAAATTTGGCCGGGGTAACCCCTTCCACCGCATACAGTATGCTGGATCCCCGGCGGCAGGACGTCTCCATTGTTACCATCAAAAAGTTTTGCGACGGATTGGGCATTACTTTAGGTGAATTTTTTTCTACGCCGGAGTTTGACCGTTTGGAGCAAGAAATCAAATAGGCTGAAAGACCTATCGGGTCTTTTGGCCTTTTTTCTTTCCCGATTGCCAAAGCTTCATTTTCATGGTACAATTCCAGCAACGATATAAAAGAACAGGAGAACCTTTCCGTGTTTATCGGCAACGTTGAAATTTTGACTCCTCTGGCTTTGGCTCCTATGGCAGGGGATACGGACCTGGCTTTCCGTACCATCTGCCGGGAACTGGGGGCGGGGTATACCGTCACCGAGATGGTGTCCGCCCAGGCCTTGTGCTATCAGGATAAAAAGACCCTTCCCCTGCTGGAGCTGGGGCAGGGGGAGCGCCCCGCCGCCATACAGCTTTTTGGCTGTAAGGAGGACGCCATGGAGAAGGGGGCCGCCAAGGCCCTGGAGTATTCCGGGGCGGATATCATCGACATCAACATGGGCTGTCCCATGCCCAAGATCTACAACAACGGGGAGGGCTCAGGTCTCGCCAGAGATCCGGAAAAGGCCGCTAAGGTAGCCGCCGCCGCAGTCCGGGGCGCGGGAGGGAAGCCGGTCACCGCGAAAATGCGCCTTGGCTGGGACAAGGGCCACATCAACTGCGTGGAGCTGGCCCTTCGCCTCCAGGACGCGGGAGTGGCCGCCGTGGCCATCCACGGACGGACCACGGTGCAAAAATACAGCGGCCGGGCAGACTGGAATACCATTCGGGAGGTCAAGGAGGCTCTTTCCATTCCGGTGATCGCCAATGGGGACGTGTTTTCCCCCAAGGACGCGCTGGATATCCTCAAGCGCACCGGGGCGGATATGGTGATGATCGGCCGGGGAGCCCTGGGAAACCCCTGGCTTTTTGAGCAGTGCGCCGCCGCCCTCCGGGGAGAGCCTATCCCTGCCCTCCCCCCTCTGGAGCAGCGGGTGGATACGGCGGTACGGCAGATCGAGCTGACCGCCCGGCAAAAGGGGGAGCGGATCGCCTGCCTCCAGGCCCGGCGGCAATATATCCTATATTTAAAGGGCATCCCTTACGCGGGATACTATAAGGAAAAGCTCTGCCGGGTGGAGACCATGGAGCAGATCTACGAAATCACAAAGGGGATCAAGCGGGACCTGCGGGACCCGGAGGAATAAAAAGCAAGGCCGCAGGGTCGTTCCGAACAGAGCGGACTTTGCCCACAAAGGAACTTAAAAACCCCGGAAAACCGCGAAGCGATTTTTCGGGGAGAGGAGGCGCAAGGGAGCGGCATGAGGAATGGCCTTAAGGCCGTTCCGAATAGAGCGGACTTTGCGCCGACGAAGGAGGTGAGATCGGTGACGGAGCAGGAACTGGTCCAGGCTGCCCAAAAGGGCAGTCAGGATGCCTTTGCCCGGCTTGTGGAACAAAACCAGGGCAAAATATACAACCTGTGCTACCGCATGACAGGAAATCCCGAAGACGCCGCCGACCTCACCCAGGAGGCCTTTCTCAACGCCTGGCGGGGTCTTTCCAGGTTCAGCTTTCAGAGTGCTTTTTCCACCTGGCTCTACCGCTTGGCCACCAACGCCTGTATCGATTTCCTCCGCCGGGAAAAGCGGCGAAGCGCCCTGTCCATGACCATGGAAGAGGAGGACGGAGAGGAGGGCAGGGAAACGGAAATCCCCGACCAGCGCTACTCCCCGGAGCGGGAGCTGGAACGTAAGGAGGTCCACCGCGCCCTGCAAAAAGGGCTTTCCTCCCTCTCCCCCGAACACCGGCAGGTCCTCCTGCTGCGGGAGACCCAGGGGCTTTCCTACGCGGAGATCGCCCAGTGTCTCAGCCTGGAGGAGGGAACGGTCAAGTCCCGGATCGCCAGAGCAAGGATATCCCTCAAAGATTATTTGCAAAAGACGGGGAACTTTTCTTCGCCGTAGCCGTCTAAGTGAATGAAAATAGAATTGTAGGGCGGGCCCACTCCCCGGCTCCTACAAAATTTTTCCGGAAAGGAGGGACGCCCCTATGGCATATTGTAACGAATACACAGAGCTCATCAGCGCCGCGTTGGACGGGGCGCTCTCCCCCGGCCAGCGGAAGGAGCTGGACGCCCATCTGGCCGCCTGCCCGGAATGCGCCGCCCTTTATAAGGAACTTTCCGCCCTTCATGCCGCCCTTGAGGACCTTCCTCCCGTGGAGCCCCCGGCGGACCTGAAAGCGCGGATCATGGAAGCGGTTGCGGCGGAGAAGGTGGTCCCCTTCCCACCCAAGCGGAATGACCGCCTCCCCCACCGGTGGAGATGGCTGGCCTCCGCCGCCGTACTGGCCATCGTGCTTCTGGGCACATGGAGCTGGAAGCCCTGGGAAATGACCGCCCAGACCCGCCAGTCCGCCCCGGCGGCGGGAACGGGAGTCTCTACCCAGCAGGACGCCCCCGCCGAAAAAGAAAAGGCGGCCGTTCTTTCGGAAAGCCCCGTCCCAAGCCGGGAGCCCGACAAGGAGATCATGCCTCTGTCCGGTGACAGCACGGCCCTTTCTTCCACGAACGCCCTTCTTCCCTCCCCGGCCCCCGCGAAAGCGGCGGAAACCTCCGCTCCCGCCGCTGCGGAAGCCCCCCCCTCCCCCTGTCGCGCCGCTCCTGCCCCGGTCCAGGCCTCCGATCAGGAACAGGACATCGGCGTCCCTGCCGAATACGGAACAACACCGATGGAGGAAGCCTCCCCCAGTCTTCGGACAGCAAAGATCCTTCCGGAGGAGCCGGAGAATGCTCCCATCCCCTCTCCGGAGACGGCGGAAGCTTCCGACGTTCCCCCCCTTCTTTTCTCTTCCTTGCCTTCTCCCTCCCCGGAGTCCACGGACGAAAAAGCGCCCACCCAGACTCTTACACTCCAGACCACCAGCCTTCCCCTGCCCACGGATGATACCGCCCTGGCTCTTACTCCAAGGGAAGCCTTGGATCTGGTGGCGGACTATTGTTTTGCGGGCTCTGGGTACAATACAGTCCGGGAGGATCTGGACAGCGAAGTCCCCTCCGCCCACTTTTCTCTGGAGGAGGACGGCGCTTCCATTACCGGAGGGACCATTGTCTATACCGGAGAGGACGACACCTTTTTCTTCTTTGAATGTCACTGGGACGACGAACCGGAAAACCCCTATCACTACTCTGTCCACAAGGCAGAGCGGTATGTTGCCTGGCAGGGCGAAACCCCCGTTGACGGGGAATTCCGGCCCTGACCCCGGCTTGGGAGCGGCCCCTTTGGGGGCCGCTCCTTTTTTTCTCCCTCCTTTTTGTGCAATCATCTCAAAAATTCCCTTGTCACAGCGGTCACTTTGCGTTATAATGGACAAGAACAGTGAAATTTTGGGCTCCCACTGTAAACCCACTATAAGGAGAGGATCCACATGAGCTATTCCGCGCAAAACATTCGCAACATCTGTCTGCTGGGCCATGCCGGCAACGGCAAGACCTCTTTGGCGGAGAGTATGCTTTTCCTCACCGGCGGCTCTGACCGGCTGGGCAAGGTCCCTGACGGAAATACCGTCTGTGATTACGATCCTGAGGAGCAGAAGCGCCAGACCACCATCTCCCTGGCGGTAGCTCCGGTGGAGTATAACGGCTGTAAGATCAATGTGTTGGATACTCCGGGCGCCTTTGACTTTGCCGGAGAGGTGGTGGAAGCCCTTCAGGCCTCCGACGCCGCCATTATCGTTTGCTCCGCCAAATCCGGCATGAGCGTGGGCGCTGAGAAGGCATGGAAATATTGTGAGCAGCGCAAGCTGCCCCGGCTTCTCTACATCTCCAAGACCGACGAGGACAATTCCGACTACAACGCCGCCTTCGCCACATTGCGGGAGCGGTTCGGCAAGCATATCGCCCCTGTGGTAGCTCCTATCTGGGACGCGGACAAAAAGGTCATTGGTATCATCGACGTACTCCAGAAGCGGGCCTTTGAGATGGGTCCCAAGGGAGAACGGGTGGAGATCGACGTACCCGCGGACAAGGTGAGCGTACTGGATGAGCTCTACGACGCCTTGAAGGAATCGGTGGCCGAGACCAGCGAGGAATTCATGGACAAGTATTTCTCCGGGGAGGACTTTACCTACGCCGAGATGATCCAGGGCCTGCGCCAGGGCGTAAAGGACCTGTCCCTCTTCCCCGTGGTCTGCGGCTCCGCCACCCAGGGTCTGGGAACCCGTATGCTTCTTGACACCATTGTGGAGCTGCTGCCCAACGCCCTGGAGGGCCATCCCCTTATGGGCGAGAATGAGGAGGGGGTCGTCTCCCCCTTCGTCTCCGCCCCCGGCGCCCTGCCCGCCGCCTATGTGTTCAAGACCGTCTCCGACCAGTACGGCAAGTATTCCTATGTAAAGGTCCTCTCCGGCTCGGTAAAGCCCGACATGATGATGGTCAACGCCCGCACGGGAGAGACGGAGAAGCTGGGCCGTCTCTACGCCATGAAGGGCAAGAAGTATGCCGAGGTCAAGGAACTCAACTGCGGTGACATCGGAGCCATCGGCAAGATGGATAAGCTGAAGACCGGAGACACCCTATGCGAGCCCCGGAAGGTGGTCAAGGTGGAGCCCATCCCCTTTGCCGAGGCCTGCTACAGCGTGGCCATCGCCCCCAAGACCCGCGGCCAGGAGGACAAGGTGGCCCAGGGTCTCAACCGGATGAACGAGGAGGATCCCTCCTTCTACTGGGTCAACAACGCCGAGACCCACCAGCTGGTGGTCTACGCCGCCGGAGATATCCAGATCGACGTTCTGGTAAGCAAGCTCAAGAGCCGCTTCAACGTGGAGGCCGAGCTCCAGGCCACCCGAGTGCCCTACCGGGAAAAGATCCGCAAGAAGGTAGAAAAGCAGGGCCGCCACAAGAAGCAGACCGGCGGCTCCGGCCAATTCGGCGACGTGTGGATCCGCTTTGAGCCCAACCCCGACGAGGAGGAGCTGGTCTTTGCCGAGGAGGTCTTCGGCGGCAGCGTACCCAAGAACTTCTTCCCCGCAGTGGAAAAGGGCCTCCGGGAGGCCGTTCTTCACGGACCCCTGGCGGGCTATCCCCTGGTGAACCTGAAGGCCACCCTCTACGACGGAAGCTACCATCCGGTGGACTCTTCGGAAATCGCTTTCAAGACCGCCGCCCAGCTCAGCTATAAGGCGGCCATGCCTGAGGCCAACCCCATCCTTCTGGAGCCGGTGGGCGAATTGAAGGTCACCATTCCCGACTCCTACATGGGCGACGTGATGGGCGACATCACCAAGCGCCGGGGCCGGGTAATGGGTATGAATCCTGACGGGGAGGGCAACCAGATCCTGGAGGCGGAGGTCCCCATGGCCGAAATGAGCTCCTACGCCATCGACCTGCGGTCCATGACCCAAAGCCGGGGTGCCTTCACCTTCCACTTTGTAAGGTATGAGGAGGCTACCCCCCAGGCCCAGGAAAAGGCCATTGCCGAGGCTAAGGCTATGGAGCAGGAGTAATTCAAGAGACAAAAAAGACCACCCCCGCCGGGAATCCCCGGCGGGGGTGGTTCGTTTTTTCAGTGATTTCCCGACTGGAAGATAATATTTTCTCCCATAACCTTTACGCCGTATACGTTGAACCCTCCTTCAGGAGCTTTTCCGGCATAGACCGCGCACAGGATCAAGGATGAGGAGGTTCCCGTTTGAAGTCCTTCCATCCAGACCTTCGGCACATAGAATTCCCTGTCCCAGAAGCTCTCCCCGGCCCCCGCCACCCAATCTCCCTTTACCCGGAAAATGGCGTCCATCCGTTGAAAGCTCCAGGTGGAGTTTTCCTCCTCCGGATCGTCCTTATTGACAAACTTCCCTGTGGAAGGGCCGATCACAAACTGAAGCCTTTCAGGCGGACGGTCCGGCGCTCCCTCCGGGATCTCGGAGTCGGGGCCAAAGACATGGAACACCAAGCCCTTCTCCGCCGTATCAAATATCCGCTCCTGATCCGTCAGCGGCGTATCTCCCAACTGAGGCTTTACCGTCACCCTCAGCTCCCCTAACGCAATATCGTAAGCTATATCCGCCTTCAGCATGGTCAAAATATACTCGCTGACCACCTGTGTCAGATCTATTTTCCAGCTTACCTTTCCATCCTCCGAAATATCCTCCTGCCCAAAGGTCTCCACCGCTATACTGCCGCCAATGTCCCCGCCGTTCTTTTCCACCGCGAACCTGGCCTGCGCCGTATAGCTTACCTCCACGTCCCGCGTCAGATCCCCTATCTCGATACACACCCATCTTCCATCCTCCGTTACCGTAAGCTCCGGGCTGATGGATGGATCAGGAAGGGAGACGGGGGGGCGTTCATCCCGCACCTCTATCACCGCCACGGGGGAAACGTACTCCTGGCCCATAACGCTCACGCCGCAGCAGTAATAGGTCTCCCCCTCGTCCCGCGTATCCTCAGCGGGAACGGTATACTCCCTGGAAACGGCGGAATTGATGGGCGTTCTTCCGCTTCCGTCGGCAGCGCCGCACCGGTACCACTGCCAGGTATGGGAAGCGGGATCCACCAGATAGTGATCCCCATAAGCCACACGGAGCTCCACCGTCTCTCCGGGCTCCACCCTTTTTTCTCCTTCTACGCGCACATTGCCCACCGGCTCCCGGTGTTCCGTCCTGCCGTATACCATCGTCACCACCCGGTCCTCTCCATGGACGGTGATTTGGGCGGGGGTATAGTATGCAGGCTCATCCGTTCCATCCGTGACCGTTACCTTCACCTCTTCCCCAAAGCGGTATCCGCTGATGGGCGTCAAGGTGACCACCGCCCGGTATGCCTGATCTGCCGTAAAGGTGTCCTCCGCCTCCCCTTCAGGCTTCCAGCGGTACCCGGCAGGGGAGCCGTCGGCATTGGACCACTCGGTTTGGGCGGTATATCCCACCCCCAGCACATCAGCCGTATCGGGGACCGCTCCAAACCGGGGCGCCAGAAGCTGAAGGGTTACCTCCGAAATGACAATGGTCCTGTCCTCCTCGGAACCTGAACCGGAGCCGTTCCCCCCACCGGAGGAGGAACCCCCTCCTGTGGAGCCGCTTCCCCCGCCGGAGGAGCTTCCGGCGGTGGGGCCCACCGTCCCATTGTTGGTCACCGCCGCGCCGGCGTCATTGACCAACGCGGTCACTTTTCCATTTATGGTAATGGCGGCTTTTCCCGCCGTACCTCCCACCTCCAGCCGTTCCACTGTGGCGTCCTTTTCTACCGTTATCCCGGCATTTCCTACCACGGACAGGGTCTTGACCTTTTTGGCCGTGATCTTTACCGGCGCGTCACAGGCCACCACCACGCTGCCCAGCTCTCCGCCGTCCAGGGTAACGCCTCCCTCCCCGTCGTTGACATAGATCATGGGAATGGTTTTTCCCGACTCATTTACCAAACGGATACAGCCGTCGGTGGTCTTGGTCACGATAACGGTCTCCACGTCGCATCCGGGCAGGATATGGAAGGAATTTTCCCCACAGCCCCGAAGGATGATATTTCCTTTGACTGTGACGGCGTCCAGATACACGTCCCCGTCAGCTACGCCGTCGGCCACGATCAGATCTCCCCCAACGGTCATATCCTTCAAGGTCACGTTCCGGGCATTGACGATCAAATTTCCCCTGCTGTCCTGGGTATAGGTCCCGTTCCTGTTCACAAGCTCCGCCATCCGGTCCAGAGTGGCGACCACCTCCGCACGGGTAATGGGGTCTCCAGGGTGGACCGCTCCACTCCGGTCGCCTGAAATATACCCCTTTTCCTTCATTGCCCCTATATAGCCCTTTGCCCAGTCCGCCACAGCAGCCTCATCGGAAAAGCCGGAAGCCTTCCCGCTTTCCTCTATTTCCAGAACACGGGCCAGGGCGGTAAACGCCTCCTGCCGGGTAATGGGGGCGTCGGGCTTCATTCGCCCACGTTCATCTCCGGTAAAAATACCCTGCCGCGCCAAACGGAGGATACTGTCCGTACACCATTTGCCGTCAGGCAGGTCGGGATAGATGTTTTCCACCCCATCCTGATACCCCATGACCCGGTCCAGCACCACGGCAAGCTCCCCACGGGTAATGCCGCCGTCCGGCCGAAAGGAGCCGTCAGGATACCCCCGGAGCACTCCATGACCGCTCCATACCTCAATGGCGTTTTGGGCACAGTGGCCCTCCGCGTCCGGGTATCCGGCCCCCGCCGCCCCCGCGGAAAGGGGCAGTGTGCAAACGATCCCCCACAACAGCGCCAAGCCCACCAACAGTTTTCTTTTCACCACTCCATCTTCCTTTCTGTCCGCAATGTTCCCTTCTTTACCTCAAAACAAAATATCCAGTCTTTTTTCCTTCTATTATATTTAATTTTATCATATGAATAATTTTGGCGCAAGATGGTAGAAAAAATATGCCGCCCATCCTCTTTTTCCCAAAAAAACCTTGCAATGAAGGGTTTCCCGTGGTATACTATCTACGGTAAGTTAAGGTCAGTATGGCAGAGTGAGGTTTCCCCCTCACTCTTTTTCATGGAAAAAGAGGTGGAGCGACCCGATGGCAAAGGTGACCGAAGCAGTGGAGGCCCTGGCCCGGCCTATTGTGGAAGAGCAGGGCTGTACCCTTTGGGACGTGGAGTATGCAAAGGAAGCGGGAGTCTGGTATCTCCGGCTTTATATTGACAAACCCGGCGGGATCTCCATCGACGACTGCGAGGCCGTCTCCCGGCCTGTAAGCGACCTTTTGGACCGGGCGGACCCCATTGAGGGCAGTTACACCTTTGAGGTCTCCTCCGCCGGAGCCGACCGGATCCTCCGAAAGCCGGAGCACTTTGCCGCCTTTCTGGGCAGCGAGGTGGAGGTAAAGCTCTACCGAAGCCGGGACGGGCGCAAAGACTGGGTAGGAACGCTCTCCGCCTACGAGGATGGTCTCGTCACCATCACCACTGTCCAGGGAGAGCTTACCTTCGAGAAAAAAGACGTGGCGCAAACGCGCCTATATGTCCGTATATAAAGGAGAATGAGCGCTATGCCGAGAAAAAATCAACCTCAGCAGTCCCATGAGCTGGACGCGGCGGAATTTTTTACCGCCATTGATCTGATCGAAAAGGAGCGGGGGATCCCCAAAGGCTATATGCTGGAGAAGATCACCCTGGCCCTGGTCTCCGCCTACAAGAAGGACCACCCTGAGGCGGGAGACAACGTGGTGGTGGACGCCAACGAGGAAAAGGGCACCGTGCGCATGTTCCTGAAAAAGGACGTGGTGGAGACGGTGGACAATCCCGCCACCGAGATCAGCTTGGAGGAGGCCCAGGCCAAGCTGCCCAAGGCCATGCTGGGAGACGTGATCTCCTTTGAGATCAAGACCCGTGACTTTGGCCGCATTGCCGCCGGTACCGCCCGCCAGGTCATTATCCAGGGTATGCGGGAAGCGGAGCGGGGCATGATCTTCAACGAGTTCTCCTCCAAGGAGCATGAGATCCTCACCGGCCTTGTGACCCGGATCGACCCCCGGACGGGAGGGGCCTCCCTCCGGATCACCTCCGGCAGCGAGTTTACCGAGGCCTATCTGGCCCCCGGCGAGCAGGTGAAGGGCGAGA
>CANRZY010000002.1 GCA_947644625.1 uncultured Pseudoflavonifractor sp.
GGCGGGTTCCAAACCCGCCCGGACACAGGTATGTACCTCGTTCGTTAATACTCGTAGGGCGGGGGCTTGCCCCCGCCGAAACGGGGTGCCATACTGGGCTTTCCTGGAAGAGAGCCATGTCAGGCTCCGAACAGGTCAGGGCGTAGGGGAGATCTAAGTCCTCCGATTCCGCAAAACCGGCTCTGGGGCCTTTGACCCCGCCGCCGGTTTCGCTCCACTCCGGTCTTAGCCTCCCCTACTGACCTGTTCTCCGCCCTTCTGCGCTAAATTTTTATTTATCCCTTCAAAAAACGCCCCGGACGGAATGCTCCGTCCGGGGGGTGGTTTATAGCTCGCTCCAATCAAATACGTCCCGGTTCTTAATGAAATATTCCGCTCCGGAATAGAGGGTGGTGACCACGATCACCCAGACACAGGCCGTATTGATCCAGGCGGGCAAAAAGGGCAGGAACATGAGGATCAGGCAGACCATAGCGGAGGCCGTCTTTACCTTTCCCGACCAGCCCGCGGCGATGACCCTGCCTCCCTCCACAGCGATGAGCCGCATTCCCGAGACGGCAAACTCCCGGAAAATAACGATGGCCACCGCCCAGGCCGGCATTTTCCCACACTCCACGAACCAGAGCATGGCGGTAATGACCAGCACCTTGTCCGCCAGGGGATCCATAAATTTTCCGAAGTCGGTGACCAGGTTCCGGCTTCTGGCGATGTAGCCGTCCAGCAGATCGGTAAGGCTGGCCAGCACAAAAATGGCCAGAGCCGCATAATTGCTCCCCGGAAACCCTATATACAGCACCAGCAGGAACAGGGGGATCATCAGCACCCGCAGCAGGGTCAGCTTATTGGCCGTATTCATATCCTCACTCCTCAATTTCGCCCGTCAGGTCCCCATCCTCGGTCCCTGTGATACGAACATGGACAAACTCGCCCGCCGGGACCAGCCCGGAGGCGGTGAATAGGACCCTGCCGTCCACCTCCACCGAGTCGGCGTAGGTCCGCCCGGCAAAGCAGCCCATCTGGGGATCAAAGCCCTCACAAAGGACCTCCATCACCGTCCCCAACCGGCTTTCATTGTACCGGTCCAACACGGCGGATTGAAGCTCCACCAGCCGCTCCACCCGCTGCTGGGCGATCTCCTCCGGGACCTGGTCCGGCATTTCCGCCGCCCTGGTCCCCTCCTCCCGGGAGTATTGAAACACCCCCGCCCGCTCGATCCCCGTATCGGTGACAAAGCGGCAAAGCTCCTCAAAGTCCTCCTCTGTCTCTCCGGGAAGCCCACAGATCAGGGAGGTGCGAAACACCAGTCCGGGGATCCTCTCCCGCAGCTTTCCCAGCAGCTCCCGCAGGCTCTCCGACCTCCCCCAGCGGTTCATGGCCTTCAGCAGATGGTCGCTGCAATGCTGAAGGGGGATATCCAGATACTTGACGATCTTGGGCTCCTGCGCAATGACCTCAATGAGCCCGTCGTCAAAATGGTCGGGATACAGGTAGTGGAGCCGGATCCAATGAAAGGGCAGTTTACATAATTCTTTCAGCAATTGGGGCAGCCGCCGTTCTCCGTAGAGATCCTTCCCGTAAGGGCCGATATCCTGAGCAATGAGGATCAGCTCCTTCACCCCGGAATCCGCCAAATCCCTTGCCTCCTTCAGCACCGAGTCCATAGGACGGCTGCGGTAGCGGCCCCGAAGGTAGGGGATAATGCAGAAGGCGCAGAAATTATCGCAGCCCTCGGCAATTTTCAGAAAGGCGGTATAGCCGGGGCCGGTGACCAGCCGCTCCCCCTCCTCGGTGGTAGCGGAGATATCCCCGAAGCGTTCCGGCTTCTCCCCCGCCGCCACCGCCTCTACGGCGGAGACGATATCCTCATAGCTGCCCGTACCCATCATGCCGTCCACCTCGGGAAGCTCCTCCTTGATCTCCTCCCGGTAACGCTGGGAGAGACACCCGCAGACCAGGAGCTTTCCCAGCTTTCCCTCCTGCTTCAGCTCTCCCAACGCAATAATATTCTCAATGGCCTCGCTCTTGGCCGCGTCAATAAAGCCGCAGGTGTTGAGTACCGCCACGTCGCACCCCTCCGGTTCCCCGGCGACCTCATGGCCGGCCTGCCGGCAAAGGGCCATCATCTGCTCGGTATTGATCAAATTTTTAGAACAGCCCAGAGAAATGAAAGCGATTTTCAAGGCAGCAGTCTCCTTACTGGATATAGTCAGTCCTCTTCGATCTCCGCCCCATAGCGGTTTAGACCCTCCCGGATCTCGTTCCAACGGTAGCCTCTCCTCACCAGGGCGTCGGAGGCCCGTTTCAACTCCTTCTCATCAGGAACCTTGCCCCGGAACCTCTTCTGAAGGAAGTCGTCTATCCCGGATTCGGGATCCTGAGCCTCCTGAAGGGCTTCCTCCCAATACTCCCGGGGGATCCCCCTGTGGAAAAATTCATCCCGTAGCTTCCGCTCCCCATAGCCCTTGGCGGAGTAGTGGCGGGCCACGGTCCTGGCGTACTCGGCGTCATTTAAGTATCCCAGCTCCTCCAACCAGTCGGCCACCTCCCCGGCCTGCTCGGCCGTGGCAAAGGGGGGGCGCTCCCGTCCATCCTTCCCCCGTGGGCGGCGGGCGGTAAGCTTCTCTATCAGTTCCTTCCGGGACATGGGCCGGGAGGAGATCAGGTCCAGGGCCTTACCCCGGACCGCGCTTCTTCCCGCGCTTTCAGTAAGCCGGTCATAGAGCTCGTCAGAGATCTCCATTCCGGTATAGAGGGCAAAGGAAACCACCTCATTTTCCGTTACGCGGATACAGGAGCCGTCCTCCAACCAGCAAAGCCACCGCTCCTTGACATGCTTGGAGGGCTCTAATTTTACGATCTGCACGCCCTTAGTCTTCCGCGTCCTCAAAGTCTTCGGCGGACACGTCTACCCCCCGGCTGGAGGAGCGGGAAGCGGCCTCTTCCTTCCCGGAGGCTTTGCTGGAGGAGCGGGAAGTCCCTTTCGTGCCGGTCAGTTTGGAGGCGTTGGCCCGGATGTCCGCCTCCAGCTTTTCCGCAACATCGGGATTGTCCTTCAGATACTGCCTGGCGGCGTCCCGGCCCTGACCGATCCGCACCTCTCCCATGGAGAACCAGGAACCGGACTTCTGGACAAAGCCAAGCTGAACGGCCATATCCACCAGCTCTCCCTCCTTGGCGATCCCCTCCCCAAAGAGAATATCAAACTCCGCCTGTTTAAAGGGAGGCGCCACCTTGTTTTTCACGATTTTGGCCCGGACATGGTTGCCGATCACGTCGGAGCCGTTTTTCAGCCCCTCTACCCGGCGGATATCGATACGGACGGAGGAATAGAACTTCAGCGCCCGACCTCCGGTGGTGACCTCAGGGTTGCCGTAGACCACCCCCACCTTCTCCCGGAGCTGATTGATAAAGATAACGATACAATTGGTCTTGGAAATGACGCCCGCCAGCTTCCGGAGGGCCTGGGACATGAGCCGGGCCAGCAAACCCACATGGGCGTCGCCCATATCCCCCTCGATCTCCGCCCTGGGAGTCAGAGCCGCTACCGAGTCCACCACCACCACGTCAATCGCGCCGGAACGGACCAGGGCCTCACAGATCTCCAGCCCCTGTTCGCCGGTATCAGGCTGGGAGATGAGCATGGAGTCGATGTCCACCCCCAGAGCCTGGGCGTAGACGGGATCCAGGGCGTGCTCGGCGTCGATGTAGGCTACCTCTCCCCCCCGCTGCTGGGCCTGGGCCACGATATGGAGGGCCAGAGTGGTCTTACCGGAGGATTCCGGGCCGTAAATCTCAATGATCCGGCCCTTGGGAACGCCGCCGATCCCCAGCGCTATGTCCAGAGCCAGGGATCCGGTGGGAATGGCCTCCACCACCACATGGCTGTTTTCTCCCAGGCGCATAACAGCCCCTTTGCCATAGTCCTTCTCGATCTGGGCCAGAGCCGTATCCAAAGCCTTTTTCTTATCCGCAGCCTGTCCGGGCTGGGTAATGGGCGTCTTTTTCTTCTCTGCCATGTTCCTTCTCCTCTCGAAAGGCGGGGCCTTTCCAAATGTATTGATCCAGTTGGCCCGGAGGCCTTTGGTATGGTTTCATTGTAATCTGTCAGGTGTACGATAAAAGGGACTTATTCGTTGATGGCCCCGGAAACCACCCGCCAGATGTTCTGGGTATCCTGGAAGGACTGGATATCCTCAAAGCCGTTTTGTCCCATCAGCAGCTCCACATCGGAGGCCTGTCCCGCTCCCACCTCGAACAGGAGCCTGCCCCCCAGACGGAGAGCCCCCTTCCACTTGGAGCAAACCGTCCGGTAAAAGTCCAGACCGTCCGTTCCTCCGTCCAGCGCCTCACGGGGCTCGTAATCCTTCACCGACACATCGAGGGTCAGGATGTCCGCCGTGGGGATATAGGGCGGGTTGCAGGCAATGACGTCAAAATCCCACAGCGCGGGCAGGGGGGGAAGCTTGGCGTCGGCAAAGGCGCAGATCACCCGGTCGGAAAGCTCACAACGGCGGATGTTCTGCCGGCAGACCCGAAGGGCTCCCTCCGAAACATCAGCCAGCACCACCCGGCATTCAGGCACATTGGCAGCTACCGCCAGCCCCACACAGCCGCTTCCCGCACACAGGTCCAGCACCCGGCACCCCTCCCCGGCGGCCCTTGCCGCCAGAATGGCCCGCTCAGCCAACACCTCCGTGTCCATCCGGGGGATCAGTACATCCCGGCACACGTCCAGAGAAAGACCGTAAAACTCCCACTCTCCGATGATATAGGCCACCGGCTCCCCCGACAGACGGCGTTGGGTCAGCTCCTCGATCCTGTCCGCAGTCTGGTCGGAAGCGTAGAGAGTCAGATCCCGGTAAAACTCCTCCCGGTTCTTTCCCGCCACATAACAGACGATCTCCCGTGCCTCCAGCTGGGCGGAGGGGATCCCCGCTGCCTTCAGCTTCCGTCTGGCATTTAAATAGAGGGTATTATAGGTGGCCGCCATCTCTCTCACCTCCACAGAGCTGTCACGCTCCACAAGGGTCTGGTCGCTCGGTCGCTTTACCCGCAAGGAGTACGCCCCATCCGTAAGGTCGCTTCGCTCCCAACGGCTGGGCTGTCTCTCCGACTCGGCCTGGTCTCCGGACCGAAGGGGCACGGCCCTGTGCTCTGCCTCGCTCCAGTCCAAGCTCCCTCGCTGACCCTTGTTCCGCGCTTCTATTTTACCATTTGTCCGCTCCCTCCACCTGGGGCAGTACCTCGGTGAGAGCGCGTATGCCTACCTCGATCATGCTCTCGTCCGGCTCAAAGGTGGTCCAGCGCTGGATCGCCATGCCGGGGGTCCGGACCAGCCGGCACAGAGGGCCTTCATGGCCGCCCACATAGCGGTTAAATTCATAGGTGATGCTGACGATCAAAGGCAGCATCAAAAGGTGCATCCCCATCCGGGCAAAGGTATTTTCCACTTTGATATAAGAGAATACCACACTGGAAAGAAGGATAGAAACAACGATCACAACAAACAAAAAGCTGGTGCCGCAGCGGGGGTGGTGCTTGGGCTGAATGCGAACGTTCTCCACCGTCAGGGGAAGGCCCGCCTCATAGCAGAAAATAGTCTTATGCTCCGCCCCATGATATTGAAAGGTACGGTGGATATCTTTCATTTTGGAGCACAGGATCAGATAGAGAAGGAAAATAATCACCTTCAAAATTCCCTCGATCAAATTTCTTCCCCAGATGGGGCAGCCGGGAAACAGCCGGGTAACAAGCCCTCCCAGGGCCGTGGGCAGCAGGATAAACAGCCCCACGGAAAAGGCCATTCCCATCACCACGGAAAGGGTAATGATAGCTCCCGTAAGCTTTTCGCTGCCCAGCTTTTCATCCAGCCATTTCTCCAGCCTGGAGGGCTCCTCCGGCTCTGTCTCTTCGGGGTAAAATTCAGCGGAGTACATCAGAGCGGTGACCCCGTTATACATGGAAGAGCAAAAATTTACCACTCCCCGGATCAGAGGCAGTCCCACAAAGGGAAGACGGTCTTTCAAAAGCTTTCTGGGCTCTGTCTTGACCTCCAACGTCCCATCGCTCTTCCGGACCACGATGGATTTTTTGTCGGGCCCCATCATCAGAATACCTTCCAAAAGAGCCTGACCGCCGATCATGGTCTTAAAGCCCCCGGCAGCAAGAAAAAGCAGTCGTTTCAGCATAGGATTTCGGTTCTCCTTCAGATATCGCCATATGGAGCGGTGTTTTCACAAAAATGGGCCCTGGAGCCCTATCTTTTTCATTTTATCAAACCCGCGCCGCTTTTGCAAGGGGCGCGGGTTAAATATAGAACTTATGTTCCACCAACAGTTGGTACGCCCACCGGAAGGCGAATGGTAACGATACACCCGCCCCCCTCGGCGTTGCCGATGGTAAGCTCCCCGCCGTGGCGGGTCACGATCTCCTCGCAGACCGCCAGACCGATCCCGGAGCCCCGAGCCTTGGAGGAGCCCTTATAAAACTTATTCTTCACATGGGGAAGCTCATCCGCCGGGACGCCAGGGCCATAGTCCCGAACGGTAATGACAGCCCACTCCTCCTCCAGATGAATGGCACAGTCGATCCTTCCACCGCTCCCGCCGTGCTTGGCGGCATTGTCCATAATGTTGCAGAACACCTGCCGGAGCCGCTCCGGATCGGCGTCCACAGGCGGAAATTCCTCCTCCCTGTCCACATAGGTAAGCTCGATACCATCCTTGCGGAAGAACTCCCGGTAGGTATAGACCGCATCCTCAAATTCCGCCTTCAGATCCAGGGGCTCAATGGACAGGGTAAAGCGCCCATCCTCGATCCGGGAGAACTCCAACAGCTCCTCCACCATGTTGGTAAGGCGCTTGGCCTCGGAAACAATGATCCCCATTCCCTTTTTCACATCGTCCGCATCCCGGACCTCTCCCCGCTGGATGGTCTCGGCCCAGCCATTGATGGCGGTAAGGGGGGTACGCAGCTCATGGGAGACGGAGGAAATGAACTCCGACTTTATCTTCTCTGCCTGGTCGATCCGGGTGGACATATCATTGATAGCGTCGGTCAGGTCTCCGATCTCATCGTCATGCTGCTTTTCGATCTGAATACCGTAGCTGCCCCCGGCGATCCGCTTGGTGATCTCGGTAATGCTGGCCACCGGCTCCACGATGGATTTGACAAAATAAAGGTTGGAAACATACACCAGCAATAATATCACAAGCCCGATGGCGGCCGTAATGGAGACAATGATAATCAGCTGCCGGTCCACCAGTCGGAGAGAGGTGACATACCGAACCGCAGCCACCGCCCGTCCATCCATGAGGACCGGAACGGTAACCGCCATGATATGCTCCCCGGTGGAGGGATCCATGCCGGTCCAGGGGGTCGTCTGAGGCGTCTCCCCACTGAGGGCCCCGGCGATATCAGGGGTGCCGGGAGAACTGTAGGCCGCCAGGCCAAAGGTGGAAAAGCGGATGGAGCCGTTGGGGTCCAAGAACTGCATTTCCACCTTATCCTTTCCCTCCGTGTTATTATTCACGTAGGTGACCACATGCTGGTAGTACTCACTCTGGGTAGAATAGTCGCTGAAAAACTCCACCACATATTCCGCCTTGGTCTGCAAGCCGTTGGAAAGGGTCGCATAATAGTAGCCTCCCATGGCCACGGAGAAAGCGGTAATGGCAAAGAGAAGCACAAAAAGGACCACGCCGATGGAGTTTGTCATCCAGCGCCGGCGAATGCCCTTCACTTTTGCCATGGGTGGTCACTTCCTTTCTCTTCCAATTTTTCAGAGGTCAGGCGGACTGGAAACCCGCTTTCTAAAACCCCCACTTATACCCGTAGCCCCATACGGTGGTAATATAGGTGGGGTTCGTGGGGTCGTCTTCGATCTTGATCCGTAGACGGCGGATGTTTACGTCCACGATCTTTACTTCTCCAAAATAGTCCTTTCCCCATACTGCGTCCAGGATCTCCTCCCGTGCCAGGGCCTTTCCGATATTGTCCATAAAAAGCTTGACAATGGAATATTCCACCTGGGTCAGCTTCACCCGCTGCCCATTTTTTTCCAGAGTCCGGTTCCGGGTATTCAACAGGAAGGGAGGACAACTGATTTCCCCGGTGTCCGCAGGGGCGGGCTCTCCGGTGGTCCGCCGGCACAAAGCGTCGATACGGGCGGTAAGCTCCGCAGGAGAAAAGGGCTTGGTCACATAATCGTCCGCCCCGGTCATAAGCCCCGTCACCTTATCCATCTCCTGGGTCCGGGCGGTGAGCATGATGATCCCGATCCGGTTATCTCCCGCCCGGATCCGGCGGCAGACCTCAAACCCGTCCATATCGGGAAGCATTACGTCCAAAAGGGCCACATTTATATCGGGGTTCCGGCGCAGCTGGTCCAAGGCGTCCTGCCCCGTACCCGCCTCTACCGTTTCGTAGCCCGCCCGCTTCAGGTTTATCACAATGAAAGAACGGATATTGGCCTCGTCCTCCAGCACCAATACTTTTTTACTCATGCAGCCTTCTCCTTCCTTGTTCAGTATCCCCCGTACCAATCGGTACGGATGATGGAAAACCGTTCCTGGACCATTTCCTCCGTCAGCCCACTGTCCCAGCCATCCCGGAACTCAGCGGCGTAGATGGTAGGACTTTCGTCCAGACGGTCCAGCGCGTTCATGGGAAACAGAATAAAACGGTTCCCCTCCCTGGCCCGCAGCGCCCGGCTGGTCCCTGTCAACTTGTAGATAGTAAGGAAGGGCTTCGGTACGGCAGAGGGCTCCGGCCAGTAGGAGAAGGTGACCCCCCGCTCCCCACCGCCGGGCAGATCGCTTCGGGACAGGCTCAGATTATTGTCCCACTCATCGGGAAGAATAAAGTACCAGCCGTCCCGTTCATTATGGTAGGTGGTGAATACCGGAACGGCGTTTCCCCAGGCGTCAAACTGCCGCCAGTGGATCAGCCAAAAGCTCACCGCGTCGGTGGTGATCCGGTAATCCGTCAGAGGCACCGGCTGCGGGAGCTCCATCACCCCATCGCCGTTGATATCCCGGGGGGAGACCTGGGTATAGAACCGGATGGTCTCTCCGCTTTCCCCCGTCTCCTGATCCAGGGTCACATTCCTCAGCTCCCCTTCCTGAACAGCAAAAACGTCGGTAATAGCGCCGTTCTCCCCGTAGGAAGAGGAAACAAAAAGGGCGGGGACCCGGTCTGTCAGGTATCCGGTCTGAACACCGGTAAGGTAATCGCTTTTGATGGTCCCGTCCGCCCCCACATAAGCCCCCACCGAAAGAGGGGCCTCGCTGGTCTTGGCAAGCACGCCGTCAAAGTCGTAAAGCTCCGCCTGAGGCACTCCCCCGGCGGCGGTACGGAACACCACCAGCTCCTGTTGATTGTCCTGATCCAGGTCAAACAGGCGGTATCCGTCGTAATCGGTCCGCATCAGCTCCTCCACCTGCTCAGGGCCAACGGAATAGGCCGCCAGGGAGTGGACCTGGGCGGTCATCTGCCAGGAGACCACCACCTCCTTGAAAGGCTCGTCGTCCATCTGGACATAATCCACACAGTTGATGGCGGCTCCTGCTCCCTCAATCACGGAGAAGGTTTCATATTCCTCCCCTACCTGGCGAAAAATATATATTTTCAGCGGTTTTTCCTCACTGGGCAGGCGGAAAAAGGCGATGGCCTCCTGCTTCCCGTCCCCGTCCAGATCCTGAAGCTGGACCGACTGGATCATCTCTCCTGTCAAAGGAGCGGCGTACTCTCCCCCCCGGGCCACCACCTCGCTGAGCCGGGCCTGAAGAGCTTCATAATCCTTGGAGGGCTGGGGAACAGCGTACAGCTCGTCCACCGGGCGGAAGAAGCAGCCCGTCAAAAGCAGGCACATGAGCGCCATCATTCCCAACAGTCCTATTCTGTTCTTTTTCATGGCTTCTCCTTCCCTCAAGCTATAGTTATATTTATTTTATCATATACAGCGAAAAAATGATATGGGTCTAACGCAACTTTTTTGCAAAATTCCCCCTTCCTTTTTCTCGCAGAGAAAAGCGAAGCCGCGCCATAAACCGGCGCGGCTCCCTTGCTTTATTTCTTTTCGCTCTCTTCGCTTTCCTCTTCCTTCTCCTCCTGCTTGAGCTCAAAAGCCAGGATCGCCCGGAGGATCACTACGCCGCCCAGGATCAGGATATCGTTCAGTTCCCGGATCACCAGGGTCTTCAGGATCTCGGCGGTCATCATAAATTCCAATCCCAGCAGCAGCCCTACCGCCAGGCGCTTCTTCACATGGACCGACCGTCGGGTCGCAAGGGCGTATATGTAGCGGACAAAGCTGGCCAACGCCGCCTCTGCCACAATAAAAATCCCCGCCAGCTCCAGCACGGGTACCACGATCTCCAAAACAAGCTCAATGATCTTTTCCAATTCCATATTTTCTCCCTCTCTTCTCTGTCCTTCGACAATTTTCTGACAGGAAAAGACCACACCGCCGCAAAGAGGTGTGGTCTTTTTTGGAGGCAACGCCCAGACTCGAACTGGGGGTGGAGATTTTGCAGACCTCTGCCTTACCACTTGGCTACGTTGCCACAACGTCAGAAGAACTCTGCTCCATTCCGCTTCCGGCTTCGCCGAAAGCTCCATATCCGCAGCGTCCTTCTTCCTTCTCCCCAAAAAAGCTGGGGACCGCTTTTTCGGGGGCCCCTTTTAGGGACCTTGAGCTTTGCTTGCCTGTCAAGCTGACGCCGCTGGCGGCGCCAGCTGACATGCATGCAAATTTCGATTGGAGCGGGCAACGAGGCTCGAACTCGCTACCTCCACCTTGGCAAGGTGGCGCTCTACCAGATGAGCTATGCCCGCATATTTTGTTGGTGCTTTCCTGCCGTTCGAGCCTGCGGCTCGATCCATCGGCTTCGCCGATATTAACTCCCGCTAATTCGCTTCGCTCACAGCGGGAGTAAATCGCTACCTCCACCTTGGCAAGGTGGCGCTCTACCAGATGAGCTATGCCCGCGTTTGAGGGTACTCTATACTATGCAATACCTTGGAAAAGGATTCTCCCGGAATGTCCCCATTCCGGGAGAATTTTTCTGGTGCCTCCGACCGGAATCGAACCAGTGACACGAGGATTTTCAGTCCTCTGCTCTACCAACTGAGCTACAGAGGCATTTCAGAGCCTGCCGGTCCTTGACCTTCAAGCCCTTGACCCTATCCAAAAAAAGCGGTCTCCAGCTTTTTTTGGAAGGCGAGAAAGGAGCCTGTGGATGTGGAGCTTCCGCCTACGGCGGAAGCGGAACGGAACAGGCTTCTTTCGAGCTGGCGACGCGGATGGGACTTGAACCCACGACCTCCGGCGTGACAGGCCGGCGTTCTAACCAACTGAACTACCGCGCCATTGGTGGGAACAACAGGGCTCGAACCTGTGACATCACGCGTGTAAGGCGTGCGCTCTACCAGCTGAGCTATGCTCCCCTGTGGTTACCGTCCCAAGCGGCGATGATTATTATACTAAAACCCCCGCCGCCTGTCAAGGCAAAATTCAACATTCAGGCATTTTTCTTTTGGCCCTGCCTCTATTTCTCCCGGTGATCCGGGTCTTCTCCCCGGATCAGCTCTTCCAGCTCCTCCCGCTCGAAATGATATACCGCGTCACAAAACTGGCAGGTAAGCTCCGCTCCTCCCTGCTCTTCGATCAGGGCCCGCAGCTCCTGGGGCCCCATGCTGACAAGGGCGTTTTTGACCCGAGACCGGCTGCAATAGCATTTATACTCTACCTTATGCCGCTCCAGCGTTTCCAGTTCAAAGCCGGACAACGCCCGGCGCAGAAGGGCCTCGGCGTCCATCCCTTCCTCCATAAGCGCAACGGTCACAGGCCCAAGGGCGGCTACCCCCGCCTCCACCTTCTCCACCACTTCCTCCGACGCTCCGGGAAGAAGCTGGATCAGATACCCTCCCGCCCGAAGGACGGATTGGTCCGTATCCACCAGCACCCCCAGGGCGCAGGCGGAGGGGATCTGTTCACTGACGGCAAAGTAGGCCGTTACATCCTCGGCAATCTCTCCGGAGACCAGGGGGATCATCCCCACGTAAGGCTCCTTCATCTCCAGGTCCTTAATGACGGTGAGGGTCCCCGACCTTCCCACGGCCCCGCCCACATCCAGTTTTCCATTGGACTTCAAAGGCAAGAGCACCGCCGGATTCTGGACAAAGCCCCGCACGTTCCCCTGGGTATCCGCCACGGCGGTAAGGGATCCCATGGGGCCGTTTCCTTTGAGGCGCAGGGTCACAGAGGCACCCTCCCCCTTAAGCTGATCTCCCATCATAGAGCAGGCCATCAGCGACCGGCCCAGAGCGGCGGTAACCACAGGCAGGGTCCGATGGATCTGTCTGGCTCTTTCCACAAGGCCCCTTCCGGTCACTGCCATAGCCTTTACCGGAGCGTCCCTGGCGATCATACGGACGATCTCGTCCATGCTCACTCTTCCTTTCCCGCAACAAAAAATACCCGCTGTTCCCCTATACGGGGCGCACGGCGCGTGAGTTCTCCATATCGTTTGATCCGGACAAAGCCCGCTTCCTTTAAATAACTCTCCAGCTCGTCCATGGTGTAAGCATACTCCTGGTGGAGCTCGCTGCCCCGCTCCCAGGCTTGCCCCCGCCGACGGAAAATATCCATCCAGAAGGAGCATACCCGCCGCTTGGCGCTGTATTCTCCCCTCCAGACGCAAAACTCGTTCTCCGTCTCGTCCAAAAAGACCTGCCCGTCCATGCTTTCCAGTTTTTCCGGCGTATCCGCGTCAAAGAGAAACATACCTCCCGGCTCCAGCACGTCATAGACCCGTTGAAACGCCTTTTGCAGTTTTTGAGGCTTTAATACATAATTCACGCTGTCCAGACAGCACACGCAGGCGTCCACCGGACCGGGAAGCCGGAGCCGCTCCATCCCCTGACAGAAGAACCGGGGCCTGTTCGGCAGGTCCCGGCACTTTTCTTCCGCAATGGAGAGCATATCGTCGGACAGATCCACCCCTGTCAGCTCATAGCCCCGCAAAGACAGCTCATAGGTAAGGCTCCCCGTACCGCAGCAAAGGTCCAACACAGTATGGACCGGCCTTTTCAGGCGGGCAAAATGGCCCTCAATGTAGTCGGCCCAGCGGGGATATTCCACATCGGCGGTAAGGGCGTCATAGCTGCCCGCCAAAAATTCATAGCTTGCCATCGGCCTTCAGTTTTTCCTTGATCCGGGGCAGCACATCCTGATACCCGTCCGCCCCGTACTGCAAGGAGCGGTTCACCCGGCTGATGGTGGCGCTGGAGGCTCCTGTCCGGTCCAGAATGTCGTTGTAGATCATTCCCTCACTGAGAAGAAGCGCAACCTCAAAGCGCTGCTCCATGGCCCGCAGTTCCGAGACGGTACACAGATCCTGAAAAAACTTTTTGCACTCGTCCAGACTTTGCAGGGTAAGGATGGCCTCGTAAAGGGTATCGCTCTCCCCTTTTTTCCCGCTTTTGCTCATCTGGGATCTTCCCCCTTCTTTATGATACTTTCTTTTCATGCCTATATTATCAAAGTGAAGTGTGAAAGTAAAGCCCCGAACCGAAAAATTTTCCCCGCATAGACTGTTTTAGTGTGAAAGGGGGAGGTTTTATGAAAAACGAGCGTCCTGAGCTTCGCCTGGCTCCGCCGGAAACCTACGAGGAGGTCTTCCGTGACGGCGAGCGGGTCCTTCTCACCCTGCGCTCCCGGTGGCCCCGGCTGGAGGAGACCTGTCCGGGCTGCCGCAGGGTGAACCGTTATTATGACGCTCTGGCCCAGCGCTGGAAAAAGCGGTGGACCGGCCCTCTGCTAGCTGACGCCAAAGCCGCGGCGGGACCGGAGACCCCTCCCTGGGAGGCCAGACTGGATTTTACCGTCACCCTTTTCCAGGGGGAGCTTTTCAGCCTCTATTGGGAGGTTACGGAGGATGTTGGCGCCCGGCGGCCCCGCCGCCTTCGCCAGGGAGACATCTGGCAGCTTCCCCAGGGCGCCCCCCTCTCCCTCCGGGAGCTTCTTCCCCCACGCCGCTGGTGGAAGGGGCCCATTCTGGAAGAGGTCCGGCGGCAGATCGGAGAGCGGGTCCAGTCCGGCGAGGCTCTCTTTTTTGACAGCTGGCCCAGCCTGGCCTCCCGGAAATTTTCACCGGGCCGGGCGTATCTGACGGAGGAGGGGCCTGTGGTCTTTTATCCGGTGGAAGCCCTGGCCCCCGCCATGGAGGGCTTTCCCACCTTTTCTTTAAAAGGACTTACGCCTCCCGCCGCCCCTTCCGTTTCCGGCGGCGTCAAAAAATGACAGGCCGTTTCCTCCCTTTCTAAAAAAAGTACTTGCATTTTTCCTCCCGTTCTGGTAATATAATGTCCGATACTTTTTAAAGTGTATTATCCTGCCAGTAAGGAGGGAATAGCGAAATGGCTAAATGCGAATTCTGCGACAAGGGCGTTACCTTCGGGATCAAAGTTTCCCACTCCCACCGTCGCTCCAACCGGACCTGGAAGCCCAACGTCAAGCGGGTCAAGGCTGTCGTCAACGGCACGCCCAAGCATGTGTACGTCTGCACCCGTTGCCTCCGTTCGGGCAAGGTCACCCGCGCTGTGTAAGGCGCCACTTCACTGGAAAAGCCGCTGTCTAAGGACAGCGGCTTTTTTGTCAAAAACTCCCGCCCATCCTTTTCTTCTTTCCGGGCATACTTGCTTTGGGGGTGACGGGATGAAAAAGAAGGATGAAAACAGGCATGAAGAAACTGCCTGGCCCCGGGACTGTCTTCGTCTGGAGCCGGATAAGCGCCTTTGCTCCGAGGTAGACAACGTGTCTATCCGCGAATTTCCCTTGCCGACATGGGAGGAAATGGGCGTTCGGGTCCTGGACGACTGTGCCAGGGAAAATATCCAATAACCAAACCCCCCGGCCGCCAGATATGGCGGCCTTACATATATAAATAGTTAGCTTCCATGTTATCTTTGGAGGATGGGCCCATACTGGGCGGGCGACCATAAAGGTCGCTCCTACACACACGTTTGCAAGAAAAGCGTAGGGGCGACCCTTGTGGTCGCCCGCAGCGTAGTGCCATGCTGTGCTTTCCTGGGAGAGAGCCATGTCAGGCTCCGAACAGGTCAGGACGTTGGGGAGATCTAAGCCCTCCGCCCCACTCCCTTCGGTCGTGTGGTTCCCTTCGGCATTGGCTACGCCAAACTCCGCAAAACAGCCGCCGGGGCAAAGGAGCTGCCCCTCTGGCTGTTTCGCTCCGCTCCGGTCTTAGCCTCCCCAACTGACCTGTTCTCCGCCCTTCTTTGGAAAATATTGTTCCTTGAAACAGCTCCTTCCTTCTATTACAATTTTATTACAACCAGAAAGGAGCGATTTCTATGAAGCGACAGCTTGCCGCCCTGCTTTTGGGCGCCTGCTTCCTGACCGTCCCCACCCAGGCCGCTCAGCTCACCCTGGATGGCATTCCCTTGGACGCGGGGAAAACTCCCATTTATGAAAATACCACCTTTGTCTCTCTCAGAAGCCTGATCCAAAAGCTTCGGCCCGACTCCTCCGTGTGGTGGGAGGACGGACAGGCCATAGCCCAAACCGGGGAACTGACCCTCTCCGCCCAGCCCGGAGACGATACCCTGGTATGCAACGGCGACCGGGTGGAGCTGGGTCGGAGCATCCGGCTGGAGGAGGGACGGACCCTGGTCCCCATCCGGCCCCTAGCGGGACTCTTGGGGCTGGAGGTGACCTGGATCCCCGCCACGGGAGAGGTTGCCCTTACCACGCCTGAGGCCGGGGACCCATATGACGAACTGTATTGGCTCTCCCGGATCATCTCCGCCGAAAGCCAGGGCGAAAGCTGGGAGGGAAAGCTGGCTGTGGGCAACGTGGTACTCAACCGGGTCAAAAGCCCTGACTTTCCCGACACCATTTATGGGGTCATTTTTGACGAGCGCTGGGGCGGACAATTCGAGCCTGTCCGCAACGGTACTGTTTATAATGACCCCACGCCGGAGAGTGTCCGGGCTGCTGAAGCCTGTCTGAACGGAGTCACCGTTGTGGAGAACGGACTTTATTTTCTGGCCCCCGCTCTCACAGAAAATCACTGGATCATGGACAATAGGACCTACATCACCACCATTGGCGTGCATTGGTTCTATCAATAATATGGGCCTGAAACGGCAAAATTATTTCGCCCCCGGAGGATTCCGGGGGCGTTTTTTTGTTCATTTTTACACCTTGTATATGAGGGCCTTCTTTTCTGATTACTTGTTGTATCTCCTGTCCCCCAACGGATTCGCTTGTTTCCGTTTTGTAACTTTTTTCAGGAATGTTTTTTTGTCGAACCAGCTCCGTTTTGTTTGTTTCGCCGTTTTCACAGGAGTTTTATTGATTTTTGATTCTAAAGTGGTTACAATATGGTTACAATTTGAAGGTCAGCGGGGACTTCCCCCCGCGCTGAAAATTGCGATCGGAGGAAAATAACATGATAAAGAAGCTGCTTACTCTGGCATTGACGCTTTGCCTGGTCATGGGTCTGGCCGCGCCTGCCACCGCTATTGAAGGTAACGGCCTGGACATCATCGTAAATGATACTGTCGTTGCCATGGATACCCCCGCTCAGATCTGGAACGCGGTCACCTATGTATCCTACTGGCCCGTAGTCCAGGCCCTTTATCCTGACGCTGTGGCCGTCTGGGAAAATGACCGGGCCATGATTACGGCTCCCGGCCTCCAGATGGAGATCCGGCCCGGCCTCAAGTACCTTATTGCCAATGGGCGCTACCTGTACCTGCCCGACGGCGTCCGTACCAGCAATGAAAACCTGATGGTCCCCGTCCGCACTCTGGCCGCGGCTCTGGGCGCCGACGTGGCTTGGGATCCCATTGGGAACCATGTGGTACTCACTGCCGCCACCGGTCCCATTACCTCCGGCGATATCGCCTATCAGGAGGATGTGGTATACTGGCTGAGCCATATCATCAATGCCGAGAGCGGCAACCAGCCTTTGGAAGGCAAGATCGCCGTGGGCAACGTGGTTCTCAACCGGGTCGCCAATCCCCGGTTCCCCGGCACCGTCTATGAGGTCATTTTCCAGCGTGGACAGTTTACCCCCGTGTCCAACGGCTCCATCAATCTGACCCCCAACGCGGAAAGCGTCATTGCCGCCAAGCTGTGCCTGGACGGGGCCAACACGGCCGGCAACGCCCTCTACTTCATCAACCCCCGGTATTCGCCCAATAGCTGGGCCAGCCGGAACCGGCCCTATGTGGCCACCATCGGAGCCCACGCTTTTTACGCCTGAGCTTTCTCTTCACAGCGTTTCGCCCCTTCCCGCTATGGGAAGGGGCGGTTTTTATGCGGAACAAGCCCATTATTGGCATGCGTTCTGACATATTTTTCCCTTTTTGACATTTTTCTTGCTTCCCTCCCTTTCCAGGGCTATAATGGAAAGCAGGAAAGGAATGATCCCATGAAGCTTTTTCAGCGTTTTTGCTGCGCCGTTCTCTGCGCCGCTTTGTCCCTCCCTTTGGGCGCTTTTGCCGCCGAAGGGCCTCAATATCCCGACCTTTCCCAGGATCACTGGGCCTACAAGGACATTACCCAGGCCGTAAACCTTGGCATTCTCAAGGGCATGGAGGATGGGCGTATGGCCCCCGAGGATACCTTGACCTGGGGCCAATACCTGGTCATGCTGGTCCGGGCCGTCTACCCTGAGGCCTACGACCTTCAGCTGAAGATGGGTGCCGCTTGGGACCATGCGGGGTATGACGCCGCCATAGAGATGGGGCTTCTGCAGGAAAACGATTTCTTGCCGGTGTCCGACCTCTCCCTTTCCCAGCCCATTCTTCGACAGGATGCCGCCGTGCTGCTGAACCGGCTGCTGCTGGACTTCGACTACAAGGAAATGTTCTGGAGTGCCCCCAGCGACGACGAAAATTGGGAGATCCCCACCGCCGCCGCTTCCCTCTCCGACTGGGATACCCTGGATAAAAACCACCAGGAGGCCGTCTCCCGGCTTTTTGAGGCGGTGATCGTCAAGGGCCGTACCGACGGTACCTTTGGCGGGCAGGAAACCATCAAACGGGCCGACGGCACAGCACTGCTCATGCGGGCTCTTCCTCTGGTGGAAATGCGGCTGTGGGGCATCGAGTCAAAAACAATCACCCTTCGCCTTTTGGATCAGGACGGCGGCCTTCTTGTGGAGGATAAGATCATTCCCGCTGAGTTGGGCGCTTCAACCGCAGAGCTGGCCGACCTGTACGCCCCCAAGCATTATGCTTCCATGGACGGCGGCGTCACCGTCACCCGCGCCCAAGACCTGTATAGCGTCACCATGCGTCCCTTCACCCAGGCGGAGCTGGATGAGGAATCCTACTACGAACAGCTCACCGCCGGACAGGTTACCCAGGAGGAGTACGATACCCAGAACTTCTGGCTGCGGAAGCTGGGGGAAAACGACCAGAAAAAGCTTCTTCTCTACGGAAACGCCTCCCAGCGCCGCTACGCCAACCGGCAGGAGGCCGAGCAGCATATGACCACCATCACCGTCCCCATGTGGCGCATCGACAAAAGTGGAAACAAGTACGCCTCGGAGGGCAGCTTCCTCATCAATGCCGCCATCGCCCAGGATGTGGTGGCCATCTTTACCGAGATCTTCAACGACCCCGAACAGTTCCCCTTCCGTGATCTGGGAGGCTACGGCTGGCGGGGAGACAAGGCCACGGGAGAGCACAACTGCGGCACCGCCATCGACATCAACTGGAACGAGAATTACCAGATCCGCAACGGACGGATCCAGACCGGATCCCTGTGGCAGCCGGGGAGCAATCCCTACTCCATCAGTCCAGGCGGCTCGGTGGTCCGTATTTTCCGGGAGCACGGCTGGTCCTGGGGCGGAGACGCCTGGGCGGACAACAGCGACGACAGCTACGGCTATCACGACTATATGCATTTCTCCTATATGGGTTGGTAAAAAGAAGCCCAAGAAAAAACCTCGCCAGTGGCGAGGTTTTTTCTTGGGCATTCCCTTTACCAAATACTAACCCGGTCCTCCGGGGCGGTCCACATACCGTCCCCCTCCTGAATGTCGAAGGTCTCATAAAACTGAGGGATGGTCTGAAGGGCCCGGTTCACCCGGAGCTTATCAGCGGCATGGACGTCGCCGGCCGCCAGATACTCCAGCGTATTCCGGGGGGCGGTGGAGGCCCAGGTCTTAGCTACCGTGCGGAACAGAGCCTCATAGTCCGGGTCCTCCAGCTTTCCGGCACACTCCACGATACAGCGAAGCGCCCCCAGGTCGGCCACGTTCTCCGAGAGAGTCAACGCGCCTGAACAGACGATCCCCGGAGCGGACTCCTGACCGTCATACCACTCCACCACCGCCTGACATTTCTCTTGGAAGGCCGCGTAATCCTTTTGCGTCCACCAGTCGGCGGCATTTCCCTTCTCGTCAAATTTGGCTCCGTTATTGTCAAAGGCATGGGTGATCTCGTGGGCAATGATATAGCCGATCCCGCCCAGGTTCTCCTCCCGGCTGGCATTCACATCGTACATAGGGCTTTGAAGAATAGCGGCAGGGAAGGTAATATCGTTGGCGGTGGCATTATAACAGGCGTTAACGGTGTAGGGAGCCATGACCCACTGGGTCTTATCCACCTCTTTATCCTGATAGGACAGCATTTCAGCCCGTGCGGCCTTCTGGATGGAGATCATGTTGGAAAAGTAGGAACCGCCCTCCTCAGGACCCTTGATGTCGGCATTGTCCAAATAGGTCTCCCAGCGGTCGGGATACCCCACCTTCACCTGCATGGCGTCCAGCTTTTTGAGGGCCATGGTCCGGGTCTCCTCGCTCATCCAGTCCTGCTCCGCCAGCCGCTCCTTGTAGACGGAAATAAACTCCCCGATCATCTCCTCCACGTCAGCCTTTGCCTCGGAGGTAAAATATTCTTCCACATAGGCCCGGGAAAGATAGTCGCTCAGCAGACTCTGGACCTGGGCGGCGGCGATCTGTTCCGGCTCCTGGCGGCCCTCCATGCCGTAATATGCGGCCTGGAATTCATACTCGGCCTCCAGGAAATCCTGGCTCAGGGCCGAGCAGGTCATCATTACAAGGCCCATCTTGGACATAGCCTTCAAATCGTCCAGATGCTCTTCCGTAAAATAGGCTGCGGCGGCCTTCATGGCTCCCACGTCGCTGACCCCGATCTGAGCGGCCGGCTTCAGACCGCTGGAGGCATAAAACCCATCCAGATCCACCGGGGGGAAAACGGTCTTCAGCTCCTCCATGGTATAAAGATTGTATATCAGGTCCACATTGCCCATATCCTGAGGATCCAGAGACGCGGCGGAAACCGCCTTTTCCATGTCATAGATCCGCCGGGCGTTTGCCTGGGCCACGGTCTCCTCCTCCCCGCTGAGAACGAAAATTCTGGTAACAAAGTTCAGATAGGCCTCGGTGAGCGCAGGATCTTCCTTGGCATAAAAGTCTTTTCCCAGCATTGGCTCAAAGGCGCTGAACCGAACGGCGTAGCGGCTGGAATCCATCAGATCCACAGTAAGGCCGAAGCTCAGAAGAGTGACAAAGCCCAGCTCCTCCCGCAGATCGACGTCGGCGTCCATCAGGCCGGCCAGGGTTTTCGCGTTGTCGATGGCGTCCAGATATTTTTGAATGGGCTCCACACCCGCCTTCTCTCGACTCTCCGTGTCAATGACCGTGTTGTAGAGAGCGGCGATCTTGGCCTCAGCGGTACCGGAGGTCTGGGGCTGGGCGGCAATGTCCGTAATGAGGCCTGCCACCTGGTCATTGACCTCCATCATCAGCCCATAGAGGGCGCCGTTCACCATCATCCCCGCCGGAATGGAAGACTGGTCCAGCCACTCTTTATTGACAGCGGCGTAAAAATCGTCCCTCAGGCTGCTTCCCTTAAAAGCATAGGCCCTCCGGACGAGGGTCTCCAGCTCCTCCCGCGTCACCGACGCGTCAGGGGAAAGCCTCCCTTCCCCCGTTCCCTCCACGATACCCGCCGCCAGCACCTGGGCCAGCTCGCTTCCAGCCCAGGTGGGAACATCGGCAAAGTCCTTGTTGGAAAAAGCCATCCGGGCATTGGCCCCCTCCGGGACCTCAAAGCCGCCAAAGGCCCGCTCCAGCATGACCAGCGCCTCCCCTCTGGTCAGAGGCCTGTCCAAATGCAACTGGCCGTTTTCGTCCCCCTTCAAAATATCCTGCCCCTTCTCGCCGTAGTCATCGGCGGCGGCCAACAGCAGATCCCAGGCCTGACCCCGCGTCAGATTCTCCTCCGCCAGAGAGGCCGGAGTCAGGGTCAAGGCCAGCGTTAAAGCGGCGGCTCCCGCCGTCAGCCGTTTTTTCCAATCGTTCATCCCGATCGCTTCCTTTCAAAAACATTGTGGGACAAGAATAGCACTTTTACAGTAAAAAGGCAAACTTATTTTGCGTCCTTCTGTCCTGAATAAACGGCGGAGCGCAAAAACGCGCTCCGCCGGACAAAATCAACAGAAATTTACCATTACGCCAACAGGGAAGTCAAATACGGAACCTGATCCTGCCGGGCGGGCCAGAGACCCGCCCCTACGGCTTTTGACGAACGTGGTCGTGTGCGGCATTCCGTTACTTGTCCTCCACCACCTCGCCTTGAAGGACCTCTTTTCCTTCCACCGTCAGCTCTCCGTTCCGCTCCTCCACGGTAAGGGTCTGACCAGACTCCACCTTTCCGGAAATAATAGCCCGGCCCACCAGAGTCTCCACCGTGTGCTGGAGATACCGGCGCAAGGGCCTGGCGCCATAGAGGGGATCGTAAGCGTCGGCAATGATCCGCTCTCTGGCCGCCGGGGTAAGGACACACCGCAGCTCTTGCCGGGAAAGACGCTCATTCAGGTCATCCATCATAAGCTCCACGATCCGCTCCACGTTATTCCGGGTAAGGGGTTTATAGAACACGATCTCATCCAACCGGTTGAGAAACTCCGGGCGGAAGGACTGTTTGAGAAGGGCGTCCACCAGGGCCTTCGCCTCAGCCGTGATCTCTCCGGAGTGGTCGATCCCCTCCAGGAGATACTGGCTTCCCAGGTTGGAGGTCAGGATAATGACCGTATTTTTAAAATCCACTGTCCGGCCCTGGCCATCGGTGATCCGGCCATCGTCCAGCACCTGGAGAAGAACGTTAAACACGTCGGGGTGGGCCTTCTCCACCTCGTCAAACAAAATGACGCTGTAGGGCGCACGGCGGACGGCCTCGGTCAGCTGCCCCCCCTCCTCGTAACCCACATAGCCTGGAGGCGCGCCAATCAGCCGGGTAACGGAAAACTTCTCCATATACTCCGACATATCGATACGCACCAGGTTCCTTTCGCTGTCGAAAAGGGCGGCGGCCAGGGTCTTGGCAAGCTCGGTCTTTCCCACACCGGTGGGACCCAGGAACAGGAAGGAACCGACGGGCTTGTTGGGATCGGCCACCCCCGCCCGGCTTCTCAAAATAGATTCGCTCACCAGCCGGACCGCCTCGTCCTGACCGACGACCCGCTCGTGAAGGATATCCTCCAGGTGGAGAAGCTTTTCCCGCTCCCCCTCCATCAGCCGGGAGACCGGTATTCCCGTCCACCGTTCCACGATCCCGGCTACCTCCTCCTCGGTGACCTTATCCCGGAGAAGGCTCCCCTCCCGGCTCTGGTTGGCCACCGCCTCCTGCGCCTCCAGCTCCTTTTGAAGCTGGGGGATCCGGCCATACTGAAGCTCGGCGGCCTTATTCAGATCGTACTGACGTTGGGCCTGGACAAGCTCGGCATTGGCCGCTTCCAGGTCCTCCCGTAGCTTTTGCACACGGCCGATGGCTCCCTTTTCATTTTCCCACTGGGCCTTTTTGGCTTGAAAGTCCTCCTTTATATCAGACAGCTCCCGGCGAATATCGGCCAGCCGCTCCTGAGAAAGCTTATCCGTCTCCTTCACCAGAGCGTGTTCCTGGATCTCCAGCTGAGTCATCTTTCCCTGAAGCACATCCAGCTCGGTTGGCATGGAATCCATCTCAGTCCGGACGGTGGCGCAGGCCTCGTCGATCAGGTCGATGGCCTTATCGGGTAGAAAACGGTCGGTGATATAACGGTTGCTCAGAGTGGCGGCGGCAATGATGGCCCCATCGGTAATCTTCACGCCATGGAACACCTGGTAGCGCTCCTTGAGGCCCCGGAGTATGGCGACCGTATCCTCCAGGCTCGGTTCCTTTACCATGACAGGCTGAAACCTCCGCTCCAGCGCGGCGTCCTTTTCGATATATTGGCGGTACTCATTGAGGGTGGTAGCTCCAATACAGTGGAGCTCCCCCCGGGCCAGCATGGGCTTCAAAAGGTTCCCCGCGTCCATGCTCCCCTCAGTCTTTCCCGCCCCCACAATGGTGTGAAGCTCGTCGATAAACAGGAGGATCCTCCCCTCCGACTTCTTCACTTCGCCCAGGACCGCCTTTAGCCGCTCTTCAAATTCCCCCCGGTATTTTGCCCCCGCGATCAGGGCTCCCATGTCCAGGCTGAAAACAGCCTTGTCCTTCAACGCTCCGGGCACGTCCCCTTTCACGATCCGCTGGGCCAGCCCCTCGGCGATGGCGGTCTTACCTACGCCCGGCTCCCCGATGAGGACGGGATTATTCTTGCTCTTCCGGGAAAGGATCCGGATCACGTTCCGAATCTCCTCATCCCGCCCGATCACCGGGTCCAGCTTATTCTGCCGGGCCCGCTCCACAAGGTCGGAGCCGTACTTTTTTAGCGCCTCATAGGTCTCCTCCGGATCGTCCGAGGTCACCTGCTGGCTGCCCCGAATGGCGGACAGGGCTTGCAGAACCCCCTCCTGGGTGACCTGGAAGGTTCGGAAAAGCTCCGCCAGCTCCCGCTCTGGAACCTTTACCAGGGCAAGAAGCAGGTGCTCCACCGAAACATATTCATCCTTCATCTGCTTTGCCGTATCCTCTGCGGCGTTGAGGGCCCGGTCCACCCCCTGGGAAATATAGAGCTTTCCCGCCTCCCGACCGGGGCCTGAAACCTTGGGAAGCCGTTCCACCTGGGCTTTTACCGCAGCGCGAAAGCTGGGCACGGTAAGACCCATCCCCGCCAGGAGCTGAGGGACCAACCCGTTTTCCGCCTCCAACAGAGCCAGCAGAAGATGGCATTGCTCCATCTGCTGGTTGCCGTAGGACAGGGTAAGGGCCTGGGCATTTTGGAGGGCCTCGGTGGTTTTTTTGGTATAGCTTTGAGGGTTCATAAACATTCACCTTCTTTTAAAGTTTGAACAGGAGGGTGTGGACACCCGCCCCTACATGGAAAAGGAGCCGGCCAGCGTACGCTGACCGGCCCCACGCCGCAGACTGTCACACTCCGAACCAGGCTGGCCGCCTCAGGCCTAAGCCGCTCCGTCTGTGCGTCTTACCCCCTCGGCAGCCCGCTTCTCCGCGCTTCTTCCTTACTGAATGGCGATGCGGTGGGTCTCCGGTTCCACAGGCTTGGCCTTGGGGAGGGTCAGGGCCAGCACGCCGTTTTCATAGGCGGCAGTGATACTCTTCTCCTCTATGCCCGTCACATCAAAGCTGCGCTGGAAGGAGCCATAGCGGCGCTCCCGGCGGATGTAGGTCCCGCCGGTCCCCTTCTCCTCGCTCTCATCGCTGTGGGCGGCTGTGATGGTGAGGATCCCATCCTTCAGATCCAGAGTAATGTCCTCCTTCCGGAAGCCGGGCAGCTCAGCCTCCAGCACATAGCTGTCGCCAGTGTCCCGAATGTCGGTACGGAAGGCGGGCAGATCGGCATTGGACTTGCGGAAAAAATCCCGTGCAAAGGAATCAAAGGTGTCAAACAGATTGTTGTCGCCGCGTTCAAAGGGAAGCATACCAAACATGATGAATTACTCCTTTTTATGTTTTGTCTTAGCACTCTTACATTTCGCTTGCTAGCTTTTTATGGGCTCCATGGGACTCAACCTTTCTGTATTCCGGGAGCTCTTTTGTTCTCCCGTCTTTCGATTTTCAGTATACTCAAAGGCTGTGAACAAATATACCAGAAAATATGTCTAAATTGTAAATACTAGCACTTTACAACCAAGAGTGCTAAATCTATTTAAAAAACTTCCCGGCCAGCAAAGCTGTCCGGGAAGCCTTCTTTTATGAAAACAATCCGATACTCTCCAGGATCTGATTCACCGTCTCAGCCCTCTGACTCCAGGCCGCCGCCTTGCCGTATTCCCTCCGGCGGTCTTTGGCCCAGCTCCCTGTTTCGCCCAGCGCACGCTCACACAAAAGAGCAAATTCCGCTGGGGTATGGGCTCCATAGACAACGTCGGGAAAATGCTCCACCTGGTCAGGGCGGAGCATGGCTACGATGGGCCGCCCCGCAGAGAGGAGCTCAAACATACGGGCATGGATCACATCGTCCCGCAGTTCGCTGCGGCGCAGCAGATACAGGCACACGTCAAAGGCTCCGAGATAGTCGGGAAGATCCACCGGAGAAACCGGACCCAGGAAACGCACATCAGATCGGTCCAAAAGCTGGGGAAGCTGCCGGCAGCCCCTGTCCTCCCCCACCAGGACAAGGGTGCATTCCGGATGAACGTCCAAAGCCTCCAATGCGGGGCTCAGATCCAAATCAGGCCAGAGGGTCCCCGCGAAGCCCAGAATGGGGCCTTTGATCCCCGCCAATGGGCGGGGCCGGGGCAGATCGTCCTTGGCAAACATGGGATAATTGCAGCCAAAGGGAAGCAGGGTCACATTGGAATTACAGGGGGAGATATGCCGGACCAGATCCGGCGAGGCGGCAAAGCACACATCGGCAGAGACAGCCAGCTCGCTCTCCCAGGCTTCGGGGTAGTCGGGCCAGTCCTGGTAGCAGTCGTAGACCAGCCCCCGGTAGGCCAGTTCGTCCAGATAGAGAGCTCCCGCAGGGCTGGCGCACCAGAGAAGGGGCTCCCGAAACCGGTGACGCTCCAGCTTGGCCTGTAAAAACCGGGTGGTACGCTCAGCGCTAAACCGGTTCAAAAGAGAGAGGGCGGCGTCCTGGGTAAGCTCCGGAGGAAGGGTATAGACCACCAGTCCGGGCCGGACCCTCCGTCCCGGTTTTTTCCATTCCCGGGAGCCCCGGGGTGCGGGCGGCTCAAAGTAGAGGACCTCCGCGTCCTTCATTCGGGCCATGAGCTGTTGGGTACGGGCAGGAAAGGCCGACCAGGGCTCAGCAGCCAGACAGACAACTTGTCGCATATGGGGGACATCCTTTCGGGTATACTTTTTATCTTATTCCCAGAAGCTGGGCGACCGCGTCCTGATTCCGCTGCTCCACCTGGCGCAGCCGCTCCACGCCCTCCCGGAGGAAGCCGCTGTCCCCGACACGTGCCGCCGCAGCGTCGATATGGGCTTTCAGGCCGTCCAGCGTCAGTTCTCTCAGTCCGGTATAAAGGTCCTGCCCGATGTAGCTGAGGAAGGAGCTGACCTTGGGATCATAGACCACTCCCACCAGGGGAACGCCCTGCCCTGCAGCAAAGACCAGAGCATGGAGGCGCATGGAAACTACCACCTTCATCCGGGCAAAAAGGCCGATGGTGTGGGCGGAGGAGCCGGTCCCGTCCAACAGATAGCAGGGAGCCTTCATCCGCTTGGCTACCAGCTGGGCGGCAGGCAGATCCAGCCTGCGCTCGATGGGCAGAAAGACCGGGGTAAGACCATGCTTTTCGTAGGCGTAGTCGGCGGCTTGGGCAAAGATATCCGCCTTGGCCTCAAAGCCGGACCAGGGCCGGAGGGTAAAGCCGATATACCGCCCTGCCGGGTCCAGCCCGGCGTTTTCCAAAAGGCCGTCTACCGCGGCTGGATCGGCGGCGGGAAGGATAACGGTGGGATCGGCGGCCAAGATGATTTTGGGATTGGTGATCCCCATACTCTCCAGCTCCGTTTTCGAGTGGGTATCCCGCAGGGTGATCACGTCCACCCGCTTCTGGAGCACCCTGGCGCAGAGCTTCCGGTTGGAGGGATACCGGATAGGGCCAATGCCGCAGCCATACATGATAACCGGATTTCCCAGCACCTTGGCGGCCCAGATGGTAAAAAGGTAGAACCACAGGCTTCTCCGGCTGGTGGCGTCCTGCATAAGGGAGCCGCCGCCATTGATGTATAGCCGGATCTTCCCCATCCGCCGGAGGAACCGGGGAACGTTGAAGGTATAGATGGCGTTGACCCGATAGGTGCGCCGGGTCTCCCTGGGCTTTCGGGACAGGACCCACAGGGGAAGATCCGGATCCAGCTGCCGCATCTCCCGGACGATGGCCTCCAGGATGGCGTCGTCTCCGGCATTTCCCCGTCCATAGGCCCCGCAGATAAGGACCCCATCCCGCTTTCCCGCTTTCCGCTCCTGACTGCGGAGGATGGAGCGGTAGATATCCAACTGCCGCTCCAAAGTGCTTTCCAAAGAATAGTCCGCCTTCGCCCGCTGAAACAGCCTCTCTCCCAAATGGGCCCGCAGGGAAGGATCCCGGACCAGCGTAACAAGGTGGCGGGCCAGAGCGTCATTGTCTCCGGCCTCAAAAAGCAGCCCATGGATCCCGTGGTCGATAAGGTAGGGCACGCCTCCCACTCGGCTGGCTACAGTGGGCAGGTGGAACCGCGCCCCCTCGGTAAGGGAATAGGAGAAGGTCTCGGACAGGGACGTAAGAGAGTTGATGTCAATGGCATTGTAGAAGCTGTCGGTGTCGGTGATCCACCCGGCAAAGCAGACCTCTTTCGCAACCCCCAGCGAGGCGGAAAGTTCCTTCAGCGCCCCCATTTCCTCCCCGTCCCCCGCGATCAGCAGCCGCAGCTGAGGACAGCTCTCATGGGCCTTGGCAAAGCCCCGGATCAGGGTAGGGATATCCTTCACCGGATTCAGCCGGGCGGTAATGCCCACAATGACGCAATCCTGGGGCCAGTCCAGGCCCAGGCTGTGAAGGTATTCCTCCCGGTCCATATGGGGGGTTCGCGGAGTAAAGTCCAGGCCGTTATAAATGGTAAACATCCGGTCCGGATCAAAGCCCCGGGAGATCAGAAGGTCGGTGGTGGCGTCGCTGACGCCGATGCGGTAATCCAAAAGCCGCAGCGCAGCGGTGTTTACCGCGCCGTAGGTATACTTGGCCAAGGGCCGTCCCAGATAATCCAGCCGGTAGTCCGAATGGACGGTGGACACAACGGGAAGTCCGGTCGTCTTGCGCAGAAGCGCCCCCATCATATTGCCGCGGGCGCCGTGGCAGTGGATGATATCATAGCCGCCCCGCTTAATAAACTCCGTCAGCTCCCGGCGGATATGAAGGATATTGTTGCCGGGAAAAATGACGGTATCAATGCCCAGCTCCCGGGCCTCCTGGGCGAAGGGGCCGTCGGTAAAGCAGACCATGGTCACATCGATGGACTTCCCCAAATTCTGAAGCAGCATATGGACATGGGTCTTGGCTCCTCCCGTGTCGCCGCCGCTGATAAGATGAATGACTTTCATGGGCACCCTCCGAAAAAAGACTTGTGGGCGGATCAGGAATGTGGTACAATAAGTCCTGATCTTATTTTACCACAAGCTGTAAAATATACAACCAGAAATCGACGGGGTTTTATTCCCCGTCCCACACGAGGAGAACGGATATGAAAGACGGAAAAGTGTTTGGCAAGATCAACATCATTGACCTGCTGGTCCTTATTCTGGCCCTGGTCATTGTGGCGGCTGTAGCCCTTAAAATGACGGGCCGTTTGGGCGCCGCCGTCCCTGAGGTGGGCACCAACATTACCTACACCGTTCGGGTGGAGCGGGTGGACGCCGACGTTTATGAAAACGTCAAAAGCTTTATCGACGAGGCCAAGGCCGCAGGTAAGACCGGCGACCAGCTCATGTCCAACGGTGCCAGGCTGTCGGCCTATGTCACAGACGTAAAGGCCGTTCCCGCCCAGGAAAAGACGGAGATGTCGGTGGGCGACAACTATGTGGGGATCGTTACCGCCGGTAAGGATCTTCTGGACCTGACCTTTACCGTGGAGGGCTATGTCGCCAACAACACCAAGACCGAGCTGGGCAGCCAGGAGGTCCGGGTAGGCAAGCGGCACATCGTCAAGACCACCCATTTTGAGCTTGAAAACGGCACCATCCTCTCCTGCGAGTGGGAGAATGGTACTTCGGCGGATAACTGATACAGATCAACGAAAATGGCGGCGGCCCCGTGCGGTCACAGGGTCCTACGAGGAAAAACCGTAGGGTCCTTCGGCTCACGGGCCGCCGTTTTTATTCCCTTGGAAAGGAGAAAACATGATGTGGATATCCCTATCTCAAGTTGAGGGTCAACTTTTACTCTGGATCCAGGAATTTTTCCGCCAGCCCTGGCTGGATCCTGTGGTATCCCTATACACCAGGCTGGGAGACCACGGCCTTATCTGGATCGTAGCCTGTGCCCTTATGCTCCTGTGGCCCAAGACCCGGCGGGCGGGCATAGCCGGAGCTTGGGCCCTGATATTGAGCCTTTTGTGTACCAACGTTATTCTGAAGCACCTGTTCACCCGGCCCCGTCCCTGGCTGGTACTGGAGGGCCTTTTTCCCCTTGTGGCGGAGGCGGATCCCAACTCCTTTCCCTCCGGCCACACCAGCGCGGCCCTCTCCTGCGCGGCAACCTGGTGGCGCTATCTGCCACAGTTCTGGCGCCTCGCGGCTGCGGTGTGCGCGGTACTGATGGGACTTTCCCGGCTTTATGTAGGCGTCCATTTCCCCACCGACGTCCTATGTGGGATCCTGGTGGGCCTTTTTTGCGGCTGGGGTGGCCGGAAGCTGGAACAGGCCCTGTCAAAAGATCAGGCGCCCGCCCATCTTTAAAATGACGCGCAGGCGTTTGAGGACCGACCCACGTTCCCTCCAAAGCGCCGCCCCAGTATAGTACATATGGAAAAACAGCCAGGAAAAGAGGGTGTTTTGTGCGATATCTTGAGTTTTATGTAAACCAAGAGGAGGAGGGTAAGCGGGTGGACGCCATCCTTCGCCGCCACGGGCTGTCTACCTCCGCCATCCGCCGGTCCAAACGGCGTGAGCACGGGCTTTTGGTGGATGGGGAGGACATCTATACCAGCTATCTGGTCCACGCCGGGCAGACGGTGGCCATTCTCTGTGACGACAAAGCCCCCTCGGATATCGTGCCCAATGAGGGGCCAGTTCATATTTTATATGAGGATGAGGATCTGTTGGTGGTGGACAAGCCCGCCGGTTTAGCGGTCCACCCCTGCGCCGGAAGCTGGGAGGACTCCCTAGGCGCCCGGCTGGTCCATTACTATCAGACCATCGGCCTTGCCGCCGACTTTCACCCGGTCCACCGGCTGGACAAGGGGACCTCCGGACTCATGGTGGTGGCCAAACACCCTGCCGCCCAACACGCTCTTACCGCCGCGCTCCATTCAGGCCGCTTTCTCCGGGAATACCTGGCGGTATGCGAGGGTTGCCCCTCCCCCGCTTCTGGAACCATCGACGCTCCTCTGGGGCGGACAGAGACCTCCTACATCCGCCAGGAGGTCCGTCCCGACGGAAAGTCCGCCCGTACCCATTACCAGGTCGTGGAAGGAGGAGAGCGGTTTTCCCTGATCCGGTTGGTCCTGGAGACGGGCCGCACCCACCAGATCCGGGTCCACATGGCCTATATCGGCCATCCCCTGGCAGGGGATTTTCTCTATGGCACCGAGGACCCCAGCCTCATCTCCCGGCCCGCCCTCCATTCCGCCCATCTGGAATTATGTCAACCATTTACAGCGGAGAGCCTGTCCTTTGACGCTCCTCTCCCCAAAGACATGGCCCGGCTCACAGCAAGGTGAGCCAGGCCATCATTTATTTTATGACTGAGCAGCTTTCGATCCCATAATACCGAAAGCACTCCACCGCATCTTCGCCGATCTCCTCCCCGCATACCAGGACGGGCACTGCCGGGGGGCAGCTTACCGTGGGGGCAGCCAGGATCCGGCCCAAACAGTTTTCCAAAGGAAGCTCCTCCTGAGGCGCCAGCAACGCCTCCCGGATGGACCTTACCCGCCTTCCCAGGGCCATGGGCGGAAGGGTGGACTCCGAGGGCCGGGGCGTCCCACAGTCCAAGGCGTCCGCCAACCTTTGAAGATCCTCTCCGGTGGTATTCCCGGAGGCCATCAGCACCACATGGTCCCGGTCGGCAAACTCAGGCTCCACCCCCCCCACGCGCAGAAGGTCCGCAAGCTCCTCTCCAGACCAGCCCGATGCGGCGGCGTCCACCGTCAGCTTTAAGGGTTCCTGGCCCCAGAGCGTCCAGCCCTGCCGGGTCAAATGAGCTTTGAGCGTTGTAAGGGCGGCGGCCACAGCCCGGATCCGCTCCGGCCCCTCTCCTGCCAGCCAGCCGTTGCAGCCGTCCAGGGAGGCCAACAGCAGATAAGAAGGGCTGGTGGAGCCAAAGAGGGCCAGGGCCTGCTTGGCCTGTTCCAGCGCCGCTTTGGGAGCGGTTCTGGCTATATGGAGATAGGCTCCACCCGTCAGCACAGGCAGAGTCTTGTGGGCGGAATCACAGCACAGGTCCGCCCCCAGATCCAGGGGATGGCAGGGCTCTTCCAGAAAGTGCAGGTAGGAGCCATGGGCGTTGTCCACCAGCAGCAGCGTATCCCGCCGGTGACAGATTTCCGCCAAAGCCCGGACGTCCGCCATTGCGCCCAGATAGTCCGGGCTGGTAAGATAGACCGCCATGGGAGGCGCTTCCATAGCGGAAAGGGCCTTTTCCAGCCCCTCCGGGGTGACAGGGCAGCTGCACAGGCTTCGCCGCGCCCCCTCCGGCCAAAGCCACTCCACTTCCAGGTCCAACAGGGCGGCGGCATAAAGAAAGCTCTTGTGGACGTTTCGGGCCGCCAGTACCACCGGGGCCCGCCCGGCTGGGCGGTTCAAAAGAGCCAGGGTCAGCATGGCCCGAATACACTGGCTGGAGCCCTCGGTAGAATAGAGGGTCCGTCCGCTTCCAAAGAGCCTGGCGGCATTTTCCTCGCTGCGGGCAATGACCCCCTCCGCCTCATAGAGCACGTCGGCCCCCTTTACCTCGGTGATATCCCAATCCTCACACCCCAAAGGTCCCAGTCCCTTGTGCCCCGGCATATGGAAGCGGGACATCCCCTCCCGTTCGTAGCCCTTTAAAAATTCCAGAATGGGGGTATCCATCATTCTTCTCCGAGGACCCTGGCCGCCTCCAGAGCGATAGCGCACTCCATCCGCTTGCGGAACAGCTCACAGCCCTGGTCATAGACCCCATTCACCGAGCCGGTGGCATGGTAGGCGTTGGCGGCGCAGCCTCCCGAACAGTAGAGCCGGGCCCAGCAGTCCCGGCACTGGGGCCGGGTATAGACGTTGCAGGCGGCAAATTGGGCCTGGACCTGGGAGGCGGTAACGCCCTGCCACACATCCCCCAGCTTGAACTTCTCCTCCCCTACGAACTGGTGGCAGGGGTACAGGTCTCCCCAAGGGGTGACCGCCATGTACTCGGTGCCTGAGCCGCAGCCCGAAATGCGCTTATAGACACAGGGCCCCCCCGTCAGGTCGATCATGTAATGATAGAAGGTAAAGGGACGGCCTTCCTTTCTCCGCTGGGCCATAAGCCCGGCCAGCTTCTCATACTGGTCCATGACAATGGCCATGTCCTCCTCCGTAAGGGCGGAGGGATCGTCAGGAGCACAGACCACCGGCTCCATACTAAGCTCCGTAAAGCCCAGGTCCAGCATGGCCCTGATGTCCTCCAGAAAGTCGGGGTTATGGTGGGTAAAGGTGCCGCGCATATAGTAGCCCTTGTTCCCTCTGGCCTTCACCAGCTTCTGGAACTTGGGCACGATCTTCTCCCAGCTCCCCTTCCCGGCGTAGTCCACCCGAAACCGGTCATGGACCTCCTGTCTGCCGTCCAGGGAGAGGACCACGTTATGCATCTCCTTGTTGGCAAAGTCGATAACGTCGTCGTCAATAAGCACCCCATTGGTGGTGAGGGTGAAGCGGAAATTCTTCCCCCGCCCCTTCTCCACCGAGCGGGCATAGCGCACCAGATCCTTCACCACCTGCCAGTTCATCAGAGGCTCCCCGCCGAAGAAGTCTACCTCCAGGTTCCTCCGGGAGCCCGAATGCTCCATGAGGAAGTCCAGGGCCTGCTTTCCTACCTCAAAGCTCATAACCGCCCGGTCCCCGTGATACTTTCCCTGACTGGCAAAGCAATAAGAGCAGTTGAGATTGCAGGTGTGAGCCACATGGAGGCACAGGGCCTTCACGATCCCGGCGCTTCTCTCCTTCAGCTCTCCGGCCAGGGGCTCGAAGGTATCCGGGGCAAAAAGCCTACCCTGGGCCTTCAGCTCCTCCACCTCGTCACAGCATTCCTCCAGCTCCGGCGCTGTGACCTCCGGGTCCCCGGCGTACTTCTCCAGCATGGCGGGAATGATCTCAGCCCGTGTCTTTCCCTCGTCATAAAGCCCGATCACGTCATAGGCCGCCTCGTCCACCAGGTGGACTGAGCCCGAATGGGTGTCAATGACCACATGCATTCCGTTCAGAGTATAGCGGTGTATCATAGGTATCTTCCCTTCCAAATCCGTATCACAAGTGGGGATGCCCTTGGGGTTGTCAGACCGCGAACAGGTCATGCCGTTGGGGAGCTCTATGCCCTCTGCCCCGCTCCGGTCTCAGCCTCCCCCCACTACCCTGTTCTCCGCCCTTCTTTTGTAGCAAAAATGCCGCCGAAACCGGCGGCATTTTCAGGCTCGAACTTCTTACTTGCGAACGCTCTCGCACTGCTGGTTGGCGATGCCGCAGCTGGTCTTGCAGGCGGACTGGCAAGAGGTCTGGCACTCGCCGCAGCCGCCGGTCCTGGCGCTGTCGCAGAGATTCCGGGTCTCCAGAGTCTTTACATGCTTCATGGGGCTTCCCCCTCCTTGTGGTAAAAATATATTTGTAATATACCACATTTTTGATTTTTTGTCAATTCACAATGACGCCCTTCCCTTTTCAAAGGGAGGTTATCCGGCGTCGTTTGCGCTTTCCTTCCACCGGATGAAAAATACCGGCTCATTCCGCTATCTGCCCAGCGCTTTTCAGCATTCCCGCCACAATTTTTCCATACTTCACCATCAAAGGAATGTAGGTGGCAATAAACGCCGCTGCGGCCGTCAGAACAGCAGGCTTCTTCACCTTAGGCGGCAGCAGGATTCCCGCCACCACTCCCATGGAGAACAGACAAATCTTAACGAGGGCAAAGTCCCGCCAGTCGCTTTGCCGCAAATATTCATCCGCACTGTTAAACAGGAATTTCATAAGATCGCCCTCCTGTTGATTATTTATCGAACTGACGATATCGCGCAATTCCTTCCGTATTTACAGGAACCGCCGAAGTCCCCCGGCGGGTCACTCCAAAACGCTCTCTACATCCTCCGTCCCGGCGCACAGCAGGGTCACCAGCAGCGCCTGCTGGCAGCCCTTCCAGGCCTCCTCCTCCTTGAACCGCTCCTTGAGAGAATGGATATAGGGATCGTAGTCTCCCTCTCCCAGACACACGGCGGGGATCCCGGCGGCAATGGCCCGGCTACAGTTGGTGCAGCCCTCTTCAGGAAGCCGGGGCTCCTCACAGCCCAGGAATTGGGACGCCGCCACGGCGGCCTGGACGATGGGCGCTTCCTTCTCCTGCCGTCCGGCGGGAATATCGCAGAGATAGTGGCACTCCCAGGTTATGGTATCCTTTCCCCAGAAATCCGTCTCCTCCCGGCAGGCCTCCTCCACCGCGTCAAAGATCTGTCCCCGCAGCTTCTCCAGCTCCTGGGGGGAGTTGGAGCGGAAATTCACCACGATCTTCGCCTCGCCGGGGATGGCGTGAACGGCGGACATGTTCCCCGCGTGGAGATTGGTAACGGCGTAGGTAGTCCTGGGGTAGTCAGGTACCTGGAGACAGGCAATTTTGGCCGCAGCCCGGCAGGCGGCGTGGATGGGGTTTGCCACCTCTCCGAAAGCCAGATAGGCGTGCCCCCCCTTCCCCCGGAAGGTGATCTCGGCAGTCTGGATCCCGGTGGCCAGATAGATGGCCCCCCGGTGACCTGAGCCGTCGATGGAGACGCTGGCCTGCAACTCCGGGTGATGGTTTACATAATATTCCATCCCCCGCATACCGCCCATCCCTTCCTCCTGGACGGTTCCCACAAAATGAATATCCCCTTTTGTCCGGAGCCCTGCGGCGTTCATGGCCCGGAGGACGGAGAGCACTGTCACGCAGCCCCGGGTATCGTCCACGATGCCGGGGCCGTAGATCCAGCCTCCCTCCCGCTTTTGGGTAAGGTCGGCGTCCAGGGGAAAGACCGTATCCATGTGAGCCTCCAAAAGGACCGTCTTTCCTCCCCCCGTTCCCCGGCGAAGCCCCGAACAGTTGCCCTGCTCGTCGATCCGGCACTCCTCCAGTCCCTCGGAGCGCAGAAGCTCCAAAAGCCGCCGGGCTTTCTCCTCCTCGTGGTAGGTAGGGGCGGGGATGGAGGCCAGCTCCATCTGCCTTTGGATGATCTCTTCCTGGTCCGTCTCCATAAAAGAAAGGGCCCTTTGGATCTGTGGATCGGATACAAGGGCGTCCAGCGCCGCTTTGATCCGTCCGGAAACCTGATAAGTCACATCAAATCCCTCCTATGGGGTGTCTGGTCTTCTTATTATAACGGTTTCGACCCCTTTTTTCAACGCTTTGACAGAATTTCTCTCCAATGGGAAATTCCCTTTGGGCGGATTGACAATGATGGGGAAAACTGTTATAATTTTGGTGCTTCAGAACCGTTTTATATCCTCTTCCGCCCCTTTATCCTTTCATAAGAACAGGACAAGGCTATGTGTGTTGACTTGAAGACCGGGAACCCTCCGGAATCGGAGCGTTATATTCTGGGCATTGGCGCCGCCAATATCGATATGATGGGCCGCAGCGCCCTTCCCTTGGTCATGGAAGATTCCAACCCCGGAATCATCGGTGCAAGCGTAGGAGGCGTGACCCACAACGTCTGTGCCAACGCTGCCCGCCTGGGACTAAAGGTCAAGCTTATCACCGCCCTGGGCAGCGACATCCATGCCGGGGAGATCCAGCGGGATTGCCGGGAAATGGGGATCGATCCCTCCCACTCCATGGTAGTACCCGGCCATGGCTCCTCAGTCTATCTTTCCCTCCACAACGATTTGGGAGAGATGGCCCTGGCCATCTCCGACATGCGGGTCCTCCAGCACCTTACGGTAGAGTTTCTGGAGGAAAAGCGGCAGGTCCTTCTGGGGGCCGGAGCCATTACGATGGACTCGGGGCTTCCCGAGGCCATTCTTACGTATGTTACAAAGACCTATGGGGACCAGATCCCCATTTTTATTGATCCGGTCAGCTGCACATATGCCCGGAAGCTGTCCGGAGACCTTACCGGTTATGATACCATCAAACCCAACCGTTTCGAGCTGGAACAGCTCAGCGGTCTGAGCCTTTCCTACGGTCTGGAGCAGGCCTGTCGGCGCCTGCTGGAGCGAGGGGTGGGCCGGGTGGTGGTAAGCCTGGGCCGGGAGGGGTGCTTTTCTCTGGACCAGGAGGGCCGAGCCGTTCGGGTCCGTGGGGAGCCACTGGACCTTATCGCCAACGCCACCGGTGCGGGAGACGCCTTTATGGGTGGACTTCTCTACGCCTCCGTTCACGGTCTTGATCCGGAACAGACCTTGATCTTTGCCTCCGGGGTGGCCCGGCTGGCCCTTCAGCACTCCCACACCATCAACCCCAACGTCAGTGTTCAGGCCGCCTGGGACGAAGCCGAAAAAGGCCGCCTGCGGGCGGAGAGCGCTTGTCTTCAACTGTAAAGGAGAATACTATGGGAGTGGACTGCGTCGCTGCCATCAATGGAAAAAAGCCCTTTGATCTGGTGATCGAGCACGTAAAGATCGTCAACGTGTTTACCGAACAGATTCTGGAGGGCTCTGTCGCCGTCTGCGGCGACACCATCGCCTATGCAGGGGAGATGGACTTCCCCTATACCGCCCTGCGGACCATTGACGGCGCAGGCCGCTATGCCATTCCGGGGCTTATCGACGCCCACATGCACTTTGAAAGCAGCATGATGGCTCCCGCCCACTTTATTGAGACCATTCTTTCCTTCGGCACCACCACGGTGGCCGCCGACCCCCATGAGATCGGCAACGTCTTTGGCCTGGAGGGGATCCGGGCCCTGACCGAAGCCGCTCTGGGCACCCCCCTTCACGTTCTGATGATGGCTCCCTCCACCATCCCCTCCGCCCCTGGGCTGGAGCGCTCCGGCTTCTCCATGGAGGCCGGGCAGATGGCGCAGGCTCTGGATATCCCCGGAGTTAAGGGCCTGGGGGAGGTCATGGACTTCAACGGTGTGGCCGACGGAGATGAACGGATCCTGTCGGTGGTGGAGACCGCCCGGAAAAAGGGCGTCATGATGGACTGCCACGTTCCCGCCCTTACAGGGAAGCGGCTCCAAGCCTTCCGGTCCACCGGGCTGGACTGCGACCACACCGATATGTCCCTGCCCCGGCTGAAGGAAAAGCTGGCGGCGGGTTTTTCCGTTCAGGTCCAGCGTAGCTTCTTCTCCGCCGAGACCATGGAGTATCTTAACCGCTTCCCCCTCCAGGACCGGATCATGCTCATCACTGACGACGTACCCTTTATCGACCTGGTCAGGGAGGGGCATTTGAACGCCAATCTCCGCCGGGCTGTAGCTCTGGGTCTGGATCCTGTCCGTGCGGTGCGCTTTTCCACCATCAACGCCGCCGCCCGGCTGCGGCTCTATGACCGGGGAGCTGTCTCCCCCGGCTACAAGGCGGATGTGCTGCTTGTGGAGGATCTGGAGCAATTTGTTCCCAGTCTGGTCCTTTCCGATGGCCATGTAGTGGCGGAGAATGGGAAATGCCTCGTCTCCGTTTCCTCCAAGCCCTTCCCTGATCCCTTTTATCACTCCGTCCACGTCCTCCCCTTGGAGGAGGCGGACTTTTCCCTTCCCCAGGCAGAGGGCTCAAAAGCCCTATGCAATGTGCTGGGAGGCAATTCCAAGGTCACCCGCACCACCAGGACCCAACAGTGGATCCCCATTCGGAACGGGCAGCTGGATACACGGGAACTTATCAAGCTGGCAGTCATTTACCGCCATGGCTATGGTCCGGAGAAGGCTCCCGGTAAGGAGGTCTCCCTGGCCCTTCTCAGCGGCTTTCCCCGTTTCCGGGGCGCCCTTGCCACCACTTATGCCCACGATAGTCACAATCTCATGGTCTTCGGCCAGAACGACGCCGATATGGCCCTGGCCGCCAACCGGCTCATTGAGATTGGGGGCGGACTGTGCGCGGTACTGGAGGGCAAGGTTTTGAGTGAGGTGTCTCTCCCCGTAGCCGGGCTTCTCACCGAAGAGCCGGTGGAGATTCTCACCCATGTCTTTGAAACGTTTTTCCAGGCGGTGAAGACCCTTCGTCTGGAGCATGAAAATCCCATGATGTTTCTTACCCTCATGTCCTTGGCCGTGTCTCCTGAGATCAAATGTACCGACCTGGGACTGGTGGACGTGCTGGAGAAGAAGTTTATCCCTCTGATCGTCAGCACCGAATGACCGTCCCACACTTTGAAAGGAGACTTGACCGGCATGAACAAGTATCTTGATGTTTCCTCTGAGGTCCAGGCCGCTCTTGACAAGGGCTTACCCGTGGTCGCTCTGGAATCCACCATTCTCTCCCACGGTATGCCCTACCCCGAAAACGTGGAATTTTCCCACAAGGTGGAGGAGGTCATCCGGGCCGAGGGCGCCATTCCCGCCACCACCGCCATCATTGGCGGCAAGCTGAAGGTGGGCCTCACCCCCGAGGAGCTGGAGATCATGTGCCGGGCCGATGGGGTAGGCAAGGTGAGCCGTCGGGATGTAGCGGTCTATTTGGCTACCGGCAGGACGGGAGCCACCACCGTTGCCACCACCATGATGCTGGCCGAAATGGCCGGGATCCGGGTCTTTGCCACCGGCGGTATCGGCGGCGTCCACCGGGGAGCCGAGGTCACCATGGATATCTCCGCCGATCTTCAGGAGCTGGCCTCCACCGCCGTGGCGGTCGTCTGCGCCGGAGCCAAGTCTTTGCTGGACATTCCCAAAACCCTGGAATACTTGGAAACCCAGGGCGTTCCCGTACTGGGCATGAATACCGAGGACTTCCCCGCCTTCTACTGCCGCAAGAGCGGGTGTACGGTGGACTGCAAGGTGGATTCCCCCAAGGAGGCCGCCGCCATCCTCAAGACCAAGTGGGACCTGGGACTCAAGGGCGGCGTGGTCATTGGAAACCCCATTCCCGCCCAGTACGAGTTGGACTACGAGAAGATAGAGGCCGTCATTCAGCGAGCCCTGGATTCCGCCAAAAAAGACAACATCCACGGCAAGGAGACTACCCCTTATCTTCTGGCCCATATCAAAGATTACACCAAGGGCGTCTCCTTCGCCTCCAACCTTCAACTGGCCTACAATAACGCCAGAGTAGCCGCTCAGATCGCCATTGAGTACGCCAAGCTCTAAGGGAGGATCTTTCTATGAGGATCCTCAATATCGGTTCTCTGAACATTGACAAGGTCTATGCCGTAGACCACTTTGTCCGGGCCGGGGAGACCCTTACCGCCAGGCATATGGATATCTTCCCCGGAGGCAAGGGCCTCAACCAGTCCATCGCTCTGGCTAGGGCAGGCGCTGAGGTCTGGGCCGCAGGAGCCGTGGGGGAGGACGGGGCTTTTCTCACCCAACTGCTTCGGGACAGCGGCGCTCATACGGAGTTGGTATCGACCCTTCCGGATACGGCCACAGGCCACGCCATCATCCAGCTTATTTCCCAGGGCCAAAACTGTATCATCATCTCCGGCGGCGCCAACCAGGCGTTGACCGAGACAGCGATAGACCGGGCTTTCAGCAGGTTCGGACCAGGGGATCTCCTTTTGGTGCAGAATGAAACCAATCTCGTTCCCTACGCCATGAGGAAGGCCAAGGAACAGGGCATGGAGATCGCCTTGAACCCCTCCCCCATCGACGACGCCCTTTTCTCCTATCCTCTGGAGCTGGTGGACTATTTCATTCTCAATGAGATCGAGGGACAGGCCATTGCCGACATCCGGGAAAGCGAGCCGGACGAGGTAATGGAGGCCCTTCTCCGGAAATTTCCCCAGGCCGCTATTGTGCTGACTCTGGGAGGAGACGGCGTCCGCTACGGTAAGGGAACGGACCGTTTCTCCCATGGGATCTTTTCAGTCCCTGTGGTGGATACCACCGCGGCAGGAGATACCTTCTGCGGTTACTTCCTGGCCTGCCTTGCCAAGGCTATGGAGCCACAAGCGGCCCTCCGCACCGCCAGCATGGCCAGCGCCCTGGCCATCGGCGTGAAGGGAGCGGCAGTCTCCATCCCCACCTGGGTCCAGGTTCAGGAATTTGCAACAGCTCATTGACCCTTTGAAACTTTTATATATTGAAAGGAGCAACCATCATGGCTCACGCGAAACTTACCGCGCCCACCCCCCATATCGCCGCCAAGGTCGGCGAGATCGCCGAGACCATCCTGCTTCCCGGCGATCCCCTCCGGGCCCAATTTATTGCGGAGAACTACCTGGAAAATGTGAAGCAGTTTAACGCCACCCGGAATATGTTCGGCTTCACAGGTACTTATAAGGGCAAGCCCGTCTCCGTTATGGGTACCGGCATGGGCTGTCCCTCCATGGGCATTTACAGCTATGAGCTGATCCATATTTACGGCTGCAAGAATTTGATCCGGATCGGCACCGCCGGTACCCTTCAGCCCTACGTCCGCGTGAAGGAGATGGTCTTCGGACAGGGAGCCTGCACCACCGGAAATTATGTAAACCTTCAAGGCCTCCCCGGTACCTTTGCTCCCATCTGTAGCTTTGAGCTGCTGGAGAAGGCGGTAGCCTCCGCCAAGGAGCTTGGGTACAAATACCATGTGGGCAACATCCTCTCCTCCGACGTGTTCTATGGGGTGGACCTACCCCACGGCAAGACCTGGCCCGAAATGGGAGTGCTGGCGGTGGAGATGGAGTCCGCCGCCCTCTACACCAACGCCGCGGCGGCGGGGGTCAACGCCCTTTGTATCCTGACCATCTCCGACGGCCCAGACGAGATCACCACCGCCGAGGAGCGGCAGACCGCTTTCACTCAGATGATGGAAGTGGCTTTGTCTCTGGCGTAAGATGTCAGAAGATACCTATGACGATGGGTGGCGCTACTTTATAGATATTTTTCACAAGGAGGATCATCGGCCTATGAATAAGCGCCCCTTTCTTATCGACTGCGACACCGGCACCGACGACGCCATCGCCATTATGGCCGCTCTGGGCAGTCCCCAGGTGGAGGTCAGGGCCGTCACCTCAGTCAACGGCAACGTATCTGAAAACTATACCAGCCAGAACAACCTGGATCTGCTGGAATACCTGGGCCGGACGGATATCCCTGTCGCTCACGGAGCGGTACGCCCTCTTTTGAGCGGTATCGTCAACGATGAGGGAGGGACCGGTACCCACGGGAAAACCGGCTTGGGGACCATCACTCTTCCCCACGCCCAGTGCTCCTCCTTTGACTGCCGGATCGCCTCCGAACTCGTATACGACTTGGCTGTAGAGTGCGCAGGGGACCTGGAGCTGCTGGTGATCGGCCCTATGACCAACATTGCCATTGCCTTATGTAACCACCGGGATCTGGCGGGACTCATCAAACACATTTGGTTCATGGGAGGGGCTGCACACGGCGGCAACGTATCTCCCACAGCGGAATTTAATATCTGGGTGGACCCTGAGGCGGCCCACATTGTCTTTCAAAGCGGGATCCCCATGACCATGGTGGGGCTGGATGTGACCCTGAAGGCCGTTATGACGGAGGAGGACGTGGCCCAGCTTCGGTGCAAGGGCTCCAAGGCCGGGACCTTGGCCGCCGACCTTTTGGATTTTATGCTTCAGCGCCGGAGCAAGGGCGGCGAGGATCTGGTCATGCACGACGCCCTGGCCCTTGCGGCCGCCCTCTGCCCGGAATGCCTTACCTGCAAAGACTTTTTCGCGGATGTGGAGCATACCGGAAGTTATACCGCGGGCCACACCTTTGTGGATCTGCGCGGCGTCTCTGGCCGGGCTCCCAACATGTCCGTTGCCCTGGAGGTCGACCCTTCCCTGTTCCGTAAATGGCTGGTGAACGCCATTTGCTCCGTTCCGGAAAAATGAGTCAGGGCCTTTTGATCCGGGACAGGACCTTTTACGGCAGTATCTTCTCCCTGGCCTTTCCCATCGTTCTTCAGCAGCTTCTGCGCCTCAGCGTGGACACGGTCAACAGTATTCTGCTGGGCAGCATCGACCAGCTGCAAATGACCGCTGTTACTCAAGCCGATCAGATTTTCTTCATCTATTATACCGTCTGCAACGGCTTTGCCGTGGGCTGCTGTGTCCTGATCGCCCAGTATTGGGGCCGCCGGGATCTGGAAGCCATCCGCACCGTACTCGCCACCGCTCTCAGAACCATCGCCCTGTTTGGCCTTATTTTTACTGCGGTGGTCATGGCCGCCCCCCATCTGGTGATGCGTATTTACTTAAAGGATCCCCAGGTGCTGACCCTCAGCGCATCCTACCTTCGGAAGGTAGCGGTGATGTATCTTCCCTGCGCCCTCAGCGTCATGATCTTCGCCGCCTGCCGGGGGGTAGAGAAGGTCCGGATCGTTCTTGTCACCAATCTCATCTCCTATTCCGTCAACATCGGTTTGGATTACTGTCTGCTCTATGGCCGGTTCGGTTTCCCCCGGCTGGGGGTCGCCGGGATCGCCGTAGGCACCGTAACCGCAAGGCTCCTGGAGCTTCTTATCTGCGGGTACTATCTTTTCAGGCTGGAAAACCGGCTGAGCTTCCGTTTTCACCATTTGAAACGGCGGGACAAGCAATTGGGCCGGGATCTTTTTCGGGTAAGCGCCCCCATCGTGGCCCATGAGATGATCTGGTCCCTGGGCACCAGCGCCGGCAGCATGATCACCGGGCAGCTTGGTACCAGCGTGGTGGCCGGCTACAACGTATCCATGGTCCTTTACAATCTCTGCGCCAGCGTGGGAAACGGTTACCTCAACGCCTGCAACGTGATCGTCAGCAAGACCATCGGCATGGGACGCCGGGAGAGCGTGAAACGGCAAACCAAGAGTATGCTTTGGCTGGGCGCCGCCATTGGTGTGGGCCTTGGGGGGATCACCCTTCTGGCTCGAACGCCTTTCCTGTCCCTCTACAATCTGGAGCCCGACGCGGTGGCCTACTCCCGGCAGTTTATGGTGGTCATTGCCTGCATCTGGCCCTTCTCCCTGCTGGAAATGACCGGCATGATCGGTATTCTCCGGGCGGGTGGAGACGGTAAAACAGGCTTTTATTCCGATATCGTCATTATGTGGATGCTCTGTATTCCCTTGGCAGCGGCCGCTGCCTTCCTATGGGAGCTTCCCCCGGTGATCGTGGTAGCCATCCTTAAGGCCATCATCGCTTTGGAGGCCGTGGTGGGCATCCTTCGAGTCCTCTCCATGAATTGGATCCACGATTTGACCCGGCGTCCGAAATAAGGGCGCCCTCCCAAACGGGAACTTCCTTTTCTCTCTGGAGAAAAGTTTGTTCAAAATACGAAAAGGAGTGGAAAAAGAAATGAACAAGAAATTGACCAGTATCCTGCTCGCCTCCACCATGGTTCTGTCCCTGGGCCTGACAGCCTGCGGTGGGGAGAAAACTCCCACCACCGAGAGCAAGGCTCCTACCACGGAGAGCCAGGCTCCTGTGGAGCCCGCCGGCAAGGGCAAGATCGCCTACATTGTGGGCAACCTGGGCGACAAGTCCTTCAACGACTCCGGTGAGCGGGGCATGGAGACCCTTCGCAGCGAGGGCTGGGACGTAAAAACCATCGAGACCGGCGACGCCTCCAACGCCGACAAGTACAATGACTACATCCGGGACGCTCTGGAGCAGGGCTATGAGTATCTGGTGGCCTCCTCCACCTACACCGGCAACTTCCTGGAGATCGCCCCTGAGTATCCCGACCAGAAGTTCCTGGTGTTCGACGACTCTCCCGACCTCACCGGTCACGACAACGTCTCCTACATCGCCTACGCCCAGAACGAGGGCTCTTATCTGGTCGGTATGATGGCTGCCGGTATGAGTGAGACCGGCACCGTGGCCGTCAACGTAGGCATGGAGAACCCTGTCATTAACGACTTCGTCACCGGCTTCATTGAGGGCGTCAAGGCCAAGGATCCCAACTGCAAGGTGGTCACCGCCGCCTGCGGCTCCTGGAGCGATCCCGTTATCATGAAGAACCTGTGCCTGGACCAGCAGCGCAACAACAACGCTGACGTTTTCTATCAGGTGGCCGGCGGCTCCGGCGACGGCCTGTTTGAGGCCGCCATGGAGACCGGCACCTGGGCTATCGGCGTGGACTCCGACCAGTATCAGACCTACAAGGACAGCGCCAACCCTGAGAAGGCCGACGTGATCCTCACCTCCATGCTGAAGGAAGTGGGCAACTCCTTCATCGCCTTCTTCCATCAGGTGGAGGCCGGCGAGGCCGTTTGGGGCCAGGGCGTGACCCTGGGTCTGGCCGACAACGCCGTGGGCTACGTGGACAACGCCTTCTTCCAGGAGATGGTCCCCCAGGAACTGCGGGACGAGATGGCCGGCGTGGCCGACAAGGTCAAGAGCGGCGAGCTGAAGATCAAGAGCTACTTTGACTTTGCCTCTGAGGCCGAGTACATGGACTACGTCAATGCAGCGAAGTAAGAAACGTCCTACCTTTTATCCCAGCATCTGAACGAGACGGATCGGGGCCGGCAACGTTCGCCGCTGCCGGCCCCTTCCGATATAGAGGGAGGTAACCTCATGGCGGATGAAGTGCTTCGAATGCAGAACATTACAAAGATCTATTCCAACGGCTTTATTGCCAACCGGGACGTGAATCTGGTGGTTCAGAGAAATGAGATCCACGGTCTGGTAGGCGAGAACGGCGCGGGAAAAACCACCCTGATGAAAATGCTCTTTGGTATGGAGGTCCCCAATGAGGGAAAGATCTTCATCGACGGGAAGGAAGAAAAGATCGCCAACCCCCTGGACGCCATCCACAAGGGTGTGGGTATGGTCCACCAGCATTTCATGCTGCTTCCCTCCCTTTCTGTAGCGGAAAATGTCACCTTGGGCATCGAGCCCGTCAAGAACGGCCTTTATGACTTTGAAAGGGCTGTGGCCGATACTCAGGCCATCGCCGACAAGTATAATTTCAAGATCGACGCCCGTGCCAAGGTCGCAGACCTGAGCGTGGGTCAAATGCAGAAGGTAGAAATTCTCAAGGCTCTTATCAAGGGCGCCAAGATCCTCATCATGGACGAGCCCACCGCCGTCCTCACCCCCCAGGAGACGGAGGAGCTGTTCGAGCAGCTGTTTATCCTCCGGGATGACGGCGTTTCCGTCATTTTCATCTCCCACAAGCTGGAGGAGGTCATGCACATCTGTGGCCGTGTCACTGTTCTGCGCCACGGCGCCTGCATGGGCTCCTACAATACCAAGGACCTGACCCAAGCTTCTCTTTCCAAGCTAATGGTGGGTCGGGACGTGGTACTTAAAATCGAAAAAGAGGATCCCACACTGGGTACCCCCGTGGTCTCCATCCGGGATCTGGTCAAAATAAATTCCTTTGGCAAGAACGTTATCGACGGCCTTTCCTTCGATATCCGCGCCGGAGAGGTGGTTGGCATCGCCGGGGTGGAGGGCAACGGCCAGACAGAGCTTGCCCAGGTACTCTCCGGCCTGGGCTCCTTCGCCTCCGGCGAGGCGCTTTTGAACGGCGAGTCCATCAAAGGCAAAAGCGTCCGGGAGATCCGGGACCTGGGCATGGCCTACATTGCCGAGGACCGGATGGTGGAGGGCGTGGCCGGCAACATGTCCATCAAAATGAACATCGTAGCCGACCGCTTTGCCAAAAAGGAGTTCAAAAAAGGACTTTTTATGGACGCCAAAAAGATCGATAAATTGGTGGACCAGTACATCAAGGACTTTGAGATCGCCTGCGACAGTCCTGACGAGCCGGTACGGATGCTCTCCGGCGGCAACATCCAGAAGGTGGTGGTAGCCCGGGAGTTTACCTCCGGCGCCAACTTCCTGCTGGCCTGCCAGCCTACACGGGGCATCGACGTGGGTACCGCCGAGATGATCCGCAAGACCATTGTCCGCAAGGCCAGGGAGGAAAATCTGGCCTGTCTGCTGATCTCCGCCGATCTCAACGAGGTGCTGGAGTGCTCCGACCGGCTGCTGGTCATGCGAAAGGGCAAGATCGCCGCCGCCTTCCCCAAGGCCAACCAAGTCTCCGAGGATGTACTGGGCGAATACATGCTGGGCGTCCGGGAAATGACAGGGGCAGAAATGGAGGGATTACTGTGAGCAAGACGCAAAAGATCGAAACCACCATGGAGATCGTCCGTACGCTGGTGGGCCTTGTCATCGCCTATGCGGTAGCCCTTATCATCCTTTTTGCCATCAGCGACGATCCCGTCTTTATCGTCCGGCAGTTTATTCTGGGTCCCTTCTCTTCCCCACGCCGGATCGGAAGCGTCATCAACCTGGCTATCCCCTTTACCATCTGCGGCCTATCCATGTGCTTTATGTACGCAGTAAACCGCTTCAACCTGGTACCTGAGGGTATCTTCATGCTGTCGGCCTGTATGGTCACCTTTGTCTCGGTGAAGCTGGGCAACGCTCTCCCCGCCCCTGTGATGCTGCCCCTGCTCTTTTTGGTGGCAGCCCTCACCGGTATTGTCATGGCCTTTATCCCCGCCATCATGGAGCGGAAATTCAACGCCAACGTGGTGGTGGTCTCCCTGATGCTTAACAGCATCATCGGCTTTTTGGCCACCTGGATCATGCGGTATCACATGAAGGACAATACCATCTCCTTCATCGGCTCCCTGGAGCTTCCCGAAAATGCCCAGATGCCCCGGCTGTTCTCAGGCGTCCAGGAAAAGGAGGGTTTTCTTGCCGTCCTTAAGTCCTTCCGGGTCCAGTCCGGCCTTATCATTGCTATTTTCTGTGTTATCATTGTCGCCATTGTCTTCTACAAGACCAGCTTTGGCTGGAAGATGCGCCTGGTGGGTGAGAACCCTCAGTTTGCCGGGGCGGTAGGCCTTTCGGCGGTGGGTATTTCCTTTGCCGCCCAGCTCATCGGCGGCGGCGTGGCCGGCATCGCCGGCGCCACCGAAATGCTGGGCAACTACACCCGCTTTCAGTGGACCGCCACCACTCAGCACGGCTTTGACGGTCTTTTGGTGGCGGTGCTGGCCAAGAAGAATCCGGCGCTGGTGCCCATAGGAGCCCTGTTCCTGGCCTACATCCGCATCGGCGCCGACGTGGTAAATACCTCGGGCGACATCCCCAAGGAGTTCATTACCGTGATCCAGGGCATCATCATCCTGCTCATCGCCGCCGAGTCCTTTATGTCGGGCACCAAGCACAAGCTTATCTTCAAGGCTGCCGAGAAGGAAGAGGCCGAGAGGAAGCAGAAGCAGCAGGCCAATACGGCGGCTTAAGAAAGGAGAGAGCAACGCTATGAGTATTGATTGGGTAGCATTTATTGCCGACGCCATTCGTCTTTCCACCCCCCTCATCTTTGCCGCTCTCGCCGCTCTCATCTGCCGGCAGGCGGGCATGTTCAACATGGGCCTTGAGGGCATGATCCTCTGGTCCGCCCTGGGAGCCGTCATCTGCGCCCACTATAGCGGAAGCATGTGGATCGGCCTTTTGGGCGGCATTGCCGTGGGCCTTGTTTCCGGACTTATCATTGCCTTCGCCAGTATTTCCGGCAAGGCGGACCTGTACCTGACCTGTATTGCCTTCAACCTGGCGGCTACAGGCGGCACAGTATTCGTCATGTATCTCCTTACCGGAGAGAAGTCCACCACCGCCGGCGCTTTCCGGTCCTACCAGATCCCCAACCTTGGACCGGATACCCCCATTATCGGCGGGCTGTTCAAACTGATCGAGAAGATCCCCGTTATCGGCAGGATCATTTCCGGCCAGAGTCTCCTCACCTGGCTGGCTCTTCTCAGCGTGGTCCTGGTGTGGGTGCTGCTGAAAAAGACCCGGCTTGGCCTTCGGATCCGGGCGGTGGGAGAAAATCCCCACGCCGCCGAGTCCGTCGGGATCTCCGTTCCCAAGGTAGGCTATGTCTCCTTCTCCATCTGCGGCGTCATGACGGGCCTTTCCGGCGCGTTTTTGTCCATGAGCTTCGTCACCTTCTTTATGAAGGGCATGGCCAACGGCCGGGGCTATATCGGCCTGTCCGCCCAGAACATGGCAAACGGCGAGCCCATCGGCTCCGCCCTGGCCTCCCTTCTCTTCGGCTTCTGCCAGGAGCTTTCCACCACCATGAAGAACCAGACCACCTTCCCCACCGAGTTCCTGGAGATGATCCCCTACGCCGCCACCATTATCGCTCTGGGCATTACCGGGATGCTGGCCATCCGCCGCCGCCGGAGGGTAGAGTCCGGACAGGCCGCCGCTAAAGAGGAGTAAGCCTATGGCGGACAAGCGCAAGGTAGTTATCGACTGTGATACTGGTGTAGACGACGCCATGGCCCTTCTCCTGTGCCTGAAGCGGCTGGATGTGTTGGGCATTACCACAGTGGGCGGCAACGTGGGACTCCAAAATACCCAGCGCAATACCCGTTATGTCACAGAGATCGCCGGACGGACCGACGTACCTGTTTTTGCCGGGTACGCAAAGCCCCTGCTGGTCCCCCTTCAGGACGCCTCCTATGTCCACGGCGCGGGAGGGCTGGGCAATATCCAGGTCCCCGAACCCCAAAAGCCCCTGGAAAAGCAGCATGCTGTAGATTTCATCATCGAAACCTTTATGGATCAGAATGACGTTTCCCTCATCACCCTGGGCCCCCTGACCAACATTGCCCAGGCCCTCTTAAAGGAGCCCCGGCTGGCCCAAAGGATCCCCGATATCCTTACTATGGGAGGCAGCACCGCCGGTGGAAACGCCACAGCGGCGGCGGAGTTCAATATCTTTGTGGATCCCGAAGCGGCTAAGCTGGTCTTTGAGTCCGGCATCCCCATCCGAATGGTGGGCCTGAACCTGACCCGGCAGCAGGTAGCCACCCCGGAAATGAGGGACAGGGTAAAGGCCATAGGCAACCCCGCCGCCCAATTTGCCGCCCGGCTCTTTGGAGACCGGGAGGGCAAGCCCGGCCGGGACAGCTTCTGCGACGCCTGTGCGGTAATGTGGATGATCGATCCCACCGTCATTACTAAAAGCGCCAAAATGCATGTGACGGTAGAGACCAGGGGGGAATTTACCCGTGGCATGACGGTATGCGACATCCGGGGCTTCCGCTCCGACGTCCCCCCGTCAGATATCGCCCACGAATATCACTTTGACCCCCTTCCTGCGGGCGGGACCCCCAATGTGGAGGTTGCCTTGGAGCTGGACGCCCCCCGGTTCGACCGGGTACTGCTGGAGACGCTGGAAATGTACTCCTGACGAAAAAACGAATTTGAAACGACAAAACCAGGCGCGGCGGGGATCCTCCCGCTACGTCTGGTTTTTTGCGTCGAAAGCGATCAGCGTCTTCGCAAGGTCGCAGGGCCGGACCGTCGGGGACGACGGTCCCTACGGATTCTGTCAACCCGTCGTGCCATACCCAGGCGGGAGGGGCAAGCCCCTCCCCTACGGCGTTCCCCTGCTTTTTTCGTAGGGGCGGGTTCCAAACCCGCCCCCTATCCCGGCCGAGCCAGCAAAAGCTCCCTCTCTAATTCCCTGGCGAAGATCTCCGCCGCCTGGGCCGGGTCGGAGACCGACGAGCCAAAGCTCATCTGCCCGATCTCCACCTTGACCCCTCCACCCCCCCGGTCCTCCGCTCTGGCCTGGGAGGCCGTCAATACCCGCTCCCCCTGGTGGAGCAGGGCCGGGAAGTTATCATAAGGCACCCGGTCCAACCCGTAGGCGTAGCCCCCTGTCAGGTAGGAGGATGCAGGCGTCAGGGTCCTTTCCCCTGTCAGATAAGGAGAGTTGGGATCATAGCTGCCGGAAATCCCCTCCGGGTGGTCCCTCTTCCAGTTTCGCAGGGCAAGGGTCTGCTCTCCGTCCAACATTCCCTTGCTCTCCTCCAGTTGGACCATGTACTCCCGGTTCCAGGCCGCCCCGCCCAAAGCCTGTGTGTTGGCCCGGATGGCCTCGATCATCTCCAGCTCCGTATCCCGTAGGGCGATCCCCGTTTCGCTGGCGTTGTAGGCGTCCTTGGCAAGGCTTTCCGCCTCGCTCTTCAAGGCTTCGATCTGGGCCCCGATCTCCGCTTTTCGGGCTTCGTCCGCCGTGTCAAACTCTGTTTTCATGGCGGCGTACTCCTGGTGCATTTCCTCCAGCCGCTTTTGGCCCTCCCCCTCGTAGAGGGTATTGCCCTCTCCCGTGGCCAGCATACTCAGGGCCTCCCGTTGGTATTGCCGCTCCATGTTTTCCGCCATGCCCCGGCCCTCGCCGATCATGCTGTTCATGGCCTTCATTTCCTCGCCCAGGGAACCCTGGAAAGCCTCGTAGTCCGCCTGAAGCCCGGTGAGGGCGGTTTGGTTGTAAGAAGAGCCTATGATCCCGTTTAGCTCCTGTTCCCGTTTTTCCAGCTGGGTGGTCTTGCCCAGGTAGGTCTCCCCCGAATCCAGCATGGCGCTTGGGAAAGCCTTTTCCACCGCCCGGCGGAGCACCTCCGCCGCCTCTTCTCCCGCGATCTCTCCAGCGGCCACCTTGTCGTAGATCTCCTCCCGGCCAACACCATAGCGGTCCGCCAGCAGCCCCATGCCGTCGATCCCCCAGCTTTGAAAGTCCTGGATCAGCTCCGGGGTAGCCCCGCCGGATCCTATTTGTGCCAGAGCGTCCGCCATGGACTTTTCCCGCTGGGCGGCGTAGGTGGAGCCGGAGAGCATTTCGTTGTCACGAAGGGCAGATTGGGTATCTACCATGCCTTTGACATGGGATTTGAAGGCGGCGTCTCGGTCTTTAAAGATTTTGATAACGCCATCGGCCATCCCCATCAAGGCCCCCGCTGCCGCTCCGATCGCTGTGCCGACTCCTGGTGTTCCCAACATAGTACCCGCCATAGCTCCCTGCCCGATATAAGAAGCTATTGATGTTGCCATTGTTCCCCCCTCGCTACCAAGGAGACTATTTCCTACAACGTCAATCTCTTCTAACCCAAGCTGTCCCACCATTTTAAACACTCCGGCATTCTTGAGCTTTTCAAACAGGCCCTCCCCCGTAAGCCCCTGCATGTAATTTTCCGTCTCTCTAATCTTCCGAACAACCTCTTGCTGGTTTCGCTTCATGCCATCTAGGGCTATCTGATTGCTTACCAGCGTTTCTCGGTCAGCTTCCCCCGTGGAAAGGAGCTGTTCCTTCAAGTCCTTCAGTTGTTTTTCCGCCCTGCTGATATCGAGCTCAATTTCATACTTATTTTTGCTCAGATTCTCCAACAGTGCCTCCATTTCTTCTTCATCTTTGGAGAATGCTCTTGTCACCCGAGACATTTTTTTGAGAGTCGAGGAATATTTTTCCCCAGAACCTACCATAGTTGTTTCTTTCATCGTTTTCCCTCCCTTGACTTTTTATCGTTTTTTGGTATCATTTTCTTTAGGGATTACTACTCTACTCCCTTGTTACTTCCTTCTGAAAGGAGTTTTACTTATGTTAAAAAAATTCAAAAAATGGTGGAAGTCTCTTAACGTTCACCAACGTTTCCGATTTGTAACAATTGTTATAGGTTTAGTTCTTTCACTGATTACCATCTTCTACTTCCAGCATTTTTGGGCATCTATTGGAGGATTTTAAAACACAGGGAGGCGGTTCTTTGAACACAGGGGGACGGTTCTTTTGCCCCCCTCTTTTGTCCCCGATGGCTGATAGCCGCCCCTACACGACCTTTCAAATGAATGAGAGATATTGTAGGGGCGGATATCATCCGCCCGGAGGCAGGCCCTCCGTTTCCCTCCGCGGGGGCGTCCCGTCATTGCCTGTGAGCCAGGTCGTAGGACGCCAGCGCTGAGAGCAGGTCCTTTTCCCCTCCGCTCATGTGGTAGACCTTTTTCAGGTCTACCACATTTTTTTCGCGGAAGAGATAATACAGCAGATTCAGCTCGGGATCGCTGCCCTCCCTCAGGCGTTTTTTATTTCTTCAATGGTGGTCTTCCGATACCCGCTCAGCCGCTCCACTTCCCGTGCCATGTCCTCGATCTCTCCGGGCAGCAGCAGTCCCTTTACCGCCTCCGCCGGGGTGGGCCCGCCGTACTTTTCCATCAGGGCGGGGGCCTTCAGGTCAGGGTCCACGCACCCGGCCAGCAGAATGGAGACCTCCGTATCCTCCGACGTTCCCTTGATGTCCTGCACCCGGCCATAGGGAAGGGCACGGAGGGTAAAGACCACATCCTCCCCCACCGCCTTGCTCAGCCGCTTGAGCTTATATTTGCCCGTGGGCAGGTCCTTATTTACATTGGGCGCTTCCGGCTTCAAGAGCCGGTCCAGCATTTCACTCATGTCGTCGCTCCTTTTTATGGTTTTTATTACATTTAATGAAAGGCCCCGATCAGGCTGCAAAGGAGGCTGGACGCTTTTGGTCTAAGCCCCCTTCTTCGCCCTTCAGGCCTGGATCATATCCAGGTACTCAAAGTCCTCAAAGGTAAAGGGGCACTCCACCTTTCCAAGCTGCTTAGCCTCGAAGTCCACCAGGGTCAGGTCGTCAAAGCTCACGTTGGAAAGACTCACCCGCTCGGCCCCGTAGGCGTCCGGGTCGTCCAGCTTGGTCACGATGGTGAAGCGGGGATCGGTCCCCTTCTTCATGGCCTCCCCCAAAAGCTGCCCCATGCGGGAGTTGACCTTGTGGAGCTTCAGGCTCCCCGTCCCCGACAGGCCCATGACCTTGTGTCCGTCCATCAGCCGTCCGCACAGGGATACCGTTTCCTTGTCCGCAGAGATCTTGGCCTGGCAGCCGTAGCACTCCGCCACCTGCTCGCCGTCCATCCAGACCGTTCCCCAGGTACCGGCGATCACTCTTTTCGCAGAATCAATTTTCATTTCATTCTCCTCCTTCTCAATGATTGACAACGATCACGATGTTTTCGATAGCGTCGAAAACGCGGATGGCGCAGGCCAGAAACACGGTATTCCCCGTGTCCGCCGCCTTGATCTCCTGCTCATCCATCCCGGCGGTATCCACGCCCTTGTCCTCCAGATAGGCCCGGACGCTCTCCACGTCGATCCCCACCGTGCTTCCCTCCTGAAGGATCCCCTCCTCCTCCAGGGAGATGAGGTAATCCCGCACAGCGGAGATCAGCAGGCACTTGTCGTCGTAGGAGGCAGTATGCCGCCCGATCCAGCTGTCCTGGCAGGCCCGGCGCAGGTTAGCCTGGATCAGGTCCCGTACCTCCACGATCTTGATCTTCTTCAGGCTTTCGTTCTGACCGGGGCGCAGGGTCTGAAGGCTGTTGACCCCCAAGCCGATCTTCACCTTTTCCCCATCGTGGATCAGCACCAGTTTCCCTTCGTCCACCGCCTCATCCGCCTCGACGCCGGAGAGCCGGTCCACATCCGTCACCTCGGGAAGGGGCGCGTAGGTACAGGACATGGTCATAGGCGTTCCCACCAACAGTCCGGCGATCCGGGAGCAATACTCTCCCGCCGTATAGGTCCGCTCCTTTTCCTGAATGCCGGAAGCGGCAAAGTTGACAATGGCCTCGTGGTCTCCGGCGTAGTTGGGCAGCACCGCCTTGGCGATGGAGGAGCGTTCCTCCCGGACTCCCTTCACCCAGTCGGCCAGCTCCTTGGCCTCCTCCTGGGTAAGGCTGGGGGGACCCGCCAGATAGTCAAAGGACTGGCTGCCCAACCAGGCCAAAGGCTCCTCAAACCCGGCGGCGTCCGCCGCTGTCACGCACAAAAGCACCTTTTGGGGCCGGGTCTCATAGCCGGTAAAGGCGCGCTGGACATAGGCCCTGTTTTCCGCCCCCAGCTCCTTGGGGATCTGCCGCTCCGAGGTCAGAGTATAATTCCCCGCCGCCTTCGCGTCCCGGACAATGACTGCCACGATCCCCTTACGGATCCGCTGCGCGGCAGTCTCCGCCGCCGCTTTAAAAATCACATTGATACTAGGTAAACCCATTTTTTGTTCCTCCTTGTTTCTGTTGTTTTTGTTATTGGATCTTAACGTTCACACTTTGGAGAAGGGGATATTCCTCCTCCTTGTCCCAGCGTTCGCTGAACGAAACGCTCAGCGTCACCTGGGCGCTTTCATAGCTGCGCTCCCCCTGGATCCGGTCCACATGGGGGCTTCTGTCCCCCACGGGAAAATATCCGTGGGAGAAAAGGGCCATCACCTCTGCCTCCCGCTGACAGAGAGCGGGGACGTGGCTGTGGTGGTAGAGATCCGTTTCCAGGTAAATGGTGATCTTTCCCTCCACGGTAAAGCGGGTATCGTAGCCCCCCGCCTCCTCCTGAACCACCTTTCCCATCTCCACCAGAAAGGCGGGCCGCTGAAACCCCTGGGGAACATAGTCGGTATAGCAGATCACCTCCGGCCACCGGTCCCTCAGCCGCTGGATCATTCCGTCCATAATATCAAGCTGCGTCATGTTCTCTTCCGAGCCTCCCTACTCCCGGCGGACCTCCGCCGCCTTACGGTTCCACGATCCTTTCGATCTCTGTCTCATGCCTGTCCTCCTCCAGTTCATGACATACCTTTACCCACCAGGGCGCCGGGTCGTCCCCCACCGTCACCAGGCTGCCCAACCGGAGCTTCACCTCAGCGGGAGTCACCAGCGCCAGCCGAACCGTGTTTCGGGCCATGGGCCCCTGCTGCTCATGCTCCTGAAGCTTCTCGACGCACACAGCGTCAAAGCGGATCTGCCGCCCGGTCTCCCGCTCCTCTCCCTTGCAGGGCCGGAGCGTGACCAGTGCGGCTTTTACCGTCAGGTACCCTCTTCCCAGCGGGACGATAGCGGTGGGCAGATAAAACTTCCCGTTCCACATGATGGCGTCATGAAGGGTAACGCTCTGTCGGCGGAGGATAAATTCCGTCTCCCGCCCCCTCACACCGCTGCCGGTGTATGCAGCAAAACCCCCGGTGGGCGCTGCCTTTGCCCAGATCTTTCGGTACTCGGTCCATTCCCAGCCCTCGCTGTCCCGGCAGCAACCGCAGCGCCTCAGAGGCCGGAAGGCCAGCAGGCTTATCCTCTGATCCAGCTCCCCAACGTCAGGACTTCTGATCGTCGCCATTTTCTCCCCCCTTTCCGGCGTCGGCGTTGGAGCCGTCCGCTTCCTCTGTTTTCTTAAGCTGTTCGATGATTCGTTGGACCGCCTTGCTATCCTCCGGGGCGGTTTCGTCAACGCTCCGCCGCTCATAGTAGGCCAGGGCCAGACAGTGGCAGGCCATGTCATAGAGCGCCCGCTTTCCGCTTCCGGCGGGGGGCAGCGTTACCCCGGCTCCCGCCAGGTACGTCCGGGCGGCCAGGACCGTATCCACCACCAGGGCGTCGTCCTCCTCCCCCTCCACACGCATATAAGCTTTGGCCGCCGCCAGCTCCTCCGGGTACAGCAATTCGTATGCCTCCATAGACTATCCCCCCCTTCCCTGCCGCCTATGGCCGCGCTGCTTTTTCCGTTCCTCCATACCTCTCCTCCTTCAAATCTTTTATAGCTCCAGGCTTCCGCAAAGCCAAAGCCAACTGTTTTTCCGGGCCTTCCCCGGACCGGACGGCAAAGCAAACGCATTTCTGCCGCCATGCAGAGGGCTTCTTCCCTTGGTACGCAATACGCACCAACTCTTGCAAAAAAAATTTTGTAAAGTCTCCCTCCGCCCAATATCAACCGCTGAAACATCAGTCTGCACCATGCCGCGTCTTTATTGGTACTTTCCACGTACCATATGATACCACCCCATCCGGTACGTGTCAAGTGATTTTTTCTTATTTTTTAAAAATGTGTTGCGCAATACGCAATTTGTGTTATAATCATAGTACCTTCCCCTGACAAGGGCAAGCGAAGGTACTATAGGGAGGTTATATGTATGGGAATTGGAGAAAATATTCGTCTTCACAGGCGTATGCTGAACATGACTTTGGAAGAGGTGGCGGCAAAGGTGGGAATCAGTCGGCAGACCTTGAGCCGGTATGAGACCGGGATCATCAGCAACATTCCCTCCGACAACATAGAGGCCCTGGCGCAGGCGCTGGACACCACCCCCGCCTGTCTCATGGGCTGGGAGGAGCCTCCGCTTCCCCCTGAGCTTGTCCCCATTGACTCCTCCCGCTTCAAAAAGATTCCTATTCTGGGCTACATCTCCGCAGGGCTTCCTTTGTATGCCGAGGAGCATGTGGAAGGGTATACCTACACCGACCTCAACGGCGGCGCCGAGTATTTTGCCCTTCTTGTTCGGGGAGACAGTATGAACGCCATCGGCATTAACGATGGTTACCAGATCATCGTCCGGCGGCAGGAGGAGGTAGAGAACGGGGAGATCGCCGTTGTGATGGTCGGTGAAGAAAATGCTACCGTAAAGCGGTTTTACAGCACGGACTCCACCGTTACCCTTATGCCTCAGTCCACAAATCCCATCCATCAGCCCCAGATCTACGATCTGAGCAAAATACCCATCAAGGTACTGGGAAAAGTGGTCAAGGTAGAGTTCACTTTGTAAGACCATTCCAAACACAAAAGAACCGTCCCCCTGTGTTTATTGCCCCTGTGTTTAAGCATAAAAAAGACCGGCCCTTTATAGGGTCGGTCTTTTTTATGGTGCACGAGGTGGGACTCGAACCCTCCCCACCCATCCGCAAACGTACTGCGCCGCAATGATTTTAGCCGTATGCGCCATCATTGTGTTGTATTCCGTGTGACAAATATCGTGGTCCCCCTCACTGCCGGGGCCCCCCTCATACAGGTAGGCATACCATCCAACAAATAGAGAAAGGATCCTTACAATGTCTATCTACATTCCGACTCCAGAGGAGCTGGAAGCAAAATACGAGCCCCACACCATTCTCCTGCTCCGGCAGCTAAAGATTCCTGACAATCTGCGTGGTTTTACTTACCTCTCCTCCGCCATTCCCCATGCCGCCGCAAACCCCTCTCAGATACTTTATGTCACAAAGGAGTTGTATCCTTATGTAGCCCGAAAATTCACCTCCACCGACAGCCGGGTGGAGCGGGATATCCGCAACGCCATTCAGATCGGCTGGCGGCTGGGAATGCAGGAACCCCTGGAGCAGATTGCCGGAACCAGCGTCCCACAGCGCCCCACGAACTCCTTTCTAATTCTGCTGCTTGCCAACTACATACGTCTTCATTAGAGCAGACGGGGGTGTCCAATTTGGACACCCCCGCACCTTTCTTATTTTGCCTTTATATCAAGCCAAAATGCTCCATATGTTCCATTGTTTTCTGTACCGCTTAAGGTAAACACCGCATCTCCCACCATACACTCACACGCCTCCTCCGCCGCCGATGGAATGTTGTCCTGCACCCATTCTTTCGTGGCCGTGGTATCCGACGTATCATAGGGGACTGTCGCCGCATAGCCCAGGTACATTTGGGCCAGTTCCACAAACTCATCATTGGACAGAGTATACTGGCTCTCTATCCCGATAGATCCGCTGATAAGCTCAAAATCCTCATCTGCGGAAAGCTGATAGTCATACATGACGTTAAGCAGCGGATGCGTATAACTTGTTCCCGAGGAGTACGCAAATACCGCCTTCGCTTCTTCAGGTGCGGACTTGATGGATGCTTCCTCCAGCCCAAAACTTGCCAAGCCCATCCGGATGTCGGTGATATGACTGCCGGGAAACCCTCTGTCATCGACTACCTGTTCTTCCTCAGGGGTAGGCTCCGGTGTCGGCTCTATGACCTCCGGCGTCGGCGATACCGCTTCGGGGCGACTCGACCCAGAACAGGCAGACAAGGAAAACAACAGTATCGCAACAAGAACCCCAAGAATCAGTTTATAAAGTCTCTTCATATTTTACCCTTCTCCTTCTTTTTATACTATCGACATTATACCGATATGTCGATAGTATAAAGTATAATTGGGTAAACTGTCAAGGGGTTGGTCGAATGGCCTATTCAGACGCCCAAAAAGAGGCGACTGCACGGTATAACAAGAAGACTTACGACCGAATAGAAATCAAAGTTAAAAAGGGCCGTAAGGGCTTAATCTTTGAACATGCTGCCAAACAAGGAAAAAGCGTAAATCAATTTATCGTCGAACTTATTGACGCCGCAATGAAGGAGGACGCCTAACTTCAGGTGTCCTCTTTTGCTATTTTCCAGCCTTGTCCAGCAGCCCCAGCCGGTCCATCCACACCAGGGGCTGGAGGTTGCATTCCGGTACGCTTACCGCTCCGGCGGCGTCCATCTTCATGATCCCGATGTTGATGGCCTTGGTGGCCGCCTCCTGGCCCCAGGAGGGCATTTCGTTCACATAGCGGTATTGTTTCATATTTTCCTCCTTCCCCGCCGTCAGGCGGCCCTTAAACGCCGTCCAGGCGATTTCGTCCACAAAGTAGGCCGGGCAATGCTTTCCCGTCACGTCAAAGTGCCTTACCACCCGCTCGATGGGGATATCATATTTCTCCATCAGCTCCCGGCCCAGCGCCGCCGCCCGCTCCAGAGTGGCCTCCGCAGCCATAAGCTTCCCGTCCCGGCTGGTATCGCACATCTCGATGGATATACTGTTGGCGTTTGTCACCACCCCGTAGAGGCTCCCGCCGCCGGTCTGAGGACAATCGGACCACTTACGGCCACCCACAGCCCAGGCAATAAACAGATCCCCTACCGACTGGTAGATCTCCTCATCGTCCACAAAGTAGTGAGCCGACGCCTGCACCACCGTACTCTGATAGTATTTAGCGTTACCCAGCGCCCGGTCCCCATCGTTGCCTGTGTAGTGATACACCAGGTATCGGATATCATCCGGATTCCTGGCCCCTCCCCGGTTGCCGGGATGGCACAGCAGCCGGATCACCGTATCCAGGATCCCCATGCTTATTCCACCTCCGGCAGCCCGGCCACTGAGGTCAGCAGGGACAGGATCCCCGCCAACACAGAGGCCGAGGCCACCATAGGCCAGTTGACCTCCCCCATGACAGCCGCCGTCCCGATGGTGGCCACTGCCGTCTGGGCCACTGTCTTCACCGCGCGGATCCCTGCCGCCTTCCACCACTTTTTTGTCTTCGCTTTCATATTCATATCCTCCTATTTGTGATATTCCTCCAGGTCCCCCAATCTGTGATTGATGACCTTGATTTTTTCCTCCTGTACCTCTGTTCGCTCCTCCAGATGGTAGGTCCGCTCCACCAGGTTATTGTGGGCCTGCACCTTCTTTTCCAGTTCCTCCAGCCGGTAGGCGATGAGGGCCGAAGATTTCCGGTTTGCCAGATAGGCCCCCGCCAGTGTCCCTATCAGAGCCAACACCGCTACGATAATGCTTTCACTCATTCCGGTATCCCCTCTATCCTGTCTGCATACTCGCTCCAGCCTTCAGCCGTTTTGTACGCCTCCACGCTTTCCGCCGGGACATAGATGGTAAAGCATATCGCTCTTTCATCTACAGATATAGGCGGACCCGATGTGGCAGGGGGTGTTTTTGGATGAAGATACATCTTCTCCGCTTTCAGCACGACGTCAAATGCATATTTCCCTATTGATTCTACCGTTTCCGGTATGTGGATCTCCCTCCAGTTTATCGCCACAGAAAACACTCCATAGCCTTGGCCATTCCCATAGACTCCTAACCCTTTCAGTCCGGGGGAAAGAATAATTTTTTCAGCCGCCGTGCAGCTGAAGAACACACCATCATAAATATTAGTGACTCCTTCAGGGATCACGATCACGGTCGCCGCAGTGCAATATATAAACGCATCGCACCATATCTCCTTGCACCCTTCCGGAATTGTGATGGAGGTTATCTCTGAGCAGGTCATAAAGGCATTTTCATCTATTGTCTCAACCCCTTCCGGCAAGGATATAACCCGGGCCCTCGAACAATACCCAAACGTCCAACGAGGTATAGAGGTTACACCCTCCGGCAGTATAATGGCTGTCAGCTTATGGGGGCTGTAAAACGCAAAGCCCCATCTTCCCAGTGATGTGATCCCCTTCGGCAAGGTCAGGTACTCCATACTGTAGCACATATCAAAGGCATATCCCCCGATCTCTGTACGCGCACCGATATGTACCTCCGTAACAGCGCTTTTCAAATATTCCTTCTCCGAAAACACTGCTGTACTGCTTTCCCCGCCCAGTTTCAGGGTACATCCCTCCGCCACGGATAAGGAAATGGTATACCTGCCCGGCTGGGCATAACTGTGTGTCAGGGTGCAGTATTGATAGCCTGTATTTACCGGATCCGTCTCCACCGGCGACCCATCTCCCCAGTCTACGCTCACGCCCCCCTCCACCGTCTGGCTAAATTTGAGGGGCACGGTAAGGGCCTCGGGCTTGTCCGATACCAGATCCAGCTTGATCCTGGTGGCCCCATCGTCGGTGATGTAGATGGCACCGATGTTGAGATAGCCGTACTTTGCCACATAGGCCTTTGCCTTGTCCAGCGTATAGTTGTAACCCTGGAAGGTAAGCCCCTCATGCTTTGGCGGCTCGGGCAGCGCCTCCAGAAGGGCGAACTCCTCCGGGGTATATGTCTCCACCAGCAAGCCGTCATAATCGTAGAGGTTGACCTCCTTTTCCTTCAAGGGTCCCTTCCGGGCCTCGATGGCCCGGACCTGGTCTCCGTAGGCGGAGAAGGGGGTATCCTCCTCCACCTGCCGCCCTTTTTCCAGAAGGGCCTGCCGGATATCCGCCTTGGTCCCCGCCAATTTGGCCAGCTTGTCCGCAACGGTCCCCATCAGACCACCTCCCCGTTGATAGCGTCAAGGGCGGCGGCAATGTCTCCCAACGGCTGATCGATCCTGACCGCCATTGCCTGCTCTACCTGGTCCATAGACAATGGATCTTCCCAGCCGAAGTCTCCATCCTTTGCTGAGAGCTTGGTCAGCGTCTGCCCTTTGATGCCTCCAGCAAGGATGGCTCCCGGCGTTCCAAGTTCTATCGTCTGCAACTCTCCGTCCATCGTTCTGATGGCCACCTGCCGCGCTAACATGTCATCCCTCCTTTTCGCTCTTTGTTCCTTTCCGGGGCGCCGATACGCCCCGGATCGAGAATACACCAGTTATTGGTGGAATAACGGGACTATCTTTTGATCTCCGCTCCTGTTACCGGTTTACGGCGATCCCTTGCGCTTCCGGTTGGGCCGCCTCCGCCCAACCGTACTCTACTCCATTCGTGCGGGTGGGTTCCCGCCTTATTTTCCCCCTGAGCCTTTCCGCCCAGGGCTATGTTTCGATAGTCTCTACACCTTCCGGGAGCCTTTCTCCCGGCTTGGCACGGTATTTCCCCTGCCGCCTTTCGGCGGCGCCGCTGCGGGTTCTCTTGATTATATCGGACTGCTTCGTGGCGGCAATGCCGACGGCGCATAGCAGCGTTGCATTCCTTACCTTTTCCACGCCGACGGGCTTAGTTATTCAATTGTTTGCTGGAGTTGCCGTCCGCCCTTATCCCGTCCAACACCGTTAGCCCAGCTTATCGCCGGACACCCCCCGCCGTGAAGGCTAGCTGGGGTTCACAAGGTAGTTTTGCGTCTGCCCTGGTCAAAAGGTGTGGGTCAGTCACGCCCAAGGTAGACCTCCATGATTCTGCCACGGATCTTGTCGATCTCAGCCGCATACATCTTTAGCATTGAAATCATCCTTTCTTTGTGTTCCAGGCCGGGAACGGCCTGGCCGTTAAGCGGATAGGTACCGGCATACCGAGCCTGTATCACCCCTCCTTTCCCAGTCTCGGCGCCTCGGAAAAGAACAAAGAGCGTTTTAAGTGCTATGGAAACGGACAGATCTCATCCAGCGGCCTCCACCGTCTTCCGCGCCAGATACTGCACCGTGTCGGTGGCGTGGATTACCTGGTAGCTGCCCAACTGCCCTCCAGCCTCCTCGATCATCTTCTCGATGGCCGCGCTGATTGCTTTTGCCTCCGCCGCTGCGGCCCGCTGCCGGTCCCCCAGCGCTTTCGGCAGCGTAAGGGACCGGATCTCAAACCCCTCGGGGCAGATCCCCTTGCCAAAGTCCACCCTGACTTGCTCACTCTGTACCTGTACCGCTATTCCCATGATCCTTACCTCCTGTTATTTTGTTGGTTCTCCGTACTCCAGTTCCATCAGCCGGTCCTCGTCCTCATCGGTATAGGGGCATTCCGCCGGGCCACCAGGCAGGGGACAGTTCCTGCACCCCTCCCCACAGGGCAGCGGCAGGTGCCGCGCCCCCGTGCCATATCCCACCGCCTCATTCCGCCGGTCCGGCTCCGTCTCCGGCTCCCGTGCCGCCTCTGCCCGCTGTTCCTCCCAAATCTTCCGGTTCCGCCGGATCCTGTCCCGGTTTTCTTGCTGATAAGCATTGTAGTATGCCTTCATCACCTCCGGGACAAAGGCCCACTTCAGCTGCCGCAGCCGGGCGGAGTGCCTGGCATTCCACCCCGGCTCTGCCTGGATCAGCAGCTTACCATACTTTCCCCAAGGCCAGCACCGCTCCAGCTGTCCCCTCCCTCCCCGCCCGGCGTCACACCGTTCCTTCAGCGGACAGGACTTTCCGTGGAACAGCCCCTCGCACTGCCCCCGGTCCTTCTGGCAGATATACCGCCCCGCATACTGCTTCTCCCTGCCCATTATCGCAGCCTCTTGATCCTGACTATCTGGCCCGGCCTTCCTCCTGTTACCGCCTGCCCCCCCGCCAGAGTGCTGTCCGTTGTGGGGATCACTGTCGCCGTCTCCTCCAGCTGCTGCATCGTCACGCTGCCGTCTGGTCCCTGCCACACCAGCGCCGCCCCATTCCCGCTGCGGACCAGTTCCGCCGCCGTTCCCACCGACGCTGCTACCTCCACAGAGGGACCTCCCAGCAGGCGGTCAGGCCCAACCTCCCCCAGCAGCAGCACCCGGTACTTCCCGGCGTCCCCCTTATACCCGATAGCCACCACTTGCCGTTTTTCTCCTATGATGCAGGCGTTTACCAGCCCCACATTGCTCCTATAGGCCTGATCCTCTCCGCCAAACCACATAGGGGTCAGCTTACTGCCATATTCTCCAACCCAACTCTCCACCCCCACCAGAGACTTCTGATTGGGGCCTGACAGCCGGGCGATCCCGCCTACATAGACAGGACCGCAGCTGACCGGCCAGCCTACGTTTAGTCCTGTCACGCAGGCGCCGCAGGGCAGATAGCCCTCCTGGAGCAGGGGCAAGCATCCTCCCGGCTCATACTGGTATCTCCGATCCTCAGCCTGATCCATGCTCATGCTGTAGTGGTCCTCCAGCGTCCATAACTCCAGCAGATATCTCCGCCCGTCATTCCCCGGATAAGTAAGCCAGACACCGCCTGTAAAGGAGGTGAGCGTCCAAGCACGGCTTAAGTAGATCCCTCCATCTGTGGGCGGCACGATAAAAGCGTCGGTAGAGCCGTTTGGCATTCTCACTCCAGCCCGCTCACCGGGGAGGATCGTCTTCTCCGCATATAGCCCCCCCGTCATGGTATCAGTGCCTTTACTTCCATCCGCCGGAATCAGTCTTGGTTCCAGTCCCACCAACTTGATACTCCCGTCGGTCCCTTGGTATCCAAGAGACAGAAGCCCATATGTGGAGCCTCCGCCTCTGTACAGGATCTGCCTCTTTCCCCAGCTCCCGCACAGGTTCACCGGATCCTCATCTGTCCAGATATCGGTGCCGTAGAAGGTAAATCCAAGATCCTCCCCCAGTCGCCAAAACTGCAGCATACCGCTGGAGTCCTCTGGATATACAACAGCAAAAAATTCCATATCAAGGAAAGGGAATGGTATCAGAAGCGCTCGGGAAAGGGCTCTTTCCAGAGCCGGCGTTGTACCACCCAGCACCCAGTTCTCCCCGCTCCACCGGGCCGCTTTCAGCCAGGTCTGCCCGTCCTGGGCAAAGAGGGAGACCACTGCGTCTCCCACCCCTCCTGCCGCCAACAAGGCAGCCTCTCCGGCAGCCAGAGGCACCGCTGCCTCCCGCTTTTCCGGTTCCCTGGTAACGGCCACCATGTCCCCTGGATAGATACTCTTATCCCACGCCGACGCCGGCAGGGACCAATCAGGCAGAAGCACCTCCGCCTCCTCCACCCGCTTGGCCAGGTCCGCAAGTCCGTTTGGCGGCTTGTCCGACGCCCCGACTGTCGGCATGGCTTTCAGCAAAGAGGCATAATCCGCCCGCAGCCGGTCCATTTTTGATCCGATGGCCCCTTTCCCCTTCTTTTGCTTCTTAGCCGCCACCGCGCTCTCCCCCCTCGGTCTCCTTGCTTCCCTCCAGGACCTCATCCACGGCCATGTTGATCTCCCCCAGCAGAGACCTCAGTTCAGCCATCTCCGCACGCAGCGCGGCCGCTTCAGACTTTGGCTCCCTGGCCCAGATCCAGTAGCCTGCCATGGCCGTCTCGTGACTTACCAGGGTGTCGTTCAGAATGTAATACTGCACCTGTCGATAAGTAAGCGCCGTTTTTCCTTCATCGGTGATATATCCCACCTCACGGGCCTTCATACACATATCCCGCAGCCGCCGCGCCAGATCCTCCAGATCGGACGCTGTAAACAGATCTCCGTTGATCGTCCGCCGCAGATTCCATGTGTGAAGCCGTCCAGGCGTCAGTATGGCCAGGAGTTGTCCAGTTTCCCCATCCACCTCCCGGTCCCCGGCAGAGAGCAGGTCTTTCAGTGTATAGGCATAGTCCGCAGGATTTCCCTCCGTCACAAACAACATTTCGCCCGGCAGCAGACTCTCCACCAGTTCTGCCGGTCCGATCTTTGGCTCCCGTGCGAATCCCTCCGCACGCTCTATATTTTCCACAATGTATTCTACCGCCGCTTCTGTCTTCGCCAGCAGCTCCTCCATCTTCCGTTCCAGCTGCCGCAGCTCTGACGGCAGGCAGGGCGGGAAGCCCTCCAGGCCGCCTATGCTGCGGGATACCCGCAAGTAAAACAGATCGCTGTGTACTTCTTTTTCTCCCTGCATTCCCCGGAGCTGGGCGGTATAGTTTCCCGGCTCCCCCATCATGTCTCTGGTCAGATCCACATAAAGCAGATCATCCTCCCGGTCCAGGGCGATCACATTCCGCTTGCCATCCTTTTGGATCTCCAGCTTTACATTCCACTCAGAACCCAGGTCGCTGTCGATCTCCAGCCGGTGAGCCAGATTTTCCCCCGCAAAGCCGATCCAGTCGTCTCCCTGGGGTACATGGACCTTCCAGTTTTCCAGCCGCAGCATGGCCTATCCCTCCTCTTTCAAGGCAGTGTCCAAATTGGACACCACCCCCAGGATCGCTGACCGTTCCTCCTCCGTCAGCCGACCAGCCTCCGTCAACGCATCGATCCGGTCCCGTCCCCACAGCCGGGGATAGTATTTCTTCGCCATCTCAAACACCGTCATAACGTCACCCCCTGCAACGCCGCCAGGTAGTCGATATCAGCCCGGAGGCGCTCTGCCGCAGACGGCATATCCTCTTCCGCCTCCGTTACCGGCGCTGCAATGCCGGATAGCCATTCTCTGTAAGCCTCCTCTGAGATCTCTTCCATTTCAGGCGCATCATTATCCCGCACATCGCACCTAACATTCACGATATTTCCGCCTCTGTCGCGGTTGCAAAAGTAGCGCATGGCTGTCACCTCACTCAAAAATATAAAATCTAGCGAAAAATGTCAGTTTCTTTGTGTACGAGGTAGATCCTGCCGCTGAACCTTGCGGGGTAAATCGGCAGGTAATTCCTGTACTGTTGTACGCAAAATTCCCGACATAAAAACCATAAGCATGAGCTGCATCAGTCGCACCTGGTATACTGGCTCTCATGAACGCACCTCCGCCGAACCCGTGCCAGCCCGTGTATCCACGTTCATCGCCACCATACCGGAATATCTCGCTATTCGCCCATTCCCCGCCAATAAGCGGAACAGTGACCCACTCCCCCGGCGTTGCTGCATCCTGGCCAGAAGCTCTAAACTCTCCGCTAACCGTTCCGGACAGATTGCTCCCTGTATAGCACATATCCAGTATAACAATTTCCGGTTTGTTTGCGATGGATACTCCACTTTGTACCCAATTGCCACCTGTCCCTGCCCCAATTTTTGCGATTATCCGTTTTGGCCTTGCCGCCAAAGCCGCAGAAAAAGGGAACGTGAAATTGACGCCAGCTGTCGTGCCTCCCCCGGATGTAACAGACACATTAAGATTGGCGGCCATATCCGTTTTTGTAAGCCCACGCCAATCCACGATATATGGGATCCGCGCCTCGGCAAATACGCCCGAGGTAATATCCCCCGCCGCATGCTTATGTCCGGCCGCAGCCACGCCGGTAAGATCTCCAATGCCATGCTTGTGGGACGCCGTTGTGGTCTCCAGCTCCTTCAGTTTCCCGTCAATGGCTTCAAAGTTGTCATTATACTGCTCCGGGCTCACGAAATCGCTTCCCTCCGGCAGATATAGATGATAATTCTCCGAGTATTTCACAGGGTCCCTCCTCTCAATTCCTCCCAGGTCATGGCTCCCGCACTATCCCAGGTCATAGACAAGGCTTTTATATCGTCCCAGGTTTTCAGGGTGGACTCATACCCCACCCCCAGGTGTGCCGGTATGATCTCCGCGATAGCCGCCTTCAGGTCGGCCAAGTTGGGAGGCAGACCTATGGCCCCCACAAAATGGATCCTGATCCGGTACTCCTCCGGGATCTCAGTCACCTCCACCTCCCCGTTGGAGAAGCTGGCGGCCACATTTTGGATGGCCGTCACGGTGGTGGTGCCCTGCCCCCGAAGCTTGGCAATGATCCGGCTCCGGCGGAAGGCCATGGGCCGCTCTACTTCTACAGGAAGCCCCAGGGCCTCCTCCCAGATGGAGAGGCCCCAGGTAGCCGTCTCCACGTCCAACTGGGCCATACAGTCCTCCACCGCGTTCCAAAGGCTGTCCACCACCACCTGGAAACCCTCTTGGATAGCCTGCACCTCCGGACTCTCCCGCAAAGCCGGGCGCAAATAGTCCAGCAGCTTCATCCGATGGTCACCGCCCCCGCCACCGGCACCTTGTCCGCCGGGATGGCCACATTGCTTGTCCCACCGTTGACGGTCAGGGCCGCATAATCGGTGACGCCGCCAATGTCCAGCAGAAGGAAGGCGATCCGGTTAAACAGCACCGTGTAGCTGTCAAAGGCCACGCTCTGCAGATAGTCATCCAGCTTGGCCGCAAAGCGCGTCTTTATGTCCGCAAGAGAGACCGAGCCATCCAGCGTCAGCGTTGCAGATACGTTGATCGGCACCCCTCCGGCGCTCTCTACCGTCACCGTGGCTCCAATGGGCCGTAGCTCCTCAATATGACTGTGGGCTGCGGCAACCACGCTCTCATCCACCGGCCGGCGCTCCGGTCCCGCCAGCAGCACCTTCACCGTCCCCGGTCCGTTCCAGAGAGGGAATACCTTGGCGGCTCCCACCCCGTTCACCTCCAGGGCCCACTTCTCGTAGTCGTACACGTTTCCCGAGGTGGAGGGCTTCCGCCAGTAGTCGTAAAGCCGCCCCACCAGGTCCCGGTCCGTTTCCGGATCGGTCCCGCCGGTGGCCGCCCCGGAGGTCCAGCTCTCCAGTCCCGTCAGGGTGGTGACCATCTGGGTAACGGCCCCCTCCGGCACATTGTAGGCGTCTCCCACCGCCACGGCGGTCAGTAACCCCTCCCCTGCTCCATCCACATTCAGCGTCACCGGCTCTTGCAGGGCAAACTCCAGCCCGTCCTCCGTCAGAAATACGGTCCCGGCAGCCACAGTCATATTGGCCCGGCCTGTCAGCCGGATCGCAGCCGCCGCCCTGGTGCCCTCCTTGCGGTAGATCCCGTACCGGGAGGCCGCCACGTCGATAAAGCCTCCGCTGTCCTCATCCACGTAAAAGGCGGGGATCATGGCCTTGATTGCCTCATAGATCATAGACGCCTCCACCGCCATAGGCCCCGCCATCTCGGCGGCAAAACTGCCCTCCCGGGTCTGTACCCGGTCCTCCATGGCCGACAACACCTCAGAGCGGATATTCTCCGGCGTTCGATCCTCAAACATGGACGCTCACCTCCCTGTCTCCATATATCGTCCTTACCGTGCCCGTCACCGTCAGCACGTCCCCCTCCAACTCCGCCGTGATTCCCTCCACTCCGGTGATGTAAGGGTTTGGCTCCAGCGCCTCCCGAAAATACCGGGCCGCCTCGGCGCGCTTCAGGTCCCCGGTAAAGGTCTGCCCCATGAGCCGCTCCATCTCATTTCCATAGGAGCGGGAATGATGCCGGTACCGGAACCGCTCCGTCTCCAGAGCGTTCCATACCCACACCATCACCGCCTCCAGCCCGGTAACGACCACCGGCTCCCCCCGCTGAAAAAGGGGCTTATCCCCCTCAAAATCCCAGGCTACTTCCTTTGCCAACGGGAGCCCGGTGTCCAAACTGGACACCGTTGTCTCTCCGGTTACGGGGAATAAGCTCTCGCTCACAGGCTCACCACCTTTGTCAGGATCACATACCGCTGGTGGTCCTCGATGGGCCACAGGGCCACCTGATCGCCCGGCTCCAGCTCCAGCGGGTCAATGCTGTGGCCGGCCAACAGGCTGTCCCTGTCCTGGGCGTTTCCTTCCGCCAACACCCGGAGGGGCCGCTTGGACAGGACCTTCCCCATGACCAGGGCCTCGCCGCCCTTTCTCCCGCTCAAGGCCCTGGCCAACGCTTCCATCGCCTCGCTCACTTTCCCAGCTCCCTTCCCGCGCTCACCTTGTCCATCATTTTTTTGAGATTCAGCCCCAGCTTTGTCCTATGGACACCGCCCTTCCAGGTTTGGGTGTCGCTGTCGATCCAATAGAGGCCGTAAAGCCCCGTCACCGGCTCCCGGACGATCACATTCCCCCCGGCAATCAGCCTGTGGTTGCCCAGGGTCTCTACCGTGATGGTCCGGCGGATATCGTTGTCCTCCAGGATAGCCGCTGCCTCGGCGTCCACGTCCTTGTCCTTTGCCGCCTTCAGGTACCGCTGCATGACTCCGCACAGCGCGATGGCATCCTCATGCTTCCGCAGCCGGATCAGCGCCCCGTTGGCGTCATAGATAGCCACCTGACTTACCAGCTGCTCCCCACTCTCCCGCACCGTGGCCGTCAGCAGGTTGGACCCTGGCGCGATCACCGCCGTGGCCCCGCTCCGCTCCCGGACGATCACATCCAGCTCCGCCCCCCGGAACCGGATCATATACCGCTCCCCTGTCCGCTCCGCCGCCAGGGTGTAGGCCGTCTGGATGATCTGATAGAGAGATACGCCGGGAAAATTGCGCCGAATGGGCACGCCGGTCTCCGCCAACGTACCCACCGGTATCCCAAAATCCCGGCAAACCTGTCTTGTAATATCCTCCGGCGTCTTGCCGGTAAAGCGGTAGGCCGCCTCGTTGCGTTTGAGATAGATCCCCCGGTCAAAGCAGCCCACGTCCACTATCTCGCTGCCGCTGTCCCGGTCAAGGGTAAATATGTACCCGTCAAATTGCAGGTCCGCCCCCACAAAAAACTGCACATGATCCCCAATAGCCGCCGGTACCATAGGCTGATTCTTGTCGTACCGGGGCGATAAAAGGGCAAAGTCCAACGTCCTGGCCACGCTGTTGTAGCTGCCGGCGTTGGTAATGGAGCCGCACATATCCGTGGCGTCATAGACTGTATTCCCGTGCCGGATCAGCAGCTTGATCGTTTCTTCCATATCCGTCACCTGAAGTAGTCCATAACGCTTACGATCCGGTCCGTGGGAATGATTTTCGACGTCCACGCTTCCTTTGCGTCCTCCTTAGCCAGCTGCACCTTCCACGCGCCCCGGTTATTCCCGGTGGCCACCCAGTCCGTCTTGACCTTTTTGACCACCTGCGCGGCGCGGGATGGACTCCCCGCCGCCGGCAGGGCCTCCACATCGGGCAGCTGAAGCACCTGCCCCACCCGGATCAAATTGGGGTTGGCGATCCCGTTGGCCGCCGCCAGCTTGCCGTACAGGCCGGCGTCCCCATAGATCCACTTGGCAATGGCGGAGAGAGTATCCCCCCGCTGCACCACATAGGTGGCAGCGTGAGTCGGCTCCGTCTCCACCGCTCGGGCGGCGTTGCCTGTGCCCTCCAGCTCGGTCTCCGGGGCCGCCAGGAGCCGGTATCCCCGCATGGGGATGGTCACATAGAGATCCCTTGTGCCGTCCCGCTCCCCGTAGGTAATGGGATCCAGCAGCACCAGGGCGTTTACCGGCGTATCCGACACGATGAACCGGACCGGATCCCCGGCGTCGCTCCACTTCTCCAGGGTCTCCAGGGACACAAAGGGATCCGTAGGCGCCGACTGTTGGGCAAAGGCGTACCTCCGGGCCGGGAAAAAGCACTCTATGGTCTCATCCATCAAAATGGGCTCCCCCGGTAGATTCACCGTCCCCGTGCCGTGCATATCCACTTGCACAGCCTTCCGCCCATGGGAGATCTGATACCCCGCCGGGGTCACCGGCAGGATAAAGACCTCTTCCGTCCGCGTATTTTTGAAGATAAACCGTCTCGCCTGCTCCATAGGCTCCTCCTGTTCTGCCCCTATTGATCCGGCCTTGCCAGCATAAGCTCCCGGGTCAGCTTCCTGGCAAAGACCTCCGCCGCCTCCTCCGGGTCGGATACCGACGCGCCGAAGGTGACAGAGCCGATCTCCACGTGGACCCCTCCACCGCCCCGGTCCAACCCTCTCGCCTGGGAGGCCGTCAGCACCCGCTCCCCCTCATGGAGGAGGGCGGGGAAGTTGTCGTAAGGCACCCGCTCCAGACCGTAGGCATAGCCGCCTGTCAGGTAAGAGGACCCCGGAACTCTCCCCGGCCCGGTAACAGACGGGGCTGAACCGCCGGTAAGGTAAGTAGACCCAGGCTCATATTCAAAGACTGCATGCGGGTCCGTTATATAGCTTTGCACCTTATTCCAGTAAAGCCCGTCCATTATCCCTTTGGAGAACTCCTGTCCCAGCTCATACCCGGCGTCCCAGTATTCATCCTTGACTGCCGTATCCGCCCGGACATCCCGGATCAGATCCATCTCCGATTCCTTCAGCAGCTGCGCCCCTTCACTGGCGTTGTACTCGTTCTGGGCCTTGATCTTGGCCTCCATCAGGAGTCTTCCCGCCTTCGCGTATCCCTCATCCGTCCCGGCGGCCATGGCCTCCTTGTATGCGTCCGACTCCAGGACCTCCTTCTGAGCTTCCCGGATCAGCCGTTCCTTCTCGTTTTCCAGAGAGGCATACCAGGCACCGATGGCCCTGTTGGCTTCCTCCATCTGCTCCCCGCTCTCCCCGGAGAGGAAAGAGATCTGATCCGATAACCCCTTCTTCCTGGCCCCATTGTAGCCCTCTCCATAGGCGTTCTGCTGCTCCTGGCTCATGCCCTCCAACGTAGAGGTCAGTCCCGAAAAAGTCTTAGACTGCTCCAGCATGGAGCCGGAGAATTTCTCCGTCAGCGCTTGAAGGATGATCTCCACCGCCTCGGTACCGGCGATCTTCCCCTTGGAGATCCGGTCGTAGATCTCCCCCTGGTCCACCTGGTAGTAG
>CANRZY010000003.1 GCA_947644625.1 uncultured Pseudoflavonifractor sp.
AGATCCCCCCCAACTCCTGTTCTCCGGCGTGCAGGGCCTTATAGACCCGCTCTCCCGCCGTTTTGTTGAATGGGTTTGCCGTTGCTTTCCAGCTCTTGTTTTGGAGCTGCCACAGTACCGCCCGCTCTGCTGTGGTCAATCCCTCCATAGACTGGATGGCCTTCTCCGCTTCCTTCTGGGTAACACTACCGTTGTCGTCGACGGCCTTTACCGCCTCCTTCGCGGCTACATACTGCTCCGGGGTTATCCCGGCGGCGACCCCGGCCTCCAGTCTGGCGTACTCGCTCTCACTCATGACCGCCCAGAGAGCCGCTATTTGCTCGCTCTGGTCTCCTGCCGTATCCACGGCGGCCCGGTACAGCTCCAGGGTAGAGGCCCCTTTCCCAGCCTTTTCCCGAACCTCACCCATGCCCATGGCGATTTCCCACGCCGTGGCCGGGTCCATGCCCTTCTTGGTGCATTTCAGATATTCCTCCACGGCATCGGCGGCTTTCAGCTCCAGGTAGTCGTTCATGCTCTGGTCCTTCAGGATGGTTTCCATCTTGGCATACTGGGACGGCTCCCCGTTCTCCGTCTCCATTTCTGTCCCCAGCATGGACCCCAGGATTGCTTTTTTCACGCCGTCGCCCATGCCCATCCTCTGAAGGATCCCATACTGGTCCGATTGCTTGACGCCTACCACAGACCCGGCCCACGCCGCCCAGTCCGCCAGGGACCCACCGGCCCTCTGGACGGCAGCTGCCGTCTCGGCGTAATCCTTGGCCTCGTAATCATCATGCAGCTCCGCCTTTGCCCACTCAGCAGCCAGGTCATAGAGCTTCTTGACCATCCTTGCCTGGACCTCCGGCGCCGCCGCCGCAAATGCTGCCGATCCGGTGAGATCGTCCAGCTCACCCGCCACCGTGTCCTTCCATACCCCGTCGTAGAGCTGCTTCTGGTACGGGGACAGCTTCCGCGTCTCGCCGTCTATGGTGACGCTCTTGGGTGTGTTTGCCGGGATGACTTCTGCGTATCCATCCTCATAGAGCCCCGCCAGGACCCGGGCGGAGGCGTCTCCGCCCTTTCCCATGCGGTTGTTCAGGATGTCTCCCACCCTCGTTTCCAGGGCGCTCCCTGTCAGACCAGACAGCCCGGGCTTCTCCGCCGTCTCCAGCATATCCTCATAGGTGGTGGCAAATGCCGGGGATATCCAGCGCAAAGCGCCCAAAGCGTAGCTCTTGACGTTGGCCGCCGGGACACCACCGAAGTAGGCGGCCACGGTCTCCACCGCTTTATCCAGACCTCCCAGGTAGTCCGCCCCGTTTCTGCGGAAGTATTCTCCCAGGTCTCCTCCGTTTTTCAGGATGTCGAAGCCCTCCTGGATCAAAGTCCGGATCTGGCCGCTGGATTCCACGATCTGCCCCAGGACCTCGGCCACCTGTGCCGCCCCCGGAGTGTCGATCCCATACCACTTGTCTCCGGTGATGATAGCCCCCAGCAACTCCGCCGCCAGATCCCCACCGGCAATCATTCCGGCGTTGTCCTGTGCGAATCCCTGGAGGAACTGTTTCCCGGCGGATTCAAAGGTGAAGTTCCCGTCCTCGTCCCGGTATCTCTTTCCCTTGGACTTTGCCATGTTGTTCAGGAAGTTGATGACCTCGATCCCCAGCGCGGCCAGGATCACGCCCAGGATGGCCCGGCCCGCTTTTCCCCTGGAATCCCGGAACTCCTCCTCGGTTGCCCTTCCTGCGTCCCACTCCCGCTTCATTCTCTGGGCCTCTGCCACGGTCTGGCGGAGCATGTTGTACTGTTGGATGGGGACCGTCTTAAAGAGGGTAAGAGTCCTCCACCCGGCCCCGGAGCGCCGCATGATCTGGGCCCGGTGCATAACGTCGTACATGGGCTGGGAACGGGAGACCGCCTCCTCAAACTCCTTCGCCACCTCCTGATAGAACGGGCTCTGTCCGGCGGCGATCTGCTCCGGCGATCCCATCTCCAGCTCCGGTCGATCCCGGCGCACCTTGTTCTCTGCCCATCCCCAGATGGCTTTGACGGTCCATCCGTCCATGGCGGTGATGGATCCGCCGCCAAAGAGGAATTTCAGAGCCTTATTCTCCGATAGCTTGGATGGGTTATTTTTGAGCTGGGCCGTCTCCGGCGTGGCGTATCCCATAAGCCGATAAGCCAGCTCGCTTGTGTAGGCGTTGATAAGGGCGTCGTCCGTTTTCAGCGCGGCGGGGATGTTGGGGATGTTCTCCCACCCCAGATATGCCCCGGCCAGCGGGTAGGACATGGCCTGCTTGAACACGATGGAGGGATTGAATCCGAACACGGAGGAGATGTAATTGCTCAGAAGCGTGTCCATAAATTCCGGCCCGCTCCGCTCCTTGATCTTCCCGCCCTGAAGCTCGTCCAGAAGATCGTTGATATAGTCTAACCCCTCCTTGCCCCATTTTCCGGTGATAACTTTTTCCATACTATTCTTGGCTGTCCTCCAGTTAAGGAGGGTCTCCCAATTCCGGGTGGGGATCGCCATGCCCACAAAGCGGGAGGTCTGGTCCACATGACGCTCGAAGGCGTCAATGGCGCTGATGTTGTAGCTGGGATTCTCGGCGTACTGCCTGGATTTCATGTGTCCCACGCCCTCGGCGGTCACGTCGAATACGCCCACCTCGATCTTGGTGAAATTTTGGTCGGTGAAGATGGGGGCGTAGTTCTCACTCTGGGCCTTGTCATAACCAAAGAGGGCATTGGATACCCGGTTGATCCTCTCCTTGGCGAATTGGTTGTAGTATCGCTCCAGCAGGCCCGCCAGCTCCCGCTCCTCCGGCGTCAGATCCGATACGATCTTTTTCACCGTTTCCGGGGCCAGCTTGATCGTCCGCCCCTGGGCAAGTGCCTCTTGCCGCTTCCCCTGGGAATATAGCTCCTTTTCCACGAAGGTCCGGCCCCCGGTCATGTGCCGGAGGTTATCGTAGTTCTTGCTTTCCAGATAGAGCTGCACCTTCTGGGTGGGGGTCATGTAGACCTTGATGGTGTCCCCAAAAACGGGCTTATCTCCCATGCCCAGCTCCACCAGCTCCGGGACCTCCAGCTCGTACCATACCGCGTCCTCTCCCTGGCCGTCCGCCGTCTTGACCCATTCCCGGCGTTCATTCAGGAAGTTCTCCAGAAGACGCTCCGCCTGCACCTTGTAGGCCCTAACGTCACGCTCTCCCTTTTCAAGCTGCTTTGCCATGGAGAAAAATTCTCCATCCGGATCCCAGCCGCCCATGCGCTCCAGGACGTTTATGGGGGTGAGGTGTCCCATGTTAAGGGCCGGATACTGCCCCTCCGGCTTATAGGGCTTTCCATCTCTGGCCCCGCCCTTGGCCCCTTCGATCTCCCGCTTGCTGCTCTCGTATACATCGGCAAACAGGCGGCCCATCTCGTCGTTTATGACGTTGTTCCGGTTGTAGAACTCTGTCCGCAGACCCACGGCGGCCTTGTAGAGATCCTGGAGGGCGCTCACGTCCATATCTCCGATCTTATCCATGTCCAGCCGGGTCACGATCCGCTCCAGCTCCTTCGACGGAAGGAAGTTGGGATCCTCCTCCTTTGCGGCTTTATACATATCCGCAAGGTCTCTCCAGGTGGCCTGGTGTTTTTCGCTCCACCGGAGCTCATTGGCCGCCCCCACAGCGTAGAGGTCGATGTCTCCCAGCACTTCCTCCCATGCCGCTTTCAGATCCTTGGGAGCCCGGTTCCGGTTTTTGGAGAGCCACTGGAGTTGTTTCATCGTCTTTTGCTGAAGCTCCCGCAGCTCCTTGTGTTCCCGCTGCCTCCGTGCCGCCTCCCGGCGCCTATCCCGTTCCTCGGCCCGCCGGAGTGTTTCCGCCTGTCTGGCCCTGGCGGCCTTCTCCCGCTCCTGGGCGATCTTGACCCCCGTCCTGTCTCGCAGCTTGATCTCCAGATTTGCTTTCTCTGCAAAGGAGCGCAGATGGTATTCCATCTGCCTCTCCATTGCTTCCAGCAGCTCATCCTCCGGGACGTGTTCCTCCTGGGCAAGCTGGGCGGTATACTCCGCCAGGCTCACCTTTTCGTCCTTGCCTTCTTCTGCAAGCTGGACGATCCTCTTCAGGACCTCGCTCATGTCCAGGTCCGTCTCGTCAAACATCCCCGGGAGGCTGTCCGCAAGGTTCATATTCCACACATCCACGCCCGGGTCGTTTATGTCCGACGTGAGGTAGATCCCGGCGGCAAAGGCCCGCTTCCGGATCTCGTTCCAGTCGTCCCCGAACTCGCCCCTGATCTGGTCATTGACGTGGATCCTACCTCCGGCCACAAGGGCGCGGCCCGCCTTTGCGTATTCCTCCGCCTGGACGGTCATAGCCCCCTCCCGGTACATACGGTCAAAGAACACCGCCTTGTCCTCCTCGGTGATGAACCCTTGCTTCAGGAGCCGATCCGCGAAGCCGTCAATGTATCTTCCCAGCTCCGCTTTCTTTCCCTCCGGGGTGGCAAACAGCGCCATGAGGCTTTGCCTCATATCCCGCTTGGCGATGATGGGCCTGGATCCCGCCACCGGCTTTTTGACCTTCGGCGCTTCCGGTGTCGTCCGCTCCGTCCCTTGCAGCTCTGCAAGCCTGTCCCGGGCCTCCTGGATCTCCCGCTCCACATCCCCCATGGCATTGATCCCACTGCTGGCGATGATGGCTTCCTGGTACTCTCGGCTCTCGATCCGCTTCAGCCGGTCCCGGAGCCACGCGATCTCCCGCTCGGTATCGTCTGTATCATCCACCGAAAATTTGGTCCCGTCTCCCGGAGACGCAAATTCTTCGGACTGATACGGTGTTTCGGTCAGCTCTCCCCTTCCAGCATCTCCCCGGTCCCTGCGATCTCCCGGGCCTTGTTTAGCAACTCCTGTTCCGTCGCGTCCCTGTGGTCCGCCAGATAGTCGCACATCTCCAGCATATTTTCCTCTGTTTTCAACGTCAGGAAAATAACTGCTCCCATTCCTTTGCTCACTCCGCACAGCTTTAATCCATCGATCAAAAGCTGTTCCCTCTTGGTCGGCTTCATAATCAAATCCCTCCACATAACGTTTCATTGCCTCTCCGGCCCAGGCTGCTTCCTCGCCCCCCAACGCATAGAGTGGTGTATTTTCCGTTCCGTCTCCAATTCCGTAGACAGCAAAGACCGTTACGCCCTTTTCCTCGGCGTATACCCAGTAGGTGGCCGCGTCCAGCCGCTCTCCCGCCGTCTCCATCTTCCGGTTGAGCAATTCCCATTCCCTTGGCTCAAGGCGGGGCCTCCAATATTTTCCGCTGCCTCCCATTTTACTCTCTTTTCTGTCCCTTTGCAAGGACAGCTCCTCCCCCTGAAGCTGCCTCCGTAGCTCTGAGGCGAAGTCTCCCGGCTCCTCCTGCATGGAATACCGCTCCGGCGTCCGTTTCCGTCCGTCGCTGTCGGTGTCCGTTTCCTCCCGTACCAAAAGATCCCCGTCCGGCTCCCGCTCGGCAAGTACAGTATCCTCGTCCCCCAGATCCGGCGGTGTCTCTCTCCGCTGCTCCGCCGTCATGGAGCGCCGCTTTGCGGCGTCCCTGGCCTCGATCTCTCCGGCTGTGTTTTTATACATATCGCGGAAGATTCCGCTTGCGTCCGCCACTTCTTGCTTCAGTCTACACATTTCGCGGAACCATTTTTCAGTCCGTAGCTCCTCGTATAGACCATCCTGAATGGCTTCGTATCTTTTGTAATCCTCCTCTCGCCCTTCTTTCAAAAAGAGTTCTCCCAGTACATCTTCCAGCTCCTGGTATATTGCCCATTTGTTTCTTTGCTCCTGGGTTAGGTCCGCAAGGGCTTTGTCATACCTTCTCTGGATTTCCTGGTTTTTTTCATCGCCTCCCCTTCGTTTCCAATACTCCGGGCTTGCCCCCGGGGTAAAGCCCTCCGCCTTCTGGATGGCGTGTTGGATCTCATGGATCAGAGTCTCCTCCGGCGCTCCCCGGAGTTTTTCAGAGATGGCGATACTGTTATCCCTTGGCCTGTATTCGCCCAGCGCGCCTCCCGTCAGGGCTCCAAACATGACCCTGGCATCCCGGAGCTGCGGGTAGTTTTCAAACAGGGCATCATGCTCCAGAATGTCCTCCAGAGTGGCATTTCCTCGCGCAACGCGCTCATTCAAGCGCCCAGGCTCCCGCCCCCATGTCTCGTCCAACTGTTTTAGTCTGTTTTGTTCCTCGTCGGTCATCTCGGAATAAAACATCTTCTCCATGAGCTTCTGATACTCCGCATATTCTGGGTGGGCCCTGGAAAACTTTGCGTCTCCGCTCTTGTGGTACTTCATGCCGCTGTCGTCGATCTCGAACCGCCACAGCCCATCCATGCCCTGGAACCAGCCCGTCTCCCGGCGGATGGTCTCCATGTCCGTTCCGGCCTTCTCCATCTCCCGGGCCCTGGAAAGGCTCTCCAGGTCTGCCCGGTTGGCATTCTCCCCGCCGTAGGACCATTTTTCCGGGGGCCCTGTCGTCCGGTCCGTTGCCCCCGCGATCTCACTTCCCGTCCCGGCCTCCCAACTCTCCACAGCCTCCCGCACGTCCCCCTGGTATCTCTCGGCATGGGCAGAGAATGCGTTGATCCCGGCGTATGCGTCCGCCATGATCTCCTCCATAACAGCCAGATACGCCTCGTCGATCTCGTCCGCGCTGGCGTTCTCCGGAATGTCGATCACACCCCGGAGCTTCTGGATATAGGTCTCCACGATTTTCCCGAACTCCTCCGGTCCATACCGCTCCGCGATCCTATCCTCCAGCTCTCGAATGAGCCCCGGCGTCTGGGTGGCCTTGTCATGGAAAATCTCATGGTCCGCGATCTGGTCCGGCGTCAGGCGCATATGATCCGCCTGTATGACGATCTTTCCCGGAGAGTATACCCCCCGGACCCTTGTAATTCCGCTGCCGGTCTGGACGGGGATCTGGCCCAGCACAAAGGACGGGGTGATCCCCGCTTCCTCCTGCACTCTGCGGGCGGTGGAACGTAGCCCTTCATCCCAGTCCTTCTCCGGGATCAGCGTCACCGATTGCTCCTCCGTCCCTCCCTCAATACCCAGAGAGGCGGCGCTTACCTTTTCCCAGCGTAGAGCCTTTCCACGATTCTGTCTCTCAACTGCCGCTCGGCCCTGTTCAGCGGGGCGGGCTTTTCCTCCTGCGCCCTCTGCCACGCCTCCAGTCTGCTCTCCGGCACTGATACTGCGAACCCGTCCCGGGTCTCCATCAGATACCTGGACCCCTGCTCCCGCTGTTTCCTTGCCATATCCATCTATCCTTTCCGGCCCGGCCTGGGCCATGTCGTTTTCCAAAGAGGGGAGGGATAACCCCTCCGGCTGCTTGACTTCTGGCTCCTGCTGTGGTATTCTCTCCGCAGAAGGTTCAGGAACCGCTACGGTGTCGAAAGCGCCCGCAAGGGAGGCCCGCCCGTCGGAAGGCGGTTGCTGGGCCTTTTTTTCTCCGAGTATGACATTCCCGTTCTCGTCGATCACCTCATGGACGTAGTATCTTCCATCCCGTTTGTCCTTCGTTACAATGACGCCCAGGTATGTCGGCTTTCCCCGGTAGGTGACGGGGGCCATGAAGGTGTGGGTATCATATCCCCGCCCTTCATAGTTTTCTATGGTATCAATTTCCAGCCCATCCCGGATCACGTCTGGGACTGCGGCAAAGGTTTCAACCTTCGCCTGACCAGCTCCGTGTCCCACCAGCCCATTTTTGATCCTGGATCTGGAAAACAGCACATCCCCGAACCCTGGCCGGGTTGCTTTTCCTCCCATCTTTTCGATGAACCCCAGAACCCGGTCTACCATTTTTCCCTCTTTTGGCAGCTCGTGTCCCGTCACCGTCGCCACCGGGGCCACCACCCCTCGGATCTGCGGGATCGTTTCCTGCATTTCCTGTACCAGCGTTTTTTGTCCGCTCTCCTTCTGGAGGGCGGTTTTTTCTACGGCGGTTCCCGCATCCGGCTCCTGTGGCAGCTCCGGAAGGGATATCCCCGGCAATCCCCCGGCCCCCGGCGCGGCGACAGCGAGGTGGGAATCCTTCGTTTCCCCTGCGATCCCCGCCTTGGTGACCGCCTGAAGGATCTCCACCGCCTGCCGGTCCATCTCTGTGGCCACCGGATTTCCCGCAGCCAAAGCGGCGATCTCCGCCACGCTCTGGTCGTATTCCGCCTTTGCTTCCTGGTATGTAGCCATGTCCCCAGCCTTGGCGGCAGACTGGGCCTTCTGGTAGGCGGCGGCCCCCTTTGCGGCCTTCTGGCCCATCATATTCTTGGTGTACCAATCCCACGCCCCGTTGACCGCCTTCATCTCCGCCTCCACGGCGGCGTCCCCCGGGTGGAGGTCCGGGTGGAGGTCCTTTGCCATCTGCCGGTATTTTGCTTTCGCCTCCGCCTCGGAGAGTCCCCCAAACAGCTCCTTTGCCTTCGCCTCGTCCGCGTCCATTTTGGCCGCCTCGGTCGGACTGGCGGTGTAGTTTCTGGTGAGATACCCGATGGCAGAGAAGGCGAAGCCCACCAGCGCTTCCTCCGCTACGGCTCCCGGATCCGGCTCATATCCGTATGGATCCCGGAGGTATAGGCTTCCCTGGGTGACGCCCGATCTCGCCGCCCCGCCTCCGGCTCCGGCAAGCCCGGCAACGACGGTCCTGGCCAGCATATTTTCCGTGAGCCCATGGGCTTTCAAAAACGCCGTCCCCGCAGCTCCAACCCCGGACGCGGCGGCGCCGCCTGCGGCTCCGGCGGCGGCAGAGCCCAGCACGTCCAGGCCGTATTCTCCCACCTCCATTTTTCCCGTCGCCACATTTCCCAATCCCTGGATGGCCGTAGTTCCTCCCATAGAGGCCGCCCCGGAGAGGGACGCCTGGGCAATAGGAGCCAGGGAGGCAAACCCCGGAATGAGCGTCAGCCCCTTTGCCAAGGTGGTCATAAGGGCTACCGTTCCGCCCACGCTTCCCACCGTCGCCGCCGTCGGATTCTGCTCCGTGGCCTGCTGGGTGTCCTTCAGGAGGTCGCTGTACCAGTCGCTCCCTTCCTCGCTTTCCCCAGGCGCGTCTGCTCCTGCCAGCTTTGCGATCCCCGCCCCCAGCGCGGCGGACATGGAGGATATCCCGGATTTCCGCAGAAAGTTCAGTGTCGCGGCCTCTATGGCGTTAAACTGCTTTTGCGCGATCAGGTCCATGTAGGCGTAGGCTTCCTCCGGGCTCCTGGTCTTGTAGATATAGTTAAACAGCTTTACCTGGTCCGGGTCGATCTCCTCATACTGTCGCACATAGGAGTTTAGCCCCCGGCTCTTTGCGGTGGGGTCTCCGTTGATGATGTCATAGAGGAGGTCATCGTATCCGCTCTCCAGGTATTTCCCTTTCATATCCAGTTTCGTTTCTTTTCCATTGGCCGTCGGCCTGTATATGCTCTCCTCCTCGAAATCCTTCTCCCCCCGCAGGGCCTCATAGACGAGATATTCCCTGTTGAACTTCTCCTGGGCGATCTTTCCCTGAAGGGCCTTGTTCTGCTCCACAATATCCAGGTACTCCTTCTCCGCGGCGTCCACCCTTGTCTGAGCCTGTGCCCTCTGCTCCATGGTTCCATACCGCATGGCGCCGGAGAGGATGGCCTTCTCCGTTCCCAGGGCCTTCTTGGCCTCCTTCTCCCGGGCCTCCAGGTCCGGGAGCTGCGCTTCCCAGCCGTTGATCCGCCCCCGGAACGCTTCCGGGGCGGTGTACGCCTCGTAGCTTCTCCGGTATCTGTCGTATTTTTTCGCTTCCTGCTGGTATTTTGTAATGGCCTGGGTGTAGGCCAGCGCCCGCTCGGGGGTAGGGCTCTCCCGGTAAGCCCGTTCCAGTCCCGCCAGCTCCGTCTCTCCGGCGGTCAGGATCTTATAGCTTCCGTTCAGCCCATTCACAATCTCGTCCCAGTCCTCGACCAGATCCTCCCGATCCCGGCCCATGTCCGTCACCGTGGGCAGCTTCGCCCGGATCTCCTCCTGCCGCGCCCGGGTCTGCTGAGCCGCCCCCTGGAGGAAGGAGCTGGACTTTTTGGGGCTCTGCCGTTCCGTCCCGCCCGCGGTGGAGCGTCCCGCTGCCGCCTGCAAGAAGGGGCTGGACTTCTTCTCCGGGCTCCCCAGGGGCGCGCCGCCCCCACCCCCCAGGTCCTCCCGGGGAGTGGGGGCGGTGTACCGGGGATCCGTCGGCGGCTCTGCCGCCATGCGGATCCCGCGTACCCCTTGCGGGTATTGTTTCTGCCGTTGTCTGGACTGCTCGGCCATACCTTTCAGAAATTCACTGCTCACCGGCTGCTCCCTCCTTTGGCCCCGGACTTCGCTTTGTAGGTGTATTTCCCGGTGGCCTTGTCGTAGCTCTCGATCACCGTTCCGTCCTCCACATGGCTCATGAGCTCATCCCAGGTCATGCGCCCCATTCCGGACACTACGATCCACTCTTTTTTTGCTTGGTTCGTGACCTTTGCGCTTGGATCCTCCATCCCTGCGCCGGTCCCAGCCCCCTTGAAGTAGCTCCCCATATATCCGGCGGCTTCGATGTCCTGCTGGGTATATCCAGCTTCCATGAGGGCCCGGATAACCTCGTCGCTTTGGTCTCCGCTCTTAAACGCCTGAACGGCGTCGTTCTGGCCGCCCTCCGCCCAGCCTTTATAGTCCGTTGTAAGGCCGCTGGAGCTGGAGAATCCATACTTTTTGTAGTTGTTGGCAATGAAGCTATTTGGGTTTCCACTTGCCTTTGCCGCAGCGAAAAGCCCCTCATAATCCCCGCCGCCGGTTCCCGTTTTCGGCGCAGTGGCGGAGGAGGCCGCCTTCGCCGCCCTTTCCTCCCGCTTCGCCGCTTCCGTCAGCGCCAGAATGTACTCATTGGAAAGACCTGAACCTTGGATCATCCCCTCGCTCGGCATGACCCCCAGGGCCCCCATGGCTTCCGCCTGTGCCTGGAGCAACCCCTTTTCTTTCTCGTCCTGCTCCCTCTGCCACCCGGCATGAAGGCCCTGGGCGTATTCTCCGGTCAGCCCTGCGGCGGCCAGCAGCTCTCCGCTCGGGATCACTCCGGCGGCCAGCATGGCGGCTACCTGATCCTGGGCAAGCGCCATTTGATCCTGCCCCCGCTCATAGTCCCGCTGTTCCTTCTCCGCATCAAGGCTAATTTGATCCAGGTATTTTCCGTAGTCAATGGCGTCCTCCCCCTGTAGGGCGGAAAGCTGCTTATTTAGCACCGAGAACTGATCCAGCCAGTCTCCCTTGGCCTCCTGGTTGAGCTGCCGCACCACTCCCAGATCCTGAATGTTCATACTGTGTTCATCCATGTACTTTTGATAGGCCGCCTCATAGAGCTGGGGGATCATGTCGTTTAGCTTGGTGGCGTAATAGTCTCCCGCCTGGGTGGCCGCCCCCACGGCATAGGAGGATGGCCTTCCTCCCGTAGCCGCCGACATTTGCCCCAGGGCGTTCGCTGTGGCCCGGTCCCCTTCCCGTAGGTATTCCTTCTTGTAGACCGGCCAAAGAGGATCCTCCTCCTTGCTCCAGGAAAACGCCTCCCTGTCCATCAGGGCGCCGAGAAGTTCCTGCTCCTGCTTTGCATATGGCTTCTCAAAGGAGCCGTACCCGGCGATCTGGTCCAGGGTGGTGTCGATCTGCCCTGGGATCTTCCCGGCGGAGACAAAGCTGCTCCCATCCGCCAATCCGGAATAGTTCCCGTAGCTTTTCCGCAGCTCGTTTGCCGCCTGGTTTGCCAGCAGCTTCCCCTCCGGGGTATCGGAACCATGGTAGTCCTTTTTCAGCGACAGGATGGACAGCCCAAATTCAGGGTATTTCTGGGCCAGATCCAGGTCTGATTGGGAGAACTCCCCCAAAAGTCCGGAGCCCTGGGCCGCTTTCATGAAGTCGTCGTAGCTGTATTGAGGTTTCATTTCTTATTGCCTCCCTGGTTTTGACTTTAGCTCCGAGCCGGAGTAATACTCCCGGACAAGAGAGTAAATCCTGCACCCACCCCGGCCCTCCAGCTTCATCCGGTAATGATCTCCCCGGCGCGGGATGATGGGCAGATAGTAGGAGCGCTTGACCCCCTCTCCGATGGCAGAGCTGACCTTCTGCCATTCTCCGTCCGTGTCGAACTGAATGTATACCTGGACCTGGGCCCCATCCTCCAGCTCCAGCCGGATCTGTATTTTTGAGACCCCCTTCTTGTTGGGGTTTCCCTCCACGAAGTCCCCAAACTCCGCAAGCCACGGCACGCTTTCCTCCCAGCCGTCCCCGGCGGGGTCTATCCCCTGTGGCCTCCCCACGATCCAGACCTCTCCACCCTGGGTCAGCAGATAGAGGTTTCCGCCCCACCTCGCGAAATGGGTTGCCCGGGTGGCGTCCTCTCTGTGCCAGACGCCCCGCTGAGTGTCGTAGACAAAGAGACTCCAGCCGCCGGTGATGGTCTCCATGCTGATGTAGTATTTCAGCCCGTCCGACCCGGCCACGGCGTTTTGATACCGCTCCAGCCCCAGCGGGGCGCTGATAGGCTGGGGGATCCCACCTGAGTAGGCTACCACTCCCGCTCGGGACAAATAAAACAGGGTCTCCCCGGCAATGGCAAGGCTCCCGGCGCTCCCGGCGGCCACCCCCATTGTGGCCGATCCCATCACCTCGAAATTGGACGGCATGGAGCCATAGACCTTGTAGATGTGGTCCTCCTTGAAGAACACCGGATAGCCCAAAAAGGAGACGCACCCGGTAAATTCCCCGGCGCTCCCCGTGTCTACGGCGTAACTGTCTGTCGCCACCCCGTCAAAGACATTCCAGTTGAAGATATCCCCCAGCTTGGAGGCGTAGATGGTGTTCCCGTCGCACCCCCACAGCCGGTTTTCGTTTTCGCAGATATGCCGGAGGTCCGGCACTGTCCGCTTGACGGACAGCTCCCCCGTCTCCGTGTAGGGAGTTATCCCTCCGTCCCCATCCAGCTCAAAGACGTATTCGTAGAAGTAGAGCTTGTCCCCGTCGATCTCCCGGATGATGGGGGTCTTGTTGTTCCCCTGGTGCTTCGTGCAGCCGGATATGGTAACGGCGTCCCCCGCCCGGAAGTAGTCCTCCCATTTCACTCCCGGAGCCCGGATGGTGTTGGCCTCTGCCGCTTCCTCGAAAAGCAGACCGTTCTCGAAGGAGAGCTCCTGTCCCTCCCATGCGCTCTCCAAGGGCCCGAACTCGTCCGTCAAGGTGTTGTAGTACGCCTTGTCCGGCAGGATCACCACATAGGCCCCCAGGGCCGCAAAGGTCTTTCTCCCCGGTGTCAGCTCTCCCTTGCGCTCCCCTTTGTACCAGAAAGCCCCCTCCGAAACCCAGCATAGCCCCTCCCAGGAAAAGATCCCTCCCGGCTCCGTCAGCCGATGGGAACGGTATCTCCGCTCCCGGACGGCCAGAAGGGGGGCATAGTCCCCCGTCAGGTTTTCCATCTGCCACAGCTCGCCGTCTCCGGCCCCCAGGTTGTGGTTGAGTCCGCCGAACTTTACCTGTTGGCTCTTCACGATCCCATCGGCGTATTTCATGCTTGGCAGCTTCATTTTTGCTCCCCTCCATCCTCCGAGAAGTCCATGATCTTCACCAGCAGCTCCAGTATTCTCCCGGAGACCCGCTCCGGGGCAGGGGACGGGATCTTCTCCAGCTCGATCTCCACATCGTCAAGCTCCCCCTTCTCCCGGAAGTATTCCTCCGCCTTGTCCGCCTGTACCTTGAACCGGCCCTCCCGGTCCGTCAGGCTCCCGTCCTCTCCGGGCTCGGCGTACTTCTTTATCAGGCCCATCTCCTTCTCGGTGAAAAATTGAACATGAGGCTCCAGCGCGCCCTTTGCCACACAAAGCGCATGGGCAAAGGCAAAACCGGCCTCCCGCTCCATCATCTCCCGTACCGCGGCATAGACCTTAACGGCTTCTTTCAATTTCAGCTTCATTCCCGTATCCCCCTTATCCAATCAATCCGTATGCTTTCAAGGCGGAGATCAAGGTGGTAATCGTAGCATTTGCAGCCACTGTCTGCCTTGTCGCTCCGCTGGAACCAAAAAAGCCTACCTTGTGTGCCGTCGATCCTCCAACTTTTACATCTCCCTTTAGTTCCGCCTTTACACCGTGCTCTACTGTGAGGCTTCCGGACACCTCCAAGCCCCTTTGGCATTCCGTTACCCCCCATAGCCCAATGCGTCCACCGTTTCCAGTGGGCCACGATTTGCCAATTTCCACTCTGTATGTCTGCGAAGCGTCAACGACCTTTCCGCCCTCAGCACCGTAGAGATATTTCAGTTTGATACTGTCCACGTCGATGTAGTCCGCCTTGATCTTCCCGGTCTGAATGTTGGCCCCGCTGATGATGGTTTTCCCATCCTTCAGGTTCCCGGTGCGGATCACGTCTGCGTCGATATATTCCGCCTTGATCTTCCCGGTCTTGATGTTATCCCCGCTGATGGTGGTGGTTCCGTCCGTCAGGCTGGACTTGAAGATCACGTCTCCCCCCAGGGTGATGTCTCCGCTGGTGCAGATGGTGACCCCGCCCGACTTCAGGGAGAGGGTGCTTGCCCCTTTTTTATTCACCACCGACAGGGTGAACCCGTCCACCTTCTGCTCCAGCTTGGAGATGTCTCCCTCCGCATTTTGGATCTTTGTGGAGAGGGAGGTTGCCGTCTGCCGGATCTCGGAGGCATTCGCCTGTATCTTTCCGTTCAGGTCCGCCTCCACGGCCACCACCTGTGCGGTGATCTCCGTTGCCGTCTGCCGGATCTGGGAGGCGTTGACCTGGATCTTCCCTTCCAGGTCCTGTTCTACGCTTTCCACAAGGAACGTGATATTCTTTGCCGTCTGCTCGATCATGGATGTGTTGACCTGGATCTTCCCGTTCAGGTCTGTCTCCAGGCTCGTCACCCTGGTCTGGATCCCCTCCGCCGTGACGGTGATCCTGGTCTCCAGTCCCCTCTCCACGTCCGTGATCCTTTTGTTGATCGGGCTCTCCACGTTCTGTACGAACTGTTGGAGCGCCGTCTGGTTCATGTTGTGGTCAAAATCCAGGTTCCGAAGGGAATACCTCAGCTGCTCCACCAGCATAAATAGATAGCTCTGGATGGCGTCGATCTTCTTATCCGTGGATTCCTCTCCCGTAAAGGAGGGGAAATTCGTGTCTATGTAAAGCCAGTTTGAGGGCATATGCCCGCCTCCTTCCGGGGAGCGCCCGGAGCCGGGGAAAAATCCCCGGCCCCAGGCTTCAAATCATGTATTGTCCTTTGCCTGTGGATCCAGCAGCCCCACCCGGTCCATCCAGACCAAGGGCTGGAGATTCTGTTCCCACACGTTCACCGCGCCGGCCTCGTCCTTCCGGATGATCCCGGCGTCGATGGCCTTCCGGGCGGCCTCCCGGGCCCAGGACGGCATTTCCTCTACCTGGTGGTACAGTTTCATTTCCTCATCCTCCTTCTCCGCTGCGGAGCCGTCGGCGGCTTCGCCGTATGGATCCGGCGTACCCCCCGCGGGTGTGAGGCGGCCTTTAAAGGCTTCCCAGGCCGCCGCGTCCATAAAGTAGGCCGGACAATGCTTGCCCGATACGTCAAAATGGCGGATGACCCGCTCGATGGGGATGTTGTATTTCTCCATCAGGGCCCGGGCCAGCTCGGCCGCCCGCTCCAGCGTGGCCTCCGTCGCCATAATCTGTCCGTCCCGGCGGTTGTCGCACAGCTCAATGGATAGGGTGTTGTAGTTGTTGGCCGTGAGAAAGAGCGTCCCGCCACCCGTCCTGGCACAATCCGTCCATTTCTTCCCGCCCACGGCCCAGGCAATCCCCAGATCCTCCACCGACCGGGTGATACTGTCGTCGTCCACAAAGTAGTGGGCCGACGCCTTCACCACATTGTCCCGGTAATACCTTGCATTGTTGGCGTCGGTATCTCCATCGTTTCCCGTGTAATGGATCACCAGATACCGGATGGCCGACGCAGGCCGCGTCCCGCCCCGGTTTCCAGGGTGGCACGGCAGGCAGACCACGGTTTTCAGGATGTCCTCCATGTTATTCCTTACCCTCCCCATGCTCCCACGGCTCCATGTAGGGATGTGTCTCGGACCCGCCCGCCTTATCCTTCCCGGCGTCTCCATGCTCCCGCAGCGCCTCCAGCATATCCCGGAGGAACTTGGGCCACGGGACCCCCATCAGTCCCAGGTTTTCCAGCAGGGAGAGTCCCTCGTTGCCCGTGAAAAACAGGATCGCCATGAGGCGCACATAGTCGATCCCCAGGGCCTCGTCCAGCAGCACGGCCACCCGGACCACCAGCAGGATCATCCCTTTCTTGATAAGCCCCCGAAATCCCGCCATGCTGTTCAGGGTCCCCGTCTCGCTCTTGGGAGACCGCTTCCAGAAGGCCGCCAGCATGACCCCCGTCAGGTAGTCCAGGACCATAAGGGCCACCAGAAGGGCCATGATGTTGTCCCAGCCCCCCAGTGCGTTCGCAATAAGCACCCCCATTGCCGCCATCGCGGCCAGAATGCCGTTCTTGATCTGCATCGCATCCATTCTTATGTACCTCCGATTTTTGTTTTGTGGCGCCGTCCCATGCCCAGCTCTGCCACAGCCTTTTCCAGCTCCGGGTTGAGCTGCAAAAACCATCCCGGATCCTTGGGCTCTGCCTTTATCGGCGTTCCCCGCTCCATCTTTTCCAGCCACTCCTCGTAAGAGCGGGTATAATAATGGTCGATCACGATTTTTTCACGGGGGAGCTTTCCGATGTTGCTGAACTCCACAAATCCCTTATTCTCGTTTGCGATCTTCAGCCACCGGGTCAGCGTTATCGGCGTTCGGATCCCCATTTTTTCCAGGCGGTCCGCCTTGCAGATCGACTTGTGCGGGGTCACTTGCAGCTCCACCGTCTGCGTAAACCGTTTCCGGACCGTCCCCTCCTTCCTGCGCAGCTGTCCGGACGCGTTATAGGTCAAAAAACGTACGCACAGGACGTCAATATCCTCATAGCTTTTCATAAACTCCCTGATGTCCGTTCCGTCTACCACGCGTAAAAATTCATCCGTATCCAAAAACGCCACCCATTTGGTTTCCTGCCTGTAATTTGCGATCCAGTGGTCATATGCCTCGGTTTGGGCAAGGTCGCTGTCTGACGGATAATCTATCACAGTTATCCTTTCCCGGTATTTCTCCGGGATGCTCCCGGCCACCGGCAGTCTGGAGCCGTTATCGTAGATGTAGATATGGTCCGCTCCCATGCCTAAATGCCACGCCAGCCACTCCTCCAAATATCTATTTTCATCCTTCGTGATCAGACAAACGGAAAAATCATAGCCCTTCACCGCATCACCCCCATCTCCTCCGCACACGAACGAGAGCTTCTATCCTATATGGGTTTCCGCTTTCTGCCAGGCTTGCGGACATCTCTCCGAATTCTATCCTCCCATCCACGTAACGGCCCGCAATACTGTTTCCATCTTTGTTGGTTAGTTGCGGTGTGTTGTGCAGATCTATAAGCTCAAATTCTTTTGGCATTTTGATATATACCGTGCCGCCTAGGGCATGACTTATTTCAATCCTTACGTCTCTTTCCGCTATCGAAATATAAAAAAAGTCGACACTTCCACCGATGTTCATTCCGATTTCCCAGCAGGGCCGACCGGCAAACACCAGCGGGACAAAAACTTGGCCCGGAATCGCCACCATATCCCCGCCCTCTCCCACAGGGCCTTGTGGACCGGCTTCCCCCTGCGGGCCCTGCGGTCCTGGTTCCCCGGGATCTCCCTTGGGTCCTTGGGGTCCGGGCTCCCCTGGGTCTCCCTTGGGGCCCTGAGGGCCAGCCTCGCCCCGCGGCCCCTGCGGTCCTGGTTCCCCGGGGTCTCCCTTGGGACCCTGTTCCCCATCCTCGCCCGGGTCCCCCTTTGGCCCTTGCGGCCCGTCGGGTCCTGCCTCCCCCCGGTCTCCTTTGGTCCCTTGCGGTCCCACCGGTCCAGGGTCTCCCTTGGGCCCTTGCGGCCCATCGGGTCCTGCCTCCCCCTGGTCTCCTTTGGGTCCTTGCGGCCCCACCGGCCCAGGGTCCCCTTGATCTCCTTTTTCCCCTTTTGGCCCCTGGGGGCCCGCTGCGCCCCGGGGACCGGCGGGGCCCTGAATGGTCCCGTTGTTGACCCAATCTCCAGCCTCGGCGTCCCATGTGTAGATGTCATAGGGGGCCTGTACCCCCACGCCGTAGCTGTCTCCCGCCTCCGGGGCGGGGTGGGCCGCTTCCAGCAGCTCCCGGGTATCGTAATATCCCAGAACAACAAATCCTTTTCCCTGCGGGCCTGCGTCACCTTTCTCCCCCTTGGGTCCCTGTTCTCCCCGAGGGCCGGGGCCTCCCTGATTCCCCTTGGGGCCCTGTAGGCCCTGCTCCCCCTGGGGCCCGGCCTCTCCGGGGTCTCCCTTCTCGCCCTTGGGTCCCTGTTCTCCCCGGGGGCCGGGGTCTCCCTGGTCCCCCTTGGGACCCTGTAGGCCCTGCTCCCCCCGGGGACCGGCCTCGCCGGGGTCTCCCTTCTCTCCCTTGGGTCCTTGTTCTCCCTGAGGGCCGGGGTCTCCCTGGTCCCCCTTGGGACCCTGTAGGCCCTGCTCCCCCTTGGGACCAGCCTCTCCGGGGTCTCCCTTCTCGCCCTTGGGTCCCTGTTCTCCCTGAGGGCCCTTGTCTCCGGGGTCCCCCTTGGGGCCGACCTCGCCGGGGTCTCCCTTCTCACCCTTTTGTCCCCGTTCTCCCTGAGGGCCGGGGTCTCCCTGGTCCCCCTTGGGGCCCTGAATACCCTGCTCCCCCTGGGGCCCGGCCTCGCCGGGGTCGCCCTTCTCACCCCTGGGGCCTTGTTCTCCCTGGGGGCCCATGTCTCCGGGTTCGCCCTTGATGCCCTGGGGTCCCTGCTCACCCTGGGGCCCCACAAGGGAGGCAAGCCACTCCGTCTCCGTTCCCTGAAATCCATTGTCAACGGCCACCGCATAGGCGGTCTTTCCGTTGAGGGATTCCAGCCACTCCTCCAGAGTGCCCGTATAGCCGCGCTTCACAGCGAGACCGTAGGCGGACAGGTAGTAGGGAGGATTTTCATACATACTCATGTCGCATAGCCTCCTCGCTTAAATATCCCTGCGCCGGTTCGTACTGATTCACGAACCAGTGTACAAAATTCCCGTAGTGTTCGTTGTAGATCTGCATGGAGTTCTGGTATTTGTCATACTCCCCATTGGCCTCATCGATCTTCGCCTGGAGCCACAGGGTATAGATGTCGTCATGGGGAGGGTCCACCAGCAGCGTCGCCTCCAAGTCCTCCCCGGTGAGCTGGAGCTGGTCGATCTCCACCTTCGACAGGAGGAGCACGTCCGCCGCGATCCTCCCCTCCAGAGCGTTCAACCATCCCACCAGGACCTTCGTGGAAAAGGCGTTGGGCTTCATCTCGTTCGCGTAGTCGATGGCGTCTTTTACCTTCACACCGTTTTCCTCCTTCCATTACCAGAAGAAACTCCGCTAAGCTCCGTTCTTCCTCCTCTCCCCGCGAAAAGGCTTTTCCTTTCCGCAGGGCCCCATAAAAACAGGGCGGGGCAGGAACGCCCCGCCCTTTCACGGGTGGTATCAGCCCTTCAGGACGTCGCCGCCCTCCACGCCGCCGATGGCGGCAAATCGGAAATCGTTGAAGGTGGCGTTGAACCGGCTCCGGCCCTTCCACACGTTGGCGTCTGTGCCCTCGTCGATGATGGACTTGACCGCAAGCTGGATCCGGTCATTCCATACAGCGCCGCCGTAGGTCTTGTTGTACTGCTGGTCCAGCAGGATCCAGGGGGCGGTCCCGGCGGTGATGAACTGGTTGAGGTAGGACCAGATGATAACCGTCCAGCGGCCATACTGATAGTTGAAGGCGTTGTTGGCGGTGACGGGATCCCTGTCCGCGCCGATGGCAGCGAACACGTCCCGCTTCAGGTCCGCCAGCTCCGGAATCAGGATCACGTTGGGGGCCACGTCCAGGATCTCGTCATTGTCGCCCTTGAAAAGGTGCATGGTGGTCTCCATCCGGCCCAGAGCGTCGGCGGAGAAGGCGTCGGAGAAGATGTTGCTCTGCTTCTTTCCGGAGACCTTCCCCACATGGTTCTTGGAAAACAGAGGCTCACCGTCCGCAGCGGTAATGTCAAACTTCATCCCGCCGAAGGTAATAACCTTCTTTCCCTCCATGGCTCCGGCGTAGATGGCGGCTCCAAACTTCTCCCGGGTCCGCTGATAGCTGGTCATGAAAGCGCCGGGTTGCTTCTTCATGTCCATGAGCTTCGCGTCCTCCACCATCTCCTGGGAGATGGAAAAGCTGTCCTTCCACGTCACATACTCCAGGAACTTCCGGTAGCCCTCCTGCATGGAATCCTGGGGATAGGCCCCGTTCTCACCCACAGGCTCGAACCCACTCATGGCGGTCATGGCGGTGAGCATATCCCCGTAGTTTTCGCTGTTCCCCATCAGGAACAGCTCTTTGAGAAGGCTCTGCTTCTCCATCTCCTCGCCCCGCTTCTCCAGGAACATCCGGATCGGGGCCTGGCACTTGCCGTATACGCTGTCCGCAAGGCCGGAGCCTTCAGAAAAAATAATACCCATAGCTTGTTACCTTCCTTTCTCTTAGCCGCCCGCGGGAGCTGCGGGTGCGGGATCGGCCCAGCGTCCCCGCACAACGTCTCCCTTGGCGGTCCCTTCTGCGGTGATGATCTCAAACGTCCCCGCTCCCGTGGTGGCCTCCAGGCCGTCCTTGGCAACCTTGATCTTGCCGCCCAACACCGCGTCCGCGGCATCGGCGGCCAGGGTGGTCTCGTAGATGTAGTCCCGGCTGACCCGGGTAACCGGCAGGGTCTCCCCATCAGCCACGGTTTTCTCACCCATGCACAGATAGGGAGGGGTTGTGGCACAGGCGGCACTAATGGCCGTCAGCTTGCCGCCGGTGATGTTCAAAAGCTGCCCGGCATGATAGGTCCCGGCAGCGGCGGGAAGATACTCCCAGGGGAGCTTCGCCCCGTTGTCACTCTTTACAGGACTAAAAGACATGGTGCTTATCCTCCTTTGGATTGGTTTTGTCAGGCTCCGAACCGGGCTTACCGTTCTGGGTTATAGCTCCTCCGTCTTCGCAAAAAGCCCACCGGGGCGGTCTGGCTTGCCCCTTCGGTCTTTTCGCTCCGCTCCGTCGCTATCCCCCTCACAGCCCACTTCTTCGCCCTTCGTTGTATTTTTCGATGTACGCCCGGACCTCCGCTTCCGTGGCCTCCGGCATGATGGCCCGGAAGTAGGCCACGTCCTCCGAAGGGATAGCGTCCGCGCCCTTGCCCTTCCCGGCCCCGATGGGGGACAGGTGGCTCTTGCCTCTGGCGGCGTTGAGTGCCTGCTGTCTGGCTGCCTCCTGCCGCTGTGCGGTGATCCGGTCCTGGTTTGCCAGCTTAAACGCCTGGAGGAAGGAGAGACGGTTCTTTGTGACATAACCGAAGAACTCCTTGGACGTAGGCATCTTCAGAAGGTCCTGGATGGTCTGAATGGTAGGATCCAGCTTCCGGATCTCTACCATGTCCGCCTCTGCTTTCGCCTGGGCGGCTGCCATATCCTGCTGCCGCTTGGCCTCGTCGTCCCTCTGGACGATCTCCCGGACCCGCCTCATGGCCTCCGACCCGGCGATGGCCTTATCCAGCCCCTCCGGCGTCAGCTTCCCGGCAGCAAGATCCCGGCGGAGCTTTTCCGCCTCGAACGCCTCCTGCCACGCCCGGTATTCCTCCATGGACGTGATGAGCTCTCCGGTGATGGTGTTTTTCAGCTTGGCCCCCTTGAAGAAGTTCGTCATCTCAGCCCTGGACTTCTCCCGCTCGGCCTGGATGGCTTTCTCCACCGCCTCGTCCACGGCGGCCTGCTGTTCCCGTCTCCGGCGCTCCTGGGCGGCCTTGCGCCGCTCCTCCGGCGTCATAGCAGGTTTCTCCCCGCCCGGTTCCTCCGGCTCCTCCTCGTCCTTCTGAACGGTATGCTCATCCCGATTCTCCCGGCCGGGCGCTTCGCTCCCATCCACAGGGTCGGCGGACTCCTGCTCTTTTTCGCCTTCGGTGGGCAGCTCCGCTCCCTCGGGTGCAGGGGCGGCGGGCTCCTGCGCTTGTCCGCCTTCTGCGGAGCCGTCGGCGGCTCCGCCGCCGTACGGATCCGGCGTTCCCCTTCCGGGTACTGCCGGTTTCTCCGGCTCGATCCCGAGGGCTTGGTACATCTGATTCTCCGTAAATTCGGCCATCGCTTCTCCTTTTCCGGCCCATTGTCAGGCTCCAAAACGGGGTGGACGCTTTGGGATATAAGCCCCGCTGATTTCGCTCCGCTCCGTCGCTATCCCCCTCACAGCCCGCTTCTCCGCCCTTCGTTTGTGGCCGGGTGGCATTTTCCCGCTCTTGCCATGCGATTTGTCGGGGCCCTGCCCCGGTGGTTTCGGCTTCCGGCTTTACTTCTTGCCGGTACGGAGGTCTCGGCCCGTCTTGACCGTGGCCTTCTTGGCCCCGTCCGTGGTCTGCAACGGAGCCTTTACGACCTGGGACCCCGCATTCTTGATCTTTCCAGCGTAGGCGCTTTCCATGGCTTTACCCTCCTTTCTTTCGTTCTCGCAAGCTTTCGCTGCTCGGCCTCTCCCCACAAAGCCTTTTCGGCTTTGCGTGGGCCCCTTTTTGGCATTTTCCCGCTCTTGCCATGCGTAAATAGGTCAACGGGGAGCGACCCCGAAAAACCGTCTAGCTGTACTTTCCCCTTACCCAACCGGGAGCCCAGCGCCAGCGGGTCCCGGTTGGGCAAAGGATCCGGAGCCTGCGGCAACGAGCGCCCTCTGTGCCGCCGCCTGCCGCTCCCGGGCCAGCCGTTCCTCCAGGAAAGCCTTTGTGGACGCCGCTCCCGGGTAATGCAGCTCCTCCATTTTGCTCCAGAAAAGGATCAGGGTGTCCGTGGAGGTTGGGTCTCCGAAGGCTCCGGTCTGGAGGTTCATCCGGGTCTCCTGCCACAGCGCCTCCCGGTTGGAGGCCAGCGGGGCGGTGGAATCGCAGGAAAACAGGAACTGATCGTTCCAGTAGTAGGTCCCGTCCGCGTCCCGCTTCAGGAAATCGTAGCGGTTAAACTCCTGGTACTTGGTCTCCCCCTCGGAATCCTTGTAGATCACCGGCCTTGGCTCGTCGGAGTAGGCCAGGCAGAATTTGAACATCATCTCAAACATGGCGGCATAGGCGGCGTTCTTCATGGTCCGCTTGCTCTCCAGCCGTCCGGCGGCCTGTGCCGCGGAGAACTCCTTGGCTTTCCCGGACGTGGCCGTGGCGTCCCGGCGGCCCTGGAAGCTGTCCGTGATCCCCAGGATCTGCCGCGCCTCCTCGTACACCGCGGAGAGATACATCAGTTCATACTGGAGGTCTCCGGCAAAGTTGTAAACGCCGATCAGGTTTTTGTCTGCCGGGTTGCTGATATACCAGCGTTCCCCGTCCTCCGGATCCATCCGGAGGTCTGCCCGGTCCGGCAGCGTTACCCTTGTCCCCGCCTTGATGAGCCGGTCTATGATCTTCTGCTCCAGACGGTTTACCGTGTTCTGCTGGTCCCGGATCACGTCCACGTCCGAGTTGCCCAGCAACTTCCCGTATACGCTCACACTCCGCTGGAGGATGATGGGGAACATATCCGGTTTGTAGAAGGGGATCAGGGTGGGCTTCATAGCGGGCCTCCCGTCCTCGTCAAACCCCGGATAGGCTCCCGGGATCTCGGTCCCCATCGGCGTCTGGATGGGAACCATGATCTGCTCTGCCTCCTGCTCCTTGTCGGTAAACTCCTCGCACCCACACCACGGGCAGGGCCCGCCCTGATAGGTCTCCGGCTCAGAGGGCAGCTCTCCCGGCTCCGCCGGGATCCGTTCCAGCCCCTCGCCCTCGCCATCCATGAGCTGACCGGCCAGCATGGCCGCCACGCCCTGTCCGGCAGCCACGCGCTCCGCCGCCAGTTCCGGCGGGATCAGGCTTCCTTGGAAGCCCCGCTCGGGATCCGGCAGAAGGTTCCCAAGCATATCCGGTACTGCGCTGTGGATGATCTGTCCGGGGAGTGGGCGTACCCTCCCGCACTTGGCACATACCGGCTGTCTCCTTGCCTGGTAGTTCTCCAGATCCTCCAGCTCAATGTCATTGACCCAGGAATAGCGGTCAATACCGCCCTTGTCGTTATTGGCAAAGCCCACATACCGGGTGATGGCGTCCCTGGTGGTCCCCTCGGCGGTGGAACTCCTGACCTCCGCCTCGTTCTCGCTTTCGTCGTCCACGTTCACTCCGAACTCCCGCTTGACGTCGGCCTTGGTGGTTGGGATCTTGACGATGAACCAATCCATATCCTCAATTCCGGTATATACCCCCGGCTGGGGGGCAAATTGCTTGGGGTGGATCATGGTCTCCACCAGCTCTCCCACCGTCCTGTGGGTCCGCTTGGTGTTGTCCCACTCTGTCAGAAAGCCAACGCCCCCCTGAATGGGGACCGTGCGCTCCGCCATATCGTTCATGGCCTCGAAGGGGAGCCGGTCCAGCTCATTTCGCAGGAACCGCTCAATGATCTCCGCCAGAGGCTCGTCCTCCTTGTAGCGGGCCGTCACCTTGGGCTGGGGGATGGAGGAGGAGACCTGACTTTCGATGTTCTCGAAGATGATGTTGCGGACGTGGCTGGTCTTTCTCGGCTCCCCGCTCTTTTGGGTGTCCCCCGGGACAAGAGGGCGGAGGGTGTTGTCCCCGTTGTAAAGCCGCTCCCGCTCGTCCATCTTTGCGACTTCACCCCCGAAGGCGGCGTCACTCTCCGCCAGTCTGGATTGCCAGACCTCCAGCTTCTCCGGCTTGGCAGGCCCGGACCCATAGTCTGGATTGCCAGACCGCCAGCTTCTCCGGCTTTGCAGGCCCGGACCCATTCTTCTCTTCTTTTTCGACTTCGCCATTGGTGTATCCTCCTTCGTCGGTGCAAGCTCCACTCCGCTCCGTCCGCCGCAAGCGGCGAACATCCGCTTTGTTCCTCTGCCCCCTCCTCTCCCCACGAAAAGGCTTCGCCTTTCCGCAGCAGGGGACCTTTACCTTTTCGGCTTGCCCCAGAGGGCGATCATCCTTTCCCGCATCTCCGGGGAAGCCCTGTTGTAGTCCTCCCACATATCCTCCGACCACCGGGCCGTCCCCTCGCCCTCCAGCGTCTGGATCTGCATGGTGTGCTGGGGGCGGATGTAATGGGCGATGGCGAGGGCCAGCACGCAATCGTCGTGGGCTCCCGGCTCCGCCTCTGGCCGCATTTTCTCATTTCGGACAAAGGTCAGCATTTCCAAAATGGTGTCCTCGTCGTTCAGGAGGTCCGGGTGGTCCCGCAGGACCCGGATCAGCTCCGAGAGAATCACCGGCCTTGTGAGTCCGTCCGTCCGGAAGCCGTATGTCTGCCTGATCTTGCCGTTGAAGTCGTCCTCTACCTCCCGGACGTAAAGCGCCCGGTATCCCATGAGATCCAGGAGCTTTGTGGGGTAAGTGGAGAAATTGGTCTCCAGTCCTATCTTGGCCCTGTTGTAGTAGAGGCCCAGGCAATAGATCTGTCTGGCAAAGGTGTCCTCGTCGTAGCGGTGGCGCAGGGTGCAGACCTGCTCTCCCGTCACGTTGTCCAGCACTTGGGCCACAAACCAGTCCGAGCCGTCCCCGGCGGTATCTCCGCCGATCACATAGGGCCGCCCTGGCTCCGGCTCCCTGTAAACTTTGATGGGCCCCGCCTCGTCGTCCGCCCAACGCTGGTTTGAGACGTGGATCCCATCCTTGTCCAGGTCATACTCAAAAAGGCCCCGCCGCTTGGGCGGCTTCAGGACCTGTAGGCGGGCGGAGAGGGCCTTTGCGTTGAATACCGTCTTGCCCGTCACGCCCCATTGGCCCAGGCAGTAGACCATGTAATAATACGGGTCTGTGTCCCGGAAGCCCTCCAGGGTTTTGATGGCCTCCTCCGTGAGAAAGCGGTTATCCTTGTAGGTGCTTTCATGGACAAGGGCCCTGGGATTCTTTTGGTCAAAGAACCGCCTTTTGAGCCAGTGGGTGATGGATATGGGGTTGAAGGAGAGGATGATCTGGAGGTAGTGGGGGAACTCTGTCCGGAGACGGATGTCCAGTTGGTTGAAGTCCGCCTCCTCCAGCTCCGACGCCTCCTCGATCCAGATCCCCGTGATGTCGTAGATAGATTTCAGCTTCTCCCGGTCATCCAGGCCGAAGGTGAGGATCTTAGACCCGTTCGGGAAGGAGATCGTCTGATCCGATTTGTTGACCTTGGCCCCACACTCCGGATAATACTGGGCGATCTGCCCGATCAGCTGGGCAAAGCAGCTCTCCCGGATGGTGGTCGCCACCCTCCGCACCACCAGCCACCGGTGACCCGGCTCCGTTGTCACCCTCTCCAGGACCTTCCGCCCGGCAAAGATGGACTTGCCGGATCCGCCTCCGCCCTTCAGGACCAGGTAACGGTGTTGATCGAAAAAGAGGGGGAGGAAAGCTTTGTTGTTGCTGTCCATCAGGTCCTTGTACCACTTTGCCGTATCAAGCAAAAGCGGTACACGGTCTTTATTCATCCTTGGCCTCCCCGGTCTGGAAGATCTCCTGGGCCAGCTCCCGCAGAAGCTCCTCCCGCTCGGCGGTTGTGATGTTGGCGGCAGCCACCGCCCGCTGCGCCCTCGGCCCCATCTCGACCTCCTGCTTTTCCGTCCACCCGTAGTTTGCGCTCAGCGCAAACTTGGCGCCGTTGGCAAACTTCCCGTTCAGCTCCCCTGCCCAAAAATCCTCCATCATCATCCTGGCGTACTCCACCACCGGCCCCAGCTTGTCGTCAGCGCCATAATCGGCCCAGGTGCTCTTCCCGATGCCAAGGTGGATATACAGCCCCGCCATGCTGGGAGCCCTCACCCACGCCCGGATCTTCATTCCCTCCGGCGCGCCGACGGGCTCCCGCTCATAGCTGATGTTGTTGAAATACTCCTTCACGGCTTTCCGCAGGGCCTTCGCCGTCTTATACGTCCTCGGTCTCCCCGCTCCCACGTCAAAAGCACCTCCATATCCTTTGCTTCCGGCAAAAGCCGAAAGCTCACTCATTCCGGGCTTTTTCCTTCCCCCACGAAAAGCCTTCGCCTTTCCGCGGGGCCCCCCGCTTTCCCACGGAAGCACCTCCCCCGCTCGTAGGGGCGGGTTCCAAACCCGCCCGTCCTATTCCCCCTTTTCTTCATTCTAGCACCCCGACCCCCTCAGTTACTTTCAACTTAAAAAAGCCATCTACCCCTTGTCCCGCAAGGAATAGACAGCCTTTTTTGGCACGGATATTATCCGCCCTCTCTCCATCGCCACAGCTCGTAAAATTTCTTTCGGCATCGGTGCAGAGTCCCCTCTGAAATATGCTCCTCCACCACCACCCTCTCCCAGCTCTCCCCCGTGGTCAGATACCGCTTCAGCGCCCCGGCATACTCTCCCCCGGCCCGTTGGCACAGCCTGTCGATCTTTTCCCGGATGTCCTTTGACTGCCGGGCATAGTTACGGCAGAGGAAGAAAATCTCCCCCTGTTCCTCATAGCTCTTATTCACGCTTGGCAGTGGCTTGAATTTACGCACCCCCACCACCCCCCCTCATGGGAAGAAACGGGGTCTCCACGCCTCTTTTTGCCGGGTGCGGCACGCTCTACACTCGCCTCCCCAAGCGGCAAAGCCGCTATTGGTATCGCGCGCGTAGTTTGAACCGCGCGCGTTGTCGCGTCCGGAAATTCCCCCTCCGGCACAACATACCGTATGTAGGCTCCCCTGAATCCGCTTTCCTCGTCCTCCCGGAGCTCCCGTTCGGCCACCACCCCGTCTCTGGGCACTCGGAAGCTTCCCAGCTCCTTGACCGGCTCCGGCGGATAAAATACCGGCCGCTCCATTCCCTGGGATGTGCTCCAGCTCCGTTGCCCTCTCCGGTAGCCTGTGTTGCGGACCATGTAGGCCGCCACCGCGGAGTAGTCGCCTCCATTGTCCAGCACCCGATAGCTCATCTGATCGTCCGGCCAAAACTTGCGGCACAGCTCCCAGCTTACCCCCGGAAGAACCAGGTGGTGGTGGAGCCGACACGGGAGCCCCGTTTTACTGGATACATCTGCCGTCACCAGCACATACCTGAGCTTCCTCCCCATCTCCGCCCGGTAGGCCGCCCCAACCCGGCGGAGAAATTTCTTTGCCAGCTTCGCCGCCTCTTCTCTGTTCTCCGGGAGTCGCCTGTCGTTGTACTTCAGCGTCACAAACACGTCCCCGCCCCGAAAGTTACAGTTCAGGATCCTGGCCAGCCGCCTAATCGCCTCCCGCATATTCCGCTCGATCTGCGCGGCCATACTCTTTCCCCTCCGCTTTCCTCTCGGCCGCGGTTTTCCCTCTGTGGGATCCAGCGAGACGTCTATCATCACATCTCGCTTCTCCCAGACCCGTCCCGATTTGATCTTGTATCTCATCAGTCGTTTCACCCCGGTTTCCTCCCCGTTGACTTGTTAGCGGTCAAAGAGCCCCGAAAAGAACGCGCGCGCGTCGTCCTCACAAAAGCCGAAAACCGCTTTTGCGGAGACTCCCTCTTGGATAATGTAGGGGCGGATACCATCCGCCCAAGAGCTTGTCCATCCGGCGCTCCGATCCGGACCGGAGCGGGATCATCCAGAAAATCGCCTACCACAGCAATAACCAAATATCCCACCCCGGCCCAGATCGCAACGCCAAAAACACCGCCACAAGCCCGCCCCTTGACCGGGGCGGGCTTTTTTGCCCCTATGTATACCGCCTCTTCCGCGGCACCGGCGGCAGCCCCTCCCGCTTGCGCCACCTGTACACGGATCCGTGGGTCACCCCCAGCTCATAAGCGATCTCCCGGTCGTTTAACCCATCCTCATACAGTTCCTTCGCCCGCTCGGTGTCTATGGTTTTCTTTTCATTACTACCTACCGACCCGCTCCATTGGCTTTCGTTCTGCGTCCCCCTCCAGCCCATGTATCGCCGGTAGATCCGTTCCGTCTCCTCCGGCGTCAGCCGAGCGGAGAGCTCCCCATAGGTCACTCCCCGCCGCCTTGCCTCATACATCAGGGCGTTCAGCTTGTCTCTGTTGGTCAACATCCTCCCCACCATCCTCCTTTGTAGGGAAGTGGCTTGTCCTTCCCGCCCCCGTCAGCCAAAAATTCTCCTTATGCAGCCGCTTGTTCTCCTCCTTCAGCCAGTCATTCTCCTGTCCCAGCACTTCATTCTTTGCTTCCAGCAGAGCCAGCTCCTCCGCTGGTTCCACGTCCTCCGCCGGGATCTCCCGCACCAGCCCCAATATGGCAAAATAGAGCCACGACCTTTCCGCCCGCTTGATCAGTTTCGCCTTGCTAATGTATTCATCCATCCTCCTTCCTCCCGTCCATCTTCGCCCCACAGTTGGGGCAGTGATTAAATTCAAAATACGATGGAAAACCGCACTCGCTACATTTCCGGCATTTCTGCTTGAATCGTTCGTTTTTCAGCCACCGCCCATGCTGCACAGGCGCAACGTCGGCGGCGGGGATATCATCACGGATCTCCGCCAGGTCGCCAGACGTAGTAGCCAGCCCTGCGTCTACCGCCTCAACAGCAGTCCTGATAGCCGCCTCCCGCTCGATGTACTCAGCCATTGTCGGACTCCCTCCTCAGCAGATCTGGGTTGTCGTAAATGTTACCAATAACCATAACATCGTGCATATACGCCGTAGACTGTTTCAATGGAAAAAATATGCTTTTGTTTCTCAGCCGCAATCCGTAAGTTGCATAGGTGTTTACAAATTCGACCGCATAGTTTCGGTGGTAAATCCCGCCTGCTGCGAACTCTCCACCGTGTTTGAACTTGACTATATCTCCTTCAAAAATTTTTGCTCCCATTATGTCTGTCAGGCCGGTGTATTGGCCGACGGTTTCAAAATCAACGGTATGCCTTTTCCAAGGCTTAAACAGACCGTTAGAAGGAGAAAAAATTTCATCGTAAGGTGCATTTTCGGAAGAACCCACAAAAAATCCATACACCCATTCTTCGTTATCAATTTTCTTCCCACGGAACAAAATCTCACGCATTGGGCTTTTCCTCCCTCCCCCACGTCTCCATCTGCGCCTTCACCGCTGCCCGAAGCTTGTCTGCCGTCTCCTGCTCCATATCTCCCAGAGCCTTTTCCATATAGCCGTATAGGCCCTGCCACTGGTTAAAATAGGCCCGGAAGGCAGCCACCGCCGTGTCCGCCAAGCGCAACTCCTTCCTTAGCCCCTCTGCTTCCCGGCGCGCCTGTTCCGCCTCCCGGTGGGCCTCTTCAATGGCTTCATTGCTCCCCTTCCCAGCCTCCTCCGCCGCGGCCTTGGCCTGGGCCGCGGCTTTTTCCGCCTTCTCCGCTTTCTTCTCTGCGGCCTCCAGCTTCTTGCGGGCGGCGTCCAGCTCCTTCCGCTGTCCCTCCAGAGCCTCCTTCACCGCGGCGTCAATGGCCTCCTGGTCGCTCACCTTCTCCACCGCCACATCCTTAGGTTGACTCTTCAGCTCCTCCAGTTCCTTTGTCATGCCCTCTAGGCGCTCGTTGGCGTGAGCCAGAGACCGCTCCATCGTCGCTTCAGCTTCCTCCGCTGCGTGCTTGTCCGCTTCCGCCTCCTCCGCCCGTTTCAGGGCCTCGTCCCGCTCCTTGATGGCGGCCTGGAGCTCCCGGGTGGACATTCCCTCCACATCGTTTTCCCGTATGAACTCCTCTCGCTCCTCCGCCGGTACCTCCAGCAGGGCCAGAGCCTTGGAATAGGTCAAATTGCCAAACGTTTGGCAGTTTACCTCCGCCCCGAAAAGGCTCCCCTGAGGATCTGCGTACGCCTCAAAAAGCCGCATAAAGTTGTTTGCCGTAGAGAGGGAATATCCCGCCTCCTCCCTGATCCACCTGCCGAACTCCCCGTGGGGCAGCATGGCCTTGGCCTCTGTCATTCTCCGCCCGATCTCCACGATGGTATTCAGGGCGTTGGCCGTCAGGGCCCGGATCTCCGCCGCCACAATGTCCAGCGTCCGCCCCTCTGCCGGAGCTCCTACCGTCCTCTGTTCCAGTTCATTCATGCCACATTGGCCTCCTTCTTTTGCTTTTTCTCCTGTCTCGTTTTCACCACCGGCTTAGCCCCTATTGGACGGCCTTCCCTGTCTCTGGGCCTCCCTTTTGCGATCCAGTCCAGCCACTCCTTCTCAAAGGCCTTTACCTCCTGGGTCCTCGCGCAGTTCTTGTACCCCCGATTTTGTGCCACTTTTCCTTCCTTGTACTCCAGCGTGAAATAGGGCTCTGTCGGCGCCCAGGTATGCCGGACAAAAAATATAGCGGTTATCCCTTCAGCGATATCCTCCCCGTACCTCGCCACACAGTGCTGCAATTTCTCTCCCTCTTTGTTCAGAGCTTCCTGGCTCTTTGCCGGATAGATCTCCAGCTCTCTGCTTGCATAGCTGTACTCCGCCAGCTCCTTGGCCCGCTTTCGGATCAGCCGCTTCTTTTCCTTACTCAGGATTACCCTGCTTGCGGCCGCAGCGCCATCATGAGCGGCGAACAGATCATGGGGCCACCGTACCTTCGGATCTTCCAGGTCCCATCCTGCCGTCTGTGCCATTCTCCAATAGTCCGCTAAATACCCCAGTGTCGGCATGTTCCAATCCTCATCCACCATCTCCTCGGGATCTGTCTCTTCCGCCATTCGTCCCATAATCTCCAACTGCCGCATGACATACCTCAGGCATTTCCCCAGCGGCGCCATCCCAATGACCCGCTCGGCGTCTTCAGCTCCGTACCTATGCAGCAAAGTGATATCCCCCGGCAGCTCCAGACGATCCCCCGCCGCTTTTGCCTTTACATAGATCCTCCAGTGGTATATATCCCACTTCTGCTCCACCATGCAGCGCAGTTCTTCCTTGTTGAGCCCCAACATCTGCGCCGGTCTCTTTTCCTCCAGATGCAGCTCCGGCGGCATGGGCAGCCGGCCACTTTTGTTCTTTTCCCAGCTCCCGCTCTGCTCCATCTCCTCAAATATCCGGGCCAGAATGTTCCCGCAGCCCTGCACCACCAGATTTTCCACCTGTGGATACTGCTGATAGAGCCTCAGATAGGCCACCGGGTTCCCGTCCACAAAGGGCGTCTCCATGAAGAGATCCAGCTTACAGTTGGAAAGGCAGCTCTCCTCCACCAGCTCCTCCGTCAGCCCGAAAACCTTCCCCATGGTTCCCATTTCTTCACTCCATTTTTTGGGCTGGCTCCACTCTCTTTTGATCTGCATAAAATATCCCGCATTTCCCGAGTAGGCCTTTACCCATCCCTTCAGCTTACATGCGTCCTTTTCCTCAAAGACATAGGCCTCCACCGGCTCCACGCTATACTGCTCCCCAGCGTCCCTATCCACCTTTCTCTGCAACCTCCACTGGGTCAGCACCAAAGGCCTCTTTCCCTTTTCTCCCTCCAGCACAGAGGCGCTTGTCACATATGCCTGATCCGTTACATAGGTCCCCCTTCCCACAAGAGCTTTCCTCTTCACCTGCACCTGGCTCCCACAGCTGGGACAGATCCACTCATACCCACTGTTCACCGGCTCACCATGCCCTTCCGAACAAGACAGGAAGCCATAGCTTGGCCTATACTCTCCATAGAAGGCACGGCTCGAAATATAATCAAATCGCATCCTATTCCCGCAGGCCGAGCATACTCCCTCTACCTCCGGCACCTTTTTCACCCGGTCTGACAACACCGCACCGATAGAGGTATCCTTGACCCACACCTTCTCATATAAAAATCCCGCCGTTGCCAGCGCTCCGCCCTTTCTCGCCCATTCCAGCAATCCCTCCGGCGGCATCCTGGACACCAATGCTCTGTAATCCTTCATCCCTGCCGCCTCCCTTACAGAAAGTCCGCCAGGTCCAGCACCTGTGCCCCCGGAGCTTTCTCCGTCCTCGCAGTCGGCCGTTCCCCTCTTCCGGGAAGCCCAAAAAACTCCCGAATGATCCGCTCCGCCTCGGCGGGGATCACACAAAACGAATTGCCGCTCTTATGCTTGTCCGCAAAGGCCTTGATCTCCTTCTCACACTTAACCAGGGCGTCTGACTTTCCCTCCAGGTCCTCCAGTACGATCTCCGCCAGCTCCGGCTCAGCGCGCAGTATATCCTTCAGCTGCTCCCCTACCATCCATACCGGGGTCCGCTCCTTGGGCTGCTGCCCTGTGATTTTCTCAATGGCCTCGTCCAGTCTGCTCATATATGACACCCTTTCTTGATTTTCAACGGAAAAGGTGATATACTCTTTCTGTGTAGGGGCGGATATCATCCGCCCGCCGGTATACCACCTGGCCCATCCACGTCTGCCAACGTGGATGGGCCCCTTTTTATTCCTCCCGTTCCCTTCTCCGCCGCTCCCTGTCCCTGCCTCTGTTCTCCGCGGCGTACCGGTCCGCCTCCCGCCGCCGCCGGTCCAGAATGTCCAGACAGGCGGGACAGTAAGCCTTGGGGTCCCCCGGCTGGCCATACTCGCTGTGGCACCGCCGGCACCGGGGCCTCGCCGCCGTGCCCAGCTTCGTCACCCGGCAGTACCCGGCTACCTCCCGCCATGGTACGCCCCACACCTTGGCCGCCTCATTGGTGGCGCTGTCCGGACCTATGCTGGTCACGATGACGGTCCCGTAGTCCGGGTGGGAGACCTCAAACCGATACAGCTTGGCACCGCCGCTCATATCCCTTCCTCCACCGCCGTCACCAGCCCCTGGGCCTCAAACCCATCCCCGGCGGTCATATCCCGCAGCATACTTCCTCCCATGGCCCGGTGAACCACTACCACGTCCCCTCTGGTCCTCATCCGGGTCCCCAGATATGTAAGCTCATACCTCTCCGGCAGCTCCTCCCGGTCCGCCCGCAGCACCGCGGCCATCCGGCGGTTCAGTTGGATCATCTCCTCGTCCGCCTGCCCGCCCAGCAGCTCTCCGATCTCCTCCATGGGGTACTCCCCCACCAAGTTCACCATCTCCCCGGGCCCTCCAGCCCGAAATACCATCGCTTTCATGTCGTCGTCGCAAAGTCCGCTCCGCCTCATCCGCCGCCAGCGGCAGATATCCGCTTTACTCCCTTGCTCCTCCTTTCCTGTCAAAATTCTGTCCCAAACCATTTTGTTGGCCTCACCAAAAAGCCCCGGATCCAATCAGCCAGCCACAGTAAAACATGGCGGCTTCCGCTGCAACCCCGATCAGCACGTTCAGCACATTCTCCAGGATCCGCAGCCTCCGCTCCCGCCGCAGCTGTACCCGGCTCTTGGGCCGCCGGATCTCCACCAAAATTTCCTTCACAGGCATATACGCCCCTCCTTCTATCTGGCTTGTCCCATTTTTGGGCGGCGGGATCCTCTCCCGCCTTTCCCGTTTTTAGCTTGCCTCCGCCTCCATCATCCGCCTTACCCTTGCGTTGTGCAGGATCCTCGCCACCTCCTCGTCAATGGCCGCCCGCTTCATCGGGTCCCGCTCCACACAGGTGTCGAATACATAGGCTTTCCCGCCGTTCGGCAGATCTATTTCCAGCTTCATATCCTCCCAGGGCGGCTCAAAGGGGTACTTAAACTCAAACGCCATATAAGGCTCACCTCCTGCCCCAGCCTATGACCTGCTCTCTTTGTCCAATTCCCGGGAGCCTCCATCGCCTACCAGTTCCACCGTTACCAGCGCCAGCACCTCCGCCTCCCGCATTTCCAGCAATTTCGCCGTCCACCGCACCAACAGCGCCAGCCCGTTTACCACCGCCCTCGGGCTGGAGGCCCGGATCTCTCTCCTGCATTGTTCGCTCCCCGGCCGCTTTTCCAGGTGGATCAGCACCTCATCCTCTTTCCTCTCCAGCTCCGCACGACACTTTTCCATGTTCCTCCTCCTCAAAAAATCGCGTCCACTCGAACCCAAGCACCCCGGCGATCCGTTTGGCTACTTCCACCGACGGGCGGCGGCGCTCATTCTCAATAAAATTGTAGTATTGGTATGAAATTTTGCACTTCTCTGCCACCTCGCATCCCTTCATTTCCTTTTCATTTCGTAAGGTTTTCAAGTCCAGCATTTCCACGCCTCCAATCATATTTTTGTTGATTGCCTCTTTACATTATCATCGTTTTGTAGATTTGTCAATAGCATAATCAACATTTTTATGATATTATTGCTTCTCTACATTTTGTTGATATAATGATAATGGAGGGTGATTATATGTTGACTTCTATGCTCAGACACCTCATTTCCCAAAGCGGAAAAACCCAAAAGGAAATTGCCTTTGATCTTGGTCTTGGCTCGCAACGCTTCAATTTTTATGTCACTGGTCGAAGTGAACCAGACATTTCAACTTTGATTCTTTTGGCCGACTACTTCGGTGTCACCGTAGACTACCTTCTCGGCCATGAAAAAGAGCCCACCGTCAAAGACGATGGGCTCACTGAAATAGAACGTCTATTTTTATCCCTCCCTCCCGCTCGTCGGGAGGAGGTCTTGCGCTTTATGGAGTATCAGGCTTCTCAAGCATCCGACGGATGACCTCGCCCTTCTGCCTGGCTGTCAGCCTGGCCGCTGCGGCGCGGAATCTCTCCAGATCCGCCCTGTCTCTCTCCCTTCCCTCCAGGGGGCCTTCTCTTCCGCCTACAGCGGATCTTTCCTTGTTATGTAGGGCTGTTTTCGCCGGGGTATCTCCAGTCCTTTCCCTCCCAATTTGTTCCCGCTTCATGTTCCCCGGCTCCTTTCCTTTGCGCTGTACTCTCATTCTAGAACGTTTGTTTCAGTTTGTCAAGTCTCAAACGAAAATAAATCTGTGATGGGCACATCCAACGCCTTGGCGATCCGGCACATGACCTCCAGCGAGGGCATAGTCTCCCCCGCTTCGATCCTTTGCACGTGGCTCTTTGCGATCCCCGCTCTCTGGGCCAGCTCCCGGATGGATACCCCTTTTTGTATTCTCACCCTGTCCACATACAGCTTCAGCACCGGTATCACTTCCCGTCGATAGCTTGGATAGGCTTGTATTATTTATCCTATCCAAATCTTACCATCGACTCTGTGCCCATATGTGGGTACAATTAGCGACCAAATTCGACACATCGCCTGTCTCTTCCCACTGTCACCAAATCATTCCCCAAATCCAAATACGCTGAGAATGAGGTGTTCGGCAATGTATTTCTCAATCCGTTTTCTTGTTATTGCCTTTTTTGCGCTCTCTCTATACTGGGATATTCGCACGGAAAAATTAAAGTCCATAAATCGTTTTGAGGGTCAGGTTTCCGGCTTTCTTGCCGGACTCTCCTTCGATGACGGCATCTGTTCCGAGTATACAGCCCAGCAAATTTTCGGCATCGCAAAGCAAGAGATCAATCGTCTCTCCCGCCGGAAAGGCTCTCCCCCCGAAGAAGACAACGATCCATTCTACTATGTTCAACACGAGTTTGGAGACTTCGCTTTTCTTTGCATAGAAAAATACGCTTTGCACTATTGCGAAAATGAAAAAGAAGCCGAATCCCTTCTTCATTTTTGCCGCGAAAAAAAGAACCCGGCCCATCGGCTTACCCAGCACATCCCTTCTGGATGGTAAATCACAAATCCCCCAGTCCGGAGGTGATCCCCCATGATCCCCAGCCGCAACACGTCAAACGAATACTGTATATATCTGCGGAAATCCCGCCTGGACGCAGAGGCCGAGGCCCGCGGCGAGCACGATATCCTGGCCCGCCACCGCCGCACCCTCCTGGACTTGGCCCGCCGCATGGGCATAACCATCGGCCATATTTACGAGGAAATAGTCTCCGGCGAGACCATTGCCGCCCGCCCCCAGGTCCAGGAGCTGCTCCATGATGTGGAGGCCGGCCGCTGGAAGGGCGTCCTGTGCATGGAGGTCGAGCGTCTGGCCCGCGGTAATACCTCAGACCAGGGCCTTATCGCGGATACCTTCAAATATTCCGACACCAAGATCGTCACTCCTCTGAAGATCTACGACCCCTCCAACGAGTTCGACGAGGAATTTTTTGAGTTTGGCCTTTTCCGCTCCCGTATGGAATACCGCACCATCAACCGCCGCCTTCAGCGCGGCAAGGAAGCCTCTCTTCGGGAGGGAAAATATATTGCCGGTTCCGCCCCATACGGCTATGAGCGCTACAAGCTCCCAAAGCAAAAGGGCTATTCCCTCCGAATCGTCCCCGACAAGGCCGAAACGGTGAAGCTGATCTATCAATGGTACGTCCACGGCGACCTCTCTTCCGACGGCTCCCCTGTCCCCATGGGCGCGGATTCCATCGCCAAAAAGCTGGACCGCTTGGGCATCCCCTCCCCCGGCGGCGGCAAGTGGCCCGCCTGCACCGTCCGGGATGTCATATCCAATCCCACCTACATGGGTAAGATCCGCTGGAGCTACCGCCCCACCATCAAGCAGATGAAGGGAGGCCGCCGGATCGTCTCCCGTCCCGTGGACAATCAAGCGGTCTACGCCGACGGGATCCACGATCCCATCGTCCCTCCCGAGCTGTGGGCCCAGGCCCAAAGCATCCTGAAAAGCCGCTCCCACGGCCCGGTCCCCAAAAGCACCCAGATCCAAAATCCCCTTGCCGGTCTGGTTTTTTGTTCTAAGTGCGGCCGGAGTATGCTCCGCCTCCAACCCACCCACGGACGCGCCGCCCTGCGCTGTCCCAATAAGGACTGTGACTGTATGAGCGCCCCTCTGGAGGACGTTGAGGCCGCCGTCCTGACCTCTTTATCCTCCTGGCTGTCAGATTATAAGGTCAAGCTTTCCATCCTCCCTCCGGGCGGCTCAGACCCCTCCGACACGACCGCCCGCGAACTCTCCCAACTCACCCAGACTCTCTCCACCCTCAACAAACAGATGGACAATCTCTATGACCTGGTGGAGCAAGGCGTCTATACCACAGACATGTTCCTCCAGCGTTCCAGGGCCCTATCCAAAAAACTTTCCGATACCAAAGCTGCCCTTGACTCCGCCACCGCCCGGCAAGCCGCCAGCCACAAAACCCAAAAATACCGCCGCGAAATCATCCCCAAGGTAGAGTATGTCCTGGACGCCTACCCCACACTAATGAGCCCAGCCGATAAGAACACCCTGTTAAAAAGCATATTGGATAAAGTGATCTACAGCAAAACACAAGGTGGCAGATACGGCTCCAGCGACCTTTCCATCCTCATCTTCCCCAAGCTCTCCCCTTCGCTATAATCTTGTATGATGATATACCTACGGTCCGCCCATGGCTGTAGCTCCCCTTCCCAATGTACGCCAGGTGGTGGAGTATGCGCTGACGGAGATCCCTGCCTCCAAGATCTGGCTGGGAGTTCCCAATTATGGCTATGACTGGCCCCTTCCCTATGTCCGCGGCAGCACAAAGGCCACCTCCATTTCCAGTCAACAGGCTGTGGCCCTGGCCCGCCGTTACCGGGCGGATATCCAATACGATGAATACTCCCAATCCCCCTGGTTTCGATATACCAACGAAAGCGGCGCAGTTCACGAGGTTTGGTTTGAGGACGCCAGAAGCATCCAGGCCAAATTGGCTCTTATTCCGGAATACGGACTTATAGGCGCCGGGTACTGGAACTTAATGCGGGAATTCCCGCAAAATTGGGTGGTTTTGTCTTCTCTTTACCAGATTCGACAGGAGTAAGGCAACGTTCATAAATTGTTCACGAGGAATTCCAAAACTGTCCATCACTTTTTTCCGGGGTGTGGTATCCTAGCATTGTTAGGATGAACAGGCGAAAATACCTCCTCTCTTTTTCCTTTCTCTCTACTACTGTTCCCTGTGGGCGGCAAAAGCCGCCCATGGGGAAACAGACCACAAACTACCGCGCCAAAGGCGCGTTTTGACGGACGGCGTCTGCCGTCCTTTTTTTGTGCCTGCATTATGCCGGTGTCGCGTCTGCCCCTCCTGCGTTCCCAAAGAAACAAGCGTCAAAGAAGGGATCTTACCTCAAAAGCAAGATCCCTTCTGTTTTGATAGATGGTCAAAAACCATTTTTTCAGGACTCCATATTTATCAGATGTCTCCCTGTGCCTCAGCCATATTCCGGGAGGCTATGGCTTTCATATCTGTTTGACCTCCTGCTTCAGTAAGATTGCTTTCAAGGTCACCCCAAAAAGCAAACAAAAAAGCGTATTTCTTCGTGTGTACTCAAGAAAGCCCCCCTGAAGCCTTTACTGCTTCAGGGGGGCTTTGGCGGAGCGGGTGGGATTCGAACCCACGAGCCCTTGCGGGCTACCTGATTTCGAGTCAGGGCCGTTATGACCACTTCGATACCGCTCCAGATATCAGCTTTTGTAGAATACCCTATTTTTGAAGACTTGTCAATATTGCTCTCCACGCAAAATCCAGCTATAATGTTAATACCTTATTGGAAAAGGAGTTTTCATCATGGGTATTGCGGAAGACATGGCCGCCTATTGCAGCGGCCATGCGTTTATGACCAAAAACCACATTCGCCTGGAAGAGACGGAGCTTAACCGGGTCGTAACCGTTATGGAGGCTGGACCGGACACCTTAAACCCTTATGGTTTTGTCCACGGTGGCGCCCTATATACCTTGGCAGACTGTGCCTGCGGGGCTGCGGCCCGCACCGATGGGCGGAAATACGTTACCATTTCCAGCTCTTTCAACTTTCTTCACAGCGGTCTGGAGGGAGACATACTCCGTGCAGAGGCCAAGGTCCGGCGGAGAGGCCGCTCTACCTGCTTTGTGAATGTAGATCTGACCAACGAGCGGGGAGACCTGCTCGCCAGCGGAAACTATACCTTCTTCCACATCGGCTAAAGCTGTTCCATCAGCTCTCCGATCTTTCCTGTCAGAATCAGATTGGCCCGGCTATCATAGGGAGTCGGCGTCTTATTGATCAAAACCAACCGATTTCCCTGATAATAATCGATCAAACCCGCAGCCGGGTATACCGCCAGAGACGTTCCACCCACGATCAGTACATCCGCCTGGGTGATCGTCTTTACCGCCGACTCTACTGTGGCGTTATCCAGCGGTTCCTCATAGAGAACCACATCTGGCTTTACCATACCGCCGCACACGTCGCACCGCGGCACACTCTCAGCCCGTTTTACATATCCGGCATCGAAAAACTTGTGACATTTCATGCAGTAATTGCGGTGTACGCTGCCGTGAAGCTCATAGACTTTCCGGCTTCCAGCCGCCTGGTGAAGACCGTCGATATTTTGCGTCACCACCGCCTTTAAATGTCCTGCCGCCTCCAGCTGGGCAAGCTTTTGGTGGGCGGCGTTAGGCGCGGCGTTCAGATACAGCATTTTTTCCTTGTAAAAACGGTAAAATTCCCCCGGTGCTTGGAGAAAAAAGCTGTGGCTGATGATGGTTTCCGGCGGATAGTCATAGCTTTGATGGTACAGGCCATCCACACTGCGAAAATCAGGAATCCCACTCTCTGTAGAGACTCCGGCTCCGCCAAAGAACACACCCCGGCGGCTCTCCTCCAGCCATGTCCGCAATATTTCCAGTTCTCTCATCCCATATTCCTCTCCCCTCTTTCCACCATCATAACACGAAAAAGGAGCAGACAGTCATTGTTGTCCGCTCCTTTTCAATATTAAAGAACTTATTCCGTTTCTGTGGCCTTCTCTTCGGATTCAGCCTTGCAGCAATGTCCGCGACCACAGCAATGCTCCTCTTCCTCATCGGAAAGATCTATGGCAAACTGTTCTCCACAGCTGGGACATTCAACCACTCCGGCTTCTAGCACATCCTCGTTGATTTCAATATCGGCTCCGCAAGTGGGACACTCTACTTCAAAAAAGTCATCGTCCCAAGCGTCGTCCTCCTCTTCCTCTCCGAATACTACTTTCTCCACATCGGAAAGGTCGTCGGAAATGGCGTCGATCTCTTCGCCCAAGGCTTCAGCATTCTCCTCCAGGTCTTCAATGCTCAAACCCACTTCTTCCAAAATACCGATCATCACCGAGATCAGCTTTGCCTCTTTGGATTTGGCCGTATCCAGTTCCAGCCCCTCGGCCAGTCCTTTCAGATAAGCAACCTTTTCAGAAATCGTCATGGTAAACTCCTTTCGGCTCCATGCTTAACCCTTGCAGCGCTCCAGGTACTCTCCGGTACGGGTATCGATCTTGATCCGGTCTCCGGGATTGATAAAGAGAGGCACCTTGATCTCGGCTCCGGTCTCCACCGTAGCGGGCTTGGTCACGTTAGTGGCGGTATCGCCCTTGAAGCCGGGATCGGTCTCCGTGATCTCCAGCTCTACAAAGTTGGGAGCCTCGACGCCCACTACCTTCTCCTTGTAGATCATCAGCTTACAAACGGTGTTCTCCTTCACAAAAGCAAAACCGTCAGGCAGATCGCCTTTAGATACAGGAACCATATCAAAGGTCTCCTGATCCATAAAGTAAAACAGGTCCCCGTCGCTGTAGCTGTATTCGGCGTCCTTGCGCTCAATGTAGGCCGTTTCAAACTTCGCGGTGGGGTTAAAGGAAGTCTCGGTCACGCCGCCGCCCAGAACGTCCTTCATCTTGGTCCGCACAAAGGCGGCGCCCTTGCCGGGCTTTACATGCTGGAACTCGACGACCTGCATGACCTTTCCGTCCATCTCAAAGGTCACACCGTTGCGGAACTCGCCTGCTGTAATTGTAGCCATTGGATTCATCCTCCCAAAAAATTGATGCAAAAAATCAAGCTAAGATATTTTACCCTATATTCGCTTCTTTTGCAAGGGCTTTTCCGCCATTTTATGGCAAATGTCGAAAAAAATGCCATTCCCTTTTCTATCCCCCTATTGACACCGAAAGAAAAGTGTGCTAAGATAACTCTTGCTTTTGACCGGCCTCAAACCCCGACACGGAGAGATGTCCGAGTGGTTTAAGGAGCCAGTCTTGAAAACTGGTGACTCCGCAAGGAGCCGTGGGTTCGAATCCCACTCTCTCCGCCATATGCATACAACCGAATCGGTAAAATAGCTACAGCCATGCAGAAGTACCCAAGTGGCTGAAGGGGCTCCCCTGCTAAGGGAGTAGGCGGGTAAAACCGTGCGAGGGTTCAAATCCCTCCTTCTGCGCCAGAAAAAGTCTTAAGGTCAAAGAGCCTTGAGGCTTTTTCTTTTTTATTAACGAAAAGGATTTGAACTCTCGCTATCTCTTTATGATCTTTCTGACCAAAGACAAGGACCTCCAAAAAATTTGGAGGTCCTTGTCTTTTCTTCCCTTCCCTTTTTAATTCAGCACCTTGTCAAAACCAAAATAATAAAGCGTATTATTATAACTGATATTTTCCACCATTCCACCCAGGGCCTCCAGGTCGGCGGGATACTCCCCGTCCTCCACCATCTGTCCAAAGAGATTGCAGAGGATCCGGCGGAAATACTCATGTCGGGTGTAGCTTAGGAAGCTCCGGGAATCGGTGAGCATTCCGTTGAAGGCACCCATGGCCCCCAGAGACATGAGACTTACCATCTGGGCCTCCATACCTGGTTTATGATCGTTGAACCACCAGGCGGAGCCCTGTTGGATCTTACCCGGAATGGGGCTGTCTGTCTGGAAGCAACCCATGATCGTACCGATAATGCCGTTATCAGCAGGATTCAGGGAGTATAGAATAGTCTTGGGCAGTGCTCCGGCTTGCTCCATAGCGTCCAGGAAGCTGGCAAGTCCCACCGCATTGGCTGCGTCATTCATAGAGTCAAAGCCGGTGTCTGGTCCCAGCTTCTTGAACATCTTGGTGGAGTTATCCCGCAGGCAGCCAAAGTGGAGCTGCATGACCCAGCCCCGTTTGTCATACTCCTGGCCCACAGCAATCAGCAGGGCCGTATGGTAGGCAAGCTGCTGCTCCCAGGTAATGCCCTTCCCTGCTTTCGCGGCGGCCAGGATGGCGTCCAACTCCTTCTCCTCTGCCTTTACACAGAAGCAGTAATCCAGAGCATGGTCGGAGACCCGGCAGCCGTGGTCGGCAAAGTAAGCGATCCGGTCCATCAGAGCCTTGCGCATATCCGCCATGGTGTTGATAGAGTAGCCCACCACCTTCTCCAGCCGGGCCACATACTGAGGGAAATCGACCTTGTCGGCCCGCATGGCCTTGTCGGGCCGGAAAGCAGGCAGTACCACGGCGGGAGCGTCGGGATCGGCGGCCAGGAGCTCATGGGCCTTCAGATCGTCGGCGGGATCGTCGGTGGTGCAAATCAGCTTTACATTGGACTTGCGGATAATGCCCCGGACAGACATGTCCGGCTGGGCCAGGATCTTGTTGCACTGCTCATAGATCCTCATAGCGCTCTCTCCGGTAAGAGGCTCAGTGATCCCAAAGTACCGCTGAAGCTCCAGATGGGTCCAGTGATAGAGAGGATTGCCGATAAGGTTGGGCATGGTCTCCCCCCATTTCTGGAACTTTTCAGCAGGGGCAGCGTCTCCGGTGATGTATTTCTCGGCTACACCGCAGGAGCGCATTGCCCGCCATTTATAGTGGTCGCCTCCCAGCCATACCTCGGTGATGGACTCGTAACGCTTGTCCTCATAGATCTCCATGGGATTGATGTGGCAATGGTAGTCGATGATAGGCATTTTCGCCGCGTGGTCATGATAGAGCTTCCTTGCGGTCTCCGTCTTGAGCAGAAAATCCTTGTCCATAAAAGCAGTCATTTTTACCCCTCCATATTTTTTGATAAAAATCGTTTACAGAACTACGCCATCCTTAAAAATAGAGATCTCACGGAAGCTCTTTCTCTCCGCGCAGGTCTCCTCTCCGGAGGCCACAGAAAGCACCTTTTCCATCAGATCTGCCGCCGCCTCGTCCAAAGACCGCTTCCCATCTGCCACCACACCGGCGTTGAAATCGATCCACCCCGGCTTTTTCTCCGCCAGAGGGGTATTCGTGGCCAGCTTCATGGTGGGAGCAGGCGCCCCAAAGGGAGTCCCCCGACCGGTAGTAAAGAGGATAATGTGGGCCCCCGCCGCCGTCAGGGCCGTGGCGGAAACCAGATCGTTACCAGGCCCGTACAGCATATTGAGTCCCTTGGTGGTCACCGGGTCGCCGTAGCCGATCACATCCATAATGGGAGCGCTGCCCCCCTTCTGGACACAGCCGCAGGACTTATCCTCCAGGGTGGTGATCCCTCCCTGCTTGTTGCCTGGGCTGGGATTGTCATAGACTACCTCATTATGGCGGATGAAATAGGCTTTAAAGCCGTTTATCATATCCACCGCCTTACGAAACACCTTTTCATCGACGCAACGGTCCATAAGGAAGCCCTCGGCGCCAAACATTTCGGGCACCTCGGTAAGAACGGTAGATCCGCCCTGGGCAACCAGCATATCGGAAAACCGCCCCACCACGGGGTTGGCGGTAATGCCAGACAGCCCGTCAGAACCACCGCACTTCATGCCAATGACCAACTCGCTGGCCGGAAGAGTCTCCCGCTTGAACCGTCCGGCGTAGGCGGCACACTCCTCCAGCAGCTTCCGGGCGGCTTCCAGCTCATCGGAGACCTCCTGGCAAGTCAGGAACTTAACGCGCTGTGGGGCGTAATCCCCCAGCTCTTCCAAAAACTGCTCATGGGTCAGGTTTTCACAGCCCAGGCTCAGCACCAGTACCGCCCCCGCATTAGGGTGACGGGTCAGAGCCGCCAGCAGCTTCCGGGTCTGGGCATGATCCTCCCCAGTCTGGGAGCAGCCAAAGGGGTGGGTAAAGGTGTAAAGGCCATCCACAGACCCCTGCGCCAGATCCTGATTCTCCCTCGCCAGGGTCTTGGCCACATCATTGACGCACCCCACCGTAGGAATGATCCAGATCTCATTGCGGACCCCTACCCTGCCGTCCGGCCGACGGTAACCCCGAAAGGTTCCCGGCTTCAGAGGCTCCGGAAAATGAATCTTGGGATTGTAGGTATACTCCATCTCTCCTGAAAGGTTAGTGGCCATATTGTGGGTATGGACCCATTCTCCCGCAGAGATAGGGGCGGTAGCGTGGCCGATGGAAAAGCCGTACTTTATCACCGGCTCATTCTCTCCCACCGGGCGGAGGGCCATTTTGTGGCCCTGAGGAACATCGGTTTTTGCGGAGATCCCCTCAAAAACCGTTCCCGCGGGAACGGCCCTCAGAGCCACCGCAACATTGTCACTGGGATGGATCCGGATAAAATCAGGCATGGCCGGTTCTCCTTTTCTCCTTCGACCGCCTTACAGGCAGCTGGCGTAAGCTGCCACAGCGCCTTCAGTGCGGATCTTTTTCAGATTTTTTACAGTAGCGGTCTCGAAGCCGGGAATCTTGGTCAGATCCTGACCCCACATCTCCCCGTTGGTCATAACGGCGTGTACCAGATCCTCCACACTATCATCCTTGTGGGCATAGTAGAATTCCAGGGCCCAGCGATCATCGGAGCACACATACTCATTGCCCTTGGGCCGCTTGCACACCAGTCCCTTGTCGGTAAGCGCCTGGATGTCGTTGGAGAAGAAGGCGATATAGGCGGCAAAGCTCATGGTAAGACAGGTCGGCAGTTTCCCCATCTTTTCGGTATATTCCAGGAAGGAGGGCATATTCCGAGCCCGCCACTTGGAGGTGGAATTGAGAGATATGCTCATCAGCTCATGGTTCACAAAGGGGTTGTTGAACCGGTCCTGGACGGCGGAGGCAAAATCCTCCAGATCCTTCTTATCCAGGGGCAGAGTGGGAATGACCTCTTCATACAGCATCTTGTTCATAAAGCCCCGCACCACATTATCGTGCATGCAATCCCGAACAATATCAAATCCGCCCAGATAAGCCCCCAGCACAAAGCCTGTATGAGCGCCATTAAGAATACGAACCTTTCGTTTTTTATAGGGCGTCACATCGGGCACCACGATACAGTTGAGCCCCGCCGCCTTAAAGGGCAGCTTTTCCGCCAGCCATTCGGGGCCTTCAATATTCCAGACGCCAAAGACCTCGCCTACATCCAGCAGCTCATCGTGGTACCCGTTCTCCTTCTCCAGCTGGGCCACCTCCGCCTCGTCCCGGATCCGGCCCGGAACGATCCGGTCTACCAGGGTAGAGCAGAAGGTACATTCCTCATTGACATACTTGCGAAAGCCCGCTTCCAACTTCCACTGGTCAATATACTGGTTGACGCACTTCTGAAGCTCCTTGCCGTTGTTATCAATGAGCTCGCAGGAGAGGATCACAAGCCCGCTCTTCCCCGCCTGCCAGCGCTTATAGAGCACCTGCGTCAGCTTGCCGGGGAAGGAAGAACAGGGAACGTCGGTAAGCTGGCAGGCAGGGTCATAAACAATACCTGCCTCCGTAGTGTTGGAGGCCACATACTCCAGATCATCGGAGACCGCTACCTCCATCATGGCGTCAAAGTCCTCCTTATCGTAGGGATTCAAACACCGGGAAACAGAAGAAATGACCCGTTTCCGGTCCACCTTCTCCCCGTTCTCCATCCCCCGGAGATAGAGAGTATAAAGTCCCTCCTGCTCATTGATGAGCTTGGCAAGGCCCCCGCCGATGGGCTGGACCAAAACGCATTTTCCATTCCAGCCCGCCTTCTCATTGGACATATCAAACCAGTAATCCACAAAGGCCCGCAGAAAATTGCCCTCGCCAAACTGAAGGACCTTTTCCGGCGCCTTTTCCAAGATGTACCCAGCATAGCCGGACTTTTTCAGCGCCGCGTAGTTGAGCTTTTCCATGACAGTTTCCTCCATAATATAGCAAGTATAGTTGACTTTTCTCCATTATAGGTAAGCATATCCGCCTTAATTCCTTTCAATTATACCTGGGCAGCCTCCATTTTCCAATAGCATTCTTTGCGGACATACATTGTGAAACTTGCGGTTTTTCGTTGACAACCACCTCTTCCTCCCTTATGATAAAAGTTGAAGTGTGAGGTGAAATCCATGGTAGACCCACAAAGCTTTGACCCCCGCCAGGTTATGATCCGCCCCGGCTTTGAACTACAATTTAAGAGAGACGCGTATTTGCAGGGCGTCCAACTCCATCACCATGATTTTTACGAAGTCTATTTTCTACTTTCCGGCGATGTGACATACACCATTGAAAGCCATCTCTATCATGTCATGCCGGGCAACCTGCTGCTTATCAATCCCAGAGAGCTTCATCAGGTCTGCATTCGTCCTGAAATGTCTGCCTATGAGCGATATACCCTCTGGGTCGATCTCCAGCTTCTCAAAAAACTATCCACCGACAGGACCGACTTGGGCCGCTGCTTCGATCCCTCCCGGCCTAACTATGGAAATCTTCTCAAATTGAAAAGCGAGGAGCGGCAGATGATCCGCTCTCTCTTTGAGGCGCTTTGGCGGGAATATAACTCTGGAGAATATGGTTCTGACCTATTGCAGGAAAGCCTCCTTTCTCAGCTTCTGGTGGCGGTAAACCGCATGGCAGAGCAAGACAGCGAACATTTTGAAGCCTCTACCCGCTCCAGCCGAATGGTGGCTACAGCTATCGCCTATGTCAACGAACACTATGGGGAATCCCTCTCTTTGGATCTGCTGGCTGAGCAGTGCTATGTAAGCAAATATCATTTGAGCCATGAGTTTAACCGCCAGGTGGGGACCAGCGTACACCGCTATATTTTGAAAAAACGCCTGCTTAACGCCCGGCAGTTGATGAGACAGGGAGTCCCCCCCAGTCATGTATACAGCCGCTGTGGCTTTGGCGACTACGCAGGCTTTTATCGCGCCTTCCGAGCCGAGTATGGCGTCGGGCCCCGGGAATACATCGCCTCCATCCGTTTCCCGGATGCTTTAGAGGGATAGCCTCTCCCTATTTCTATCCCTTTGCGTTTTTCACAATTATTTCTTCTTGATATTCGGATCATCTAATTATGTTGCCGAATTTTCCATAGACATATCCGATTAGAAAGTGTATAATGACTACAATTTGGGGTTGTATACAACCATACAACCCAGAAGGAGAGATCACTATGAGCGAAGTTTTAAAAAGAATCTGTGAGATCGGCATTATTCCTGTCATTGCCATAGAGGATGCAAACAAGGCCGTCCCCCTGGCCAAAGCGCTGGTAGCCGGTGGCCTACCCGCCGCCGAAGTCACTTTCCGCACTGCCGCCGCCGAGGACGCTATCCGGGCCATCGCCAAGGAAGTCCCCGAAATGCTGCTGGGCGCCGGTACCGTTCTTACCACCGATCAGGCTGACCGGGCCATTGCCGCCGGGGTTTCTTTCATTGTGGCTCCCGGCTACGACCCCAAGGTTACCCAGCATGTGATCGACAAGGGCTGCATCATGGTCCCCGGTACCGCCACCCCCGGTGAGATGCAGCAGGCCATGAACCAGGGGTGCCCTGTTCTGAAGTTCTTCCCCGCCGAGGCCAATGGCGGCGTGGCTATGCTGAAGAACATTGGCGCCGCGCTGAAGTCCGCCTCCTGGATGTGCACCGGCGGCGTCAACACCAAGAATCTGATGGACTACCTGTCCTATGACCAGATCTCTGCCGTGGGCGGTACCTGGATGGTAAAAAAGGATCTCATTGAGGCGGAAAAGTGGGACGAGATCACCGCTATCAGCAAAGAGGCTGTCAAAACTATGCTGGGCTTCTCCTTGGCCCACGTGGGCATTAACTGTGGCAGCTCCGAAGAAGCAGAGAAGGTCGCCAAGGCTCTCTGCACCCTCTTTGGACTGGAGTATAAGGCCGGAAACTCCTCCAACTTTGCCGGTAAGGCGGTGGAGTGCATGAAGAAGCCTGACGCACGTGGGACTAACGGCCATATCGCCATTGGCGCCAACAGCGTTGACCGGGCCATTTATCACCTGGGCCGTCAGGGCGTTGAGTTTATTGAGGAAAGCCGCGTGCTAGACGCCAAGGGCAAAACCAAAGCCATCTACATCAAGGGTGAGATCGGAGGCTTTGCCCTCCACCTGGTTCAGCAATAAGCCTATAAAATAAACAAACCACCATTAGGAGGAACCGAAAATGGCTAGAGTAATTACATTTGGCGAGATCATGGTCCGGCTTCAGCCCTACAACTACGAACGTTTTGTTCAGGCCAATCATTTGGAGTTTACCTTTGGCGGCGGTGAGGCTAATGTGGCCGTCTCCCTGGCCAACTACGGCTTGGACGCGGCTTTTGTCACCAAGCTGCCCGCCCATGCCATCGGCCAGTGTGCGGTCAACTCTCTGCGCCGCTATGGTGTGGATACTTCCCTTATCACCCGGGGTGGTAACCGAGTGGGCATTTACTACAATGAGAAAGGCGCCTCCCAGCGGGGCAGCGTATGCATCTATGACCGGGCTCACTCCGCTATCCAGGAGGCTACCACCGCCGACTTTGACTGGGACAAAATTTTTGAGGGTGTGGATTGGTTCCACTTTACAGGAATTACTCCGGCCCTGGGTCCCAATGTGGTGGAGATCTGCAAGGACGCCTGCAAGGCCGCTAAAGCCAAGGGGATCAAAATCTCCTGCGATCTGAACTACCGGGGCAAGCTGTGGACCAGGGAGCAGGCCCGTGCCGCTATGACGGAGCTGTGTCAATATGTGGACGTGTGCATTTCCAACGAAGAGGACGCCAAGGACGTGTTCGGTATTGAGGCAGAGGCTACCGACATCTACAGCGGCACCCTGAACCACGAGGGCTATAAATCCGTGGCCAAGCAGCTGGCGGACAAGTTTGGTTTTGAGATGGTGGCCATCACCCTCCGAGAGAGCCACTCTGCCTTTGATAACGGCTGGTCTGCTATGCTCTACAATGTGGCTAAGGACGAGTATTGCTTCTCCAAGAAATATGATCTGCACATCATCGACCGTGTGGGCGGCGGCGACAGCTTTGGCGGCGGCCTCATATACAGCATTCTGACCGGTAAGGACACCCAGGCTGCGGTAGAGTTTGCCGTGGCCGCCTCTGCTCTGAAGCACTCCATCGAAGGCGATTTCAACATGATGTCTATTGCCGAGGTAGAAAAGCTGGCCGGCGGCGACGCTTCCGGCCGGATCCAGAGATGACAAGCAAGCCCCCACTCATCCCATCAAGGCCCCGCACTATGCGGGGCCTTGCGTTTTAAGGAGGTTTCTATGAATCATTCCACTCCCCTTTTCTTGGATATGGATTCCCAAAAATTTATTACCGCAGGCGAGATCATGCTTCGTCTGACGCCTCCCAATTATGAGAAGATCCGGGTCACCACCAGCTTTGAGGCCAGCTATGGAGGCAGTGAAGCCAATATCGCTCTGGCTCTTGCCAATCTAGGGGTGGATAGCACTTTTTTTAGTGTGGTTCCAAATAACAGTTTAGGAAAAAGCGCCATTCGTATGCTGCGAAGCAATGACGTCCACTGCACCCCCGTGATCCTCAGCTCCAAGAAGGAGACCCCCACTCACCGTCTGGGCACCTATTATCTGGAAACGGGTTACGGTATCCGGCCCAGTAAGGTCACCTATGACCGAAAACACAGCGCCATTGCGGAGTATGATTTCAGCGGTGTGGATCTGAACGTTCTTCTGGAGGGCTTTGACTGGCTCCATCTCAGCGGCATCACTCCTGCCATCTCTCCCAACTGTGCTCAACTGATCCTGGATCTCTTAAAGACAGCCAGGGCTAAGGGGCTGACCATCAGCTTTGACGGCAATTTTCGCGCCAAGCTATGGACCTGGGAGGAAGCGCGGGATTTCTGTACCCAATGTCTCCCCTATGTGGATGTGTTGCTGGGCATTGAACCCTACCACCTTTGGAAGGATGAAAATGACCACAGCAAAGGTGACTGGAAGGACGGCGTTCCTCTTCAACCCAGCTATGAGCAGCAGGACGAGGTATTCCGAGCCTTTGTGGAACGCTATCCCACCCTCAAGTGTATTGCCCGCCATGTACGGTATGCCCACAGCGGCAGCGAAAACAGCCTGAAGGCCTATATGTGGTATGAGGGCCACACCTTTGAAAGCCGCCAATATACCTTTAATATTCTGGATCGGGTAGGCGGAGGCGACGCCTTTGCCAGCGGCCTTATCTACGCCATGATGAATCAATATAAGCCAATGGATATGTTAAACTTCGCCGTAGCCAGCAGCGTTATCAAACACACCATCCACGGTGACGCCAACATTACCGATGATGTAGAGAGCATCCGAAGCCTGATGAATATGAATTATGACATCAAGCGGTAGCTTGTTTTATACGCAAAAAGAGAAGGTCATGCTTTGCATGACCTTCTCTTTTTGCGTATGTATCACAGTTATTTGCCCAGGTAAGCCAGAATACCGCCGTCTACATAGAGAACATGTCCATTGACATAATCGCTGGCCTCAGAGGCCAGAAAAATCACCGGACCCATCAGATCCTTAGGATCCCCCCAACGTCCGGCCGGAGTCCGCTCCCGGATAAACTGGTCAAAGGGATGAAGGGCGCCATCCGGCTGTGGCTCCCGCAGCGGGGCGGTCAAATCAGTCGCGATATAACCGGGTCCAATGCCGTTGCACTGGATATTGGCGCCGCCAAACTCCGAGCAGATGTTCCGGGTAAGCATCTTTATTCCTCCTTTGGCGGAAGAATAGGCCGCCAGCGTCCCCCTTCCCACCTCGCTCATCATGGAACAAATGTTGATGATCTTGCCATGCCCCTTCTCCAGCATGCCGGGAATCACAGCCTTGCTGACAATGAAGGGGGCAATCAGGTCAACATGAATGACCTGAGTAAAATCCTCCACCTCCATCTCTGTCATGGGGATCCTTTTGTTGATACCGGCATTGTTGACCAAGATATCAATAACTCCCACTTCCGCTCGGATCCGGGCCACCATCCCCTGTACCGCCGCCTCTTCTGTCACGTTGCACACATAGCCATGTGCCTTCACCCCGGCCGTCTCATAGGCTTTCAGGCCCTCCTCCAGGCTCCTTTCACTGGTGCAGTTAAAGCACACGGTAGCTCCCGCCTGCCCAAGGCCAATTCCCAAGGCAAGACCAATGGACCTGGCTCCTCCAGTGACCAGAGCGACCTTACCGGAAAGGTCAAAAATGTTTATCACAACGCATATCCTCCTACGGTTAAATTCCTGCTGCATTTTCTCCATAGAAAATCCGTCCCGGCAGATCCAAACATCCAGCCGGGACGGAAGCTCTTTTTATCGCAATTCGTTGGTGGGAATGCCGTCCATATCGTCAAAGTCCTGATTCTCGCCGCACATACCCCAGATAAAGGTATAGTTGCTGGTGCCAACGCCGGAATGGATGGACCAGGAGGGGGAGATAACAGCCTCTTCGTTGTGCATTATGATGTGCCGGGTCTCGCCGGGCTGCCCCATCATGTGGAACACCGCCTGATCCGGCGCCACATCAAAGTACAGATATACCTCCATCCGTCGCTCGTGGGTATGACTCGGCATAGTGTTCCATACATTACCGGGCATTAGGGCGGTCATGCCCATGCTGAGCTGGCAGCTTTCGCATACGGCGGGATGAATATATTGGCGAAGAACCCGCTCATTGACCGTCTCCTGACTGCCCAAATGGTTATACCGTGCCTTATCCATGGGAATATGGACCGTGGGACAGGTCCGATGAGCAGGACAAGAATTGATATAGAACTTGGCAGGATTGGCCGGATCCACCGACGCAAATGCCAATTCCTTTGTCCCCATCCCCACGTAAATACCGTCCTTGGAATTCATGGGATATTCCTTACCGTCCAGTATAATGACACCGTCGCCGCCGATATTGATGGCTCCCAACTCCCGGCGGGCCAGGAAAAAGGGGGCGGCCAGCTCCTTGCAGGTATCCAGCTTCAGTGATGCTTTTACCGGCATGATACCTCCGGCAATGATACGGTCCTGATGGGAATATGTCAAATTGATCTGGTCCGGCTGAAAGAGCCCGGAAATGTGATAGTGACGGCGAAGCTCCGCAGTGTCATACCCCTTGGAATCCTCAGGGTGGTTGGCATACCGAACATCAAAATTCATGTTTCACTCACTCCCAATTTACAATGATGTTTCAGCGCCTAAAGAAATGCGTTTATGTCTCAGACGCTTTATTGGGATATTTTCACGAAACATCCCCTGATGCTTCTATTATAATATGTTGATTCCCTTCAGCCCATATCCAATTCGACGCGTTTTATTCACAATACGGATATCCCCTCTCAGCCGCCCATTCCCTCCGGCTCCCCTTGCGTTCCGTTTCTATCGGACTTTGCAAATTTTGATGGGGAACAGCCAAAATTTTTCTTGAATACACGGGAAAAATACAAGGCGTCGTCAAAGCCGCACTGCTCCGCGATCTCCGCAATGGAATACTCGTTGGTCCACATGGCGGTAAGCATAGTCTCCGCCTTTTTCATCCGCAGCCGGATCATATATTCCAACGGAGTTACGCCCATTTCCTTTTTAAAAAGCTTTCGGAGATAGTCATAATTAAAGGGTATCTGACGAATCGTTTTGTCCAAGGCATAGGCAGGATCCGCGTAATTCTGAATAATGCTGGTACGTATCCGATCTACAGGCTCAGAAAATTCCCGGTTGCTGTGATATACGATCATATAGCTGGAAATCAACTCCCCCAGCGCGGCCAATACCAGTTCCCTTTTCCTTATATCGGAGGAGAAATAATACTTTGCCTGGGAAAACGCGATCTCAAGATGGCGCTCAGCGTCATCACTGACAAGAAAGCTCCCCCGAAACGGAAATGCCGGATCCTGAATGGTCAGATGAATATTGCTGAACCCCTCCTGACTGCAATTGGAGTGAAGCTCATGAGGTGGAATGGCCACAGCCTCTCCGGCGCAATAGTTTATTACAGCTCCGCTCTCAAACCGGAAAATCCCCTTCCCGCTGGTACAATAAACCAGTTCCCAATGATCGTGACTGTGCCAATGCACATCATAGGTACGGGGATGCTCACCAACAAACAGGATATTATTCATTCTTTGGCCTCCCTTTTATGTATCCCGGTTTTCCGTCGAACCATTAGCAGAAGAACCGTCTCATGGTCTTAATATATAGATCAAGACCTGCATTTTACACGAGTAGCTTCCACCAGCCCAATTTCTTTATATCCGTTTTATCTATATGCTTTGCCAAACAGTCCATCCCGCAAATTTATCATAAAGCAATTTTCTCGTCCCGTCAATGAAAAAGATTTATTGGGTCATGTTTAAACAGCAAAAAAGGAGGCCCCTCATAGGCTCGCGCCTATAAGGAGACCCCCCTTTTTATCTTGTTTCCGTTTTTTATTTCGGCTGTTTTCCAATATAGGCCAAAATACCGCCGTCTACATAGAGGATGTGCCCATTGACAAAATCAGAAGCGGCAGAGGCCAAAAACACTGCGGGACCTCCCAGGTCTGTGGCATCCCCCCATCGCGCGGCAGGCGTCTTGGAAATGATGAACTGATCGAAAGGATGGCGGCTTCCGTCCGGCTGGATCTCACGCAACGGCGCAGTCTGCGGAGTGGCGATATAACCAGGGCCAATGCCGTTGCACTGAATGTTATATTCCCCGTACTCAGAGGCAATGTTTCGGGTCAACATCTTCAGTCCACCTTTTGCGGCGGCGTAGGCAGACACGGTCTCACGTCCCAACTCGCTCATCATAGAACAGATGTTGATGATCTTTCCGCCTCCCTGCTGGATCATATCGGGAATTACGGCCTTGGAAACAATAAAGGGAGCGTTCAGATCCACATCAATGACCTGGCGGAATTCCGCCGCCTTCATCTCACACATGGGGATTCGCTTAATGATCCCAGCGTTGTTTACCAGAACATTGATATGGCCCACCTCGGCAGTTACCTTGGCAATAAGGGCGTTAACAGCATCCTCGTCGGTAACATCGCAGACATAGCCGTGGGCCTTGATCCCAGCCTCTTTATATGCCGCAAGGCCCTTGTCCACCAGCTCCTGCTTAATATCGTTGAATACGATGGTCGCTCCGGCCTCCGCCATAGCGGCAGCAATGGCAAACCCAATGCCATAGCTGGCTCCGGTAATAAGGGCTACTTTTCCGTCCAAGCGAAACTTATCCATACCCGCTACCTCCTAAAAATTCTGTTCTTTCCCGCTTTATGCAGGAAATTATCTATTATTTATGATACCATAACCTAAATAAGGCGCGATAGGACAGAACGGACACGCATTGCAACAGAACGGATAAAAACTTCTTTTGGAGCTCCGGCGGGAAACAGTCCTCTTTGGTACAGCCAGAAGCAAAGGCGAACAGTTTTCTCTGCGGGGATAAAAATAAAGCAATACCTCCCACTGACGCAGGAGGTATTGCGTATGGTACGGCTGGAGGGACTCGAACCCCCGACCTACTGGTTCGTAGCCAGTCACTCTATCCAGCTGAGCTACAGCCGCATGCCGTTTATCAACAGCTTGATTATTTTAGCACAGGAAAAGAAAAAATGCAAGCTTTTTTTTCCATGTTCATACCTTCGCTTGACAAGGGCAGACACGGTTTTGCGGGGCCCAAGCCGCCCCCGGACAGCGTTTTATCTCCTTGCCGGGAACGCCTTGGGCTCCCGCAAAACTCCTTCGGACCCCAGAGGGCCCCAAAGGGTGTGA
>CANRZY010000004.1 GCA_947644625.1 uncultured Pseudoflavonifractor sp.
TCCTCTTCTGGTGTTGTTCTGTCTTCACGTTGTTTAATTTACAAGGTACACACCGTTCGCTTGGCTTTCGCTTGCGAACTTTGATAGGATACCACCGTCCCCCAGGTTTGTCAAGTCTTTTTTTTATTTTTTTCAAACTTTTTTGGAGAGGGGTACACAGCAGCACAAATCCTGCTCTTTTATCTTACTATTAAGTAATAGGAACGTCCCATAGATAGCATTACCCCCCGGCCTTCCATCGAGACCGGGGGGTCACTTCTGGTTGGGCTCTATCAATGTTGTTTACCTCGCTTCCTATGGGATGTTCGCTTCGCTGAGATCGGGAGCCTGGTCGTTGTTCTCGCTTCGCAGTTACCGGAAACTGTGTCGAGCCTCTTTCGTGCTCTTCCTCACATCGTGTGAGACCGTTTGGAACTTGCTCTGGCTGGAAAAACTGACTGGTCCTGCTTCTCGCTTAGCCGGGATCGGGTTTCGGTCCCTTTCCAGAAAGGGTTTTTCTGTTTGGACTTCTTAGCCCATTGGACTCACCTCTTTCTGTCTATACTATACAATAGGCTTTAGGGTTTGTCAATAGGTTTTATGAAATTTTTCTAAAAATATTTTCCAAAAATAGAAAAGGCGGGGAGCAAGCCCCCGCCTTTTCCTTCAGGCCAGCCCCAGCAGCAGTAAAATGAGGCCGTAAATCACGCTGGCGCTGATGCCGAACACCAGCACAGGCCCGGCGATCACAAACATTTTGGCCGCTACGCCCATAACGAGTCCCTCGCTTTTGAACTCCAGGGCCGGAGATACCACGGCGTTGGCAAAGCCGGTAATGGGTACCAGGGTCCCTGCCCCGGCATGCTTGGCGATCTTATCGAAGATCCCCAGTCCGGTGAGCGCCGCCGAGAGAAGGATCAGGGATACCGATACCGCTCCCGCCGCGTCGTCCTTGGGCAGTCCGCAGGAGTTTTGATAAAAATTCAGCAACGCCTGTCCAAGGACGCAGATCAGCCCGCCTACACAGAACGCCCACAGGCAGTTCTTTCCGGTAGGCGAACTTTGACTTTTGGCGTTGACGTATTTGCCATAGTCCGTGTTGGTCATATCCATGCTACGCGCCTCCCTTTCCGGGACAGTTTACCCAAAGGAGGACCTTCTATTCATTCCGCTACTATAAGGTTGCTATCCGGTTTCACCGCCTTTTGGGGGCGCAAAAAATCCGGGGCACGGATATGCCCCGGATCCTTTATTCCGTCACATCAGCTTCACGGTATAGTAGACCGCCATGATGAGCAGCCAAGCCACCACCACCGCATAGAGGACCGCCGAAGAGATCCCGATGGCCGCCACAATGAGAGCCAGCAGCGCGATCACCGCCCCGGCATAGAGAATACCATAGTTGGCGTCCTTGGAAAAGAGCTTCCATTCCTTTCCCGCCAGCTCTACCCTTCCCCGGTCTCCCTGCGCCTTGCGGCACAGTCCGGCGGCCGCCAGGATCAAAAGAGCCGCCGCCACAACATAGGCGTAACAAAAAACGCTTCTTCCTCCGCCCAAGGCCCTTCCACACATCCAGATCCCAAAAAGGGCCAGAACGCTCTGGCTCGCGATGAGGAAAAACTCATGCTGGTAAAGGTAATAGACCAGGGCCAGGATCACTACGGCGGGAACAGCGTAGCTCATCAGCCGCAGCCCGGAGTCAGAGCCAAACCAGGTGGCAAAGCAGCTTACAGACACCCCCACCATAAACAGGCACAGCGTACCCGGCAGATTAACGCCCTTGTCGCTTTTCCGGGCGCTGCTCCACCAATACCCCGCTCCGGCGGCACAGGCAAGCCCCGCCACCGCCAGGATCCTTACCACGCTGTCCAGCGCCAAACGCAGATTCACTTGTGCTCCGGTATAGTGGGTCCAATAGCGGTTCAGCAAAAGCAGCAGAAACTCCAGCACGGCTCCCCCCGCCACCCAGCATAGGATGCGGTTGAGAGCCTCTTCCTCCGCCCGGAGCTTCTCCGCTCTTTTTTGCTTCGCGTTCTTGTCCATGCGCACATCTCCTGAGAAAGCCTTCCCCATTAGGGTAAGCAAAAATAGTCTCTGGTTATTCTACCAGATTCTTCCGAAATTTGCAACAGAAAAAACCGGCGCTTCCCCCTTTCCGTTTTCTTTCCTGCAATCTTCCATAAATTGTAAGCATTTTGTTGTTGTTTTTTGGACACACCTCGGTATAATGAAGCTACTACAAACAGAGAGGAACGCGACGAATATGGTAAAAACCTTCCCGAACCGGGCGCTGGCCTTGGGCCTCGCTCTCTTGTTCACCCTCAATCTTTCCGGCTGTGGCGGCAAGGAGCCCAAGCCTACGGAAAGCCCCGCCGCCGCAACGGAGACGCCTGCTCCAACGCCCACCCCAACCCCGGAGCCCACGCCGGATCCCGATGTCACCACCCCTCCCGTCCCCCTGGTGGCCTGGGGCCCTGACCAGGTGGTGGAGCATCTTTTTTTCCATCCGGTCATCGCATACCCCAAGTGGGGCTTTCAGGACTGCCCCTCCTCCCAGTCCCAGAAGGAGGGGCTGGACGACTGGATGGTCACGGTAGACGAATACAACAAAATCTTGCAAAGCGTCTATGACCGGGGCTATATTATGGTAAGCATGAACGAGGTGTGGAGCGAAGTCACCGGCGACGACGGCGTGGCTCGGATGCAGCGCAATACCCTGATGATCCCCGAAGGCAAAAAGCCCCTTATCATCTCCTTTGACGACACCAACTACTATGACTATATGCTGGAGGAGGGCTTTACCTCCAAGCTGGTACTGGGCACTGACGGAGAGGTCTGGGCAGAGTGTACCGATCCCTACACCCAGGAGACCTTTCTCACGCAGGATCTGGACGCCATTACTATTCTGGACAAATTTGTCCGGGAACATCCCGACTTTTCCCTTAACGGGGTAAAAGGCTGCCTTTCCCTTACCGGCTACCAAGGGATCCTGGGTTACCGGACTCAGAATGACATCGACATCGCCGCCACCGACCCCCGCCGCCCTGCCTTTGACGCCAACCGTCAGGCCGAGATCGACGCGGTAAAGCCTATCATCGCCCGCTTGAAGGAGACCGGCTGGTACTTTGGCTCCCACACCTGGGGGCACATCAACCTCAACGGCGACCGGGTGGACCTTGCTTGGGTCAAGCGGGATACTGTCCGCTGGCAGGAGGAGGTCGGCTCTCTGGTTGGCCCCACCCAGATCCTTTTCTACCCCCACGGCGCCCGGCCCGACGGGGACGACTGGCACAAGACAGGTCCCAAGTTCCAGTTTCTCCAAGAGTTTGGCTTCCGCATATTTGCCAGTGTGGGCATCAACTCCTTCTCCTATGTAAAGCAGGATATCTCCGCCGTGATCTGTGACCGGCTTCATCCCGACGGCACCACCCTCCGGGGCGGCCCCGGCGGAAAAGCGGTGGGCTGGTACAGCCAGTTTTATGACGCAAGGGAGATCATCGACCTGGACGTACGGCCTAAATTAGGGGTCACCTGGCAATAAAATTTTGCAGGGAGGTTTTTCCATGACTGACCGAGAATTGGCCGATCTAGCGTATTCCATGCTGGACAAAGCCTATGTTCCCTACTCCAAATTTCCTGTGGGGGCCGCTCTCCTCTGTGCCGACGGGAGCGTGTTCACCGGCTGCAATGTGGAAAACGCAGCCTATGGCTCCACCATCTGCGCCGAGCGCACCGCCCTTGTCAAAGCGGTGAGCGAGGGCCACCGGGACGACTTTGTGAAGCTGGCAGTGGTGGGTAACTGCACCGACTACTGCGCCCCCTGTGGGGCCTGCCGCCAGATGCTTTATGAATTTGCCCCGGAGTTGGAGCTGCTGCTGGGGCGGGAGGACAGAGAGTTTACAAAAACCACTCTGAACGCTCTTCTCCCCTTTGGCTTCGGTCCAAAGAGCCTGCAATAAAATAAAATGCTGTGGCAAACCTGCCACAGCATTTTATTTTTTCCAGTCTCTTTGCCGTCTGAATTGAAACGGCGGAGCAATTTCTAACAGCAAAGGATACCCCCGCTCCAGTGAATACCCTTGTCAACGGCAGGTCCCGCTATTTTCCCTGCTGACCGGCAGCTTATTTTTCTTGACAATTCTTCGGCTCCATGATATTTTTATATACATACCAACGGTATGTATAATAGGAGGAACAGGATGTCGCGGAACAAATACCCTGAGGAGACCCGGAAAAAGATCCTGAACGTGTCCTTTCGCCTGTTTTCCGAGAAGGGCTATGACCACACCACCATCCAGGATATCGTGGACGCCCTGGGTATGAGCAAGGGGGCTGTATACCACCACTTCAAAAGCAAGGAGGATATTCTGGATCACCTATATGACCAATACTACGTGGACTCCAACATGTTCGGTATAATGGAGTCCCCCTCCCTCTCCGGCCTGGAAAAGCTACGGGAGCTGCTGCGTAGGCAGCTTGCCGATCCGGGAAAGCTGGATATCGATAACATTACCGTCTCCTTTGAACGCAACCCCCAGCTTATTCAGCTTATGCTCACCACCTCTGTCCGGAATGGGGCCCCCATGATCCAGCGGCTGCTGGAGGAGGGGATCGCCGACGGCTCTATCACCACCGCCCATCCCAAGGAGCTGGCTGAGAGCTGTCTTGTGCTGCTGAACCTGTGGGCGGGCATCTTCTCCCATGACCGGGAGGATTTTATGGCAAAATTCCGGTTTCTGAAGAGCATGACCGACGCTCTGGGTTGCCCCGTCTTTGACCAGGCCATGATGGATACTTTGGACGCCTACTATACTCGCCTTGCCCACAAAATTTCCCAAGCATAGTCTTTTCCGCCCCGCCCCCTGTGGGGCGGATTCTTTCCTCCATATACATACCAACCGTCGGTATCTATAAAACAAAGAATTGAGGTTATCCTATGAATAAAACACTCTTTTCCCGCAGCTTTACCCTGATGTTGGTTGGGCAGATCGTGTCTCTGCTGGGCAATGCCCTGCTGCGGTTTGCCCTGTCTCTCTATATACTGGATCTGACCGGCTCCGCCTCTGTCTTTGGCGGCGTACTGGCGGCGTCCATGCTTCCCACCATTCTGCTTTCTCCTGTAGGGGGCGTGCTGGCCGACCGGATCCCCCGGCAGAGGATCATGTATATCCTGGACTTTCTCACCGCCATTGCCGTCTGGAATTTCGCCCTTTTTGGCCGGAATGGCTCTACCCTCCCCCCCGCCCTGCTGTTGCTGTCCCTCTCCGCCATTCAGGCCTGCTATCAACCTTCGGTCCTCTCCTCTGTTCCCCTGCTGGTCTCCCAGGAGGAACTGACCCGGGCCAACGCCCTGGTGACCCAGGTATCCGCCCTGTCCTCTCTGCTGGGTCCCTTGGCAGGCGGAGCTCTTTACGGATTTTGGGGCATGGGGCCCATCTGCGCCGTCAGCGGGCTGTGCTTTCTTGCCTCGGCAGTGATGGAATGCTTTCTCCGCATCCCCTTCTTTCCCTCCACGGGCAAGGGCGGGGCGGGCGGCGCCCTTGCCGACCTCCGGGAGGCCGGCCGGTTTCTCCTCCAGTCCGGGCTCATGCCTCTTTTGTGGGTGGTGGCAGGCCTGAACCTGTTCCTCTCCTCCCTCTACCTTGTGGGCCTCCCCTTTTTTGTCAAGATCACCCTGGGGCTGTCCAGCCAGCTTTATTCCCTGGTGGAGGCCGCCATGGCTCTGGGCACCATTCTGGGCGCTGTGTTGGTGGGGGTCATTGGGTCCCGCCTTTCCTTCTCCCGCTCCTGGCGGTATATCCTGCTCGCCGCCCTGTCCCCGGTTGTTATGGCCCCTGCCGTGGCGCTTCCCTTCGCCCCTTTGGTCTCCTGGCTGGTCCTGCTTCTCTCCGCCTTTTTGGGCATGACCTGCGCCGGAGTCTTCTCCATCCTGGCCCAGTCCTTTTTCCAAACCGTGACCCCCGCTTCTCTTTTGGGAAAGGTGGGCGCCTTTGTAACGGCGGCGGCCACCTGCGCCATGCCTTTGGGGCATGGAATGTACGGTCTGCTGCTGGACTGTTTCTCCCCCTGGATGGCTCCCATTCTGACCTTTGCCGCCTGCCTCCCCCTGGCATGGACGGCACGAAAGGTTTTAAACCGTTAAGAATTTCTGATTTTTGTATAGATCTTCCCCTTTCTGTCAAAACTGTTTCCGGGAATCCATTTGAGGAGGTTTCTTAGGACTATGATCATGGATAAGATCGCCCTGACCCTGGCCATCGTGGGCGGGCTCAACTGGGGCAGTATCGGCATTTTCGGCTTTGACATTGTGGCGTTTCTCTTTGGAGGCGCCAACAGCGCTCTGAGCCGGGTGGTTTATACGCTGGTTGGCCTGGGTGCCATCTGGTGTATCTCCCTTCTCTTTCGGGAGACCGATCCGGTAGAAGACCGAAGCTGAACAAAAAACCGCCGCTCATCCAATGGATGAACGGCGGTTTTCCATTTTTCCGGACGCTTTCTCGGAAGCATCCTCCCGTTTCTTATTTTTTGGGGTGGCAGATATCCTTTCCGGGGCAGTCTCCGCAGCCGCAAGAGCAACCGCCCTTTCCGCTTTTTCGGTTGCGGACGCCCCGGATGATAACGGCGGCAAAGACGCCGAATACGACGGCTCCCACCAAAACTGTAGCCAGATTGGGCATATCAATCCCTCCTTACCGGGCCCCGGCGGCAATGGAGCGCACCGCCCCAGAGGCGCCTTCATACCTATTCTTTCTTACCAGCAGATAAATCATTCCTGTGAGACATACCGCAGCGGCTACCGTGCCCACCCCAAAGGTCAGCTCCCCGGTCGCCACCCCGCCCAGCTGGTAGACGATGAGAGCGGCCACATAGGCCAGCACACACATATACCCGATTGCGGCCCAGGTCCACCCGGCGTTGTTCATCTCCCGTCTGATCGCTCCCATGGCGGCAAAGCAGGGCGCGCAGAGAAGATTAAAGATCATAAAGGAGTAGGCGGAAAGGCCGGTGAAGACCACAGCCATCTGGTCAGAAAAGTTGCTGCCAGGAAACAGGACGCGGAAGGTGGAGACTACATTCTCCTTGGCGATCAGCCCGGTAACGGTAGCCACAGCGGACTGCCAGTTGCCAAAGCCGATGGGGGCAAAGATCCAGCATACCCCTCCACCGATCGCCGCCAGGATAGAGGCGTCAGGGTTCTCCACCAGGCCGAAGGCTCCGTTTTCCAATCCGAAGCCCTGAAGAAACCAGAGAATGACGGAGGAACACAGGATCACGGTGCCCGCCCGCTTGATAAAGGACCAGCCCCGCTCCCAGGCCGCCCGGAGTACGTTGGTCACGCTGGGCACATGGTACTGGGGCAGCTCCATAACAAAGGGGGCCGGATCTCCGGCAAAGACGCGGGTCTTTTTCAGTATGACGCCGGAGACAATGATGGCGGCCACGCCGATAAAGTAGGCAGAGGTCGCCACCCAGGTGGAGCCTCCGAAAAGGGCCCCGGCAAACATGGCGATAATAGGCATTTTCGCTCCGCAGGGAATGAAGCAGGTGGTCATAATGGTCATTTTCCTGTCCCGCTCGTTCTCAATGGTCCGGGATGCCATAACTCCCGGCACGCCGCAGCCCGTGCCCACCAGCATGGGGATGAAGGACTTGCCGCTCAAGCCAAACTTTCTGAAGATCCGGTCCATAATAAAGGCGATCCGAGCCATATATCCCACATCCTCCAGAACGGCGAGAAGGAGAAACAGCACAAGCATTTGAGGCACAAAACCCAGCACCCCACCCACTCCGGCGATGATCCCGTCCACAATGAGCCCGGTAAGCCAGTCGGCACAGCCGATACTCTCCAGCCAGGAGCCCACGATAACAGGGATACCGTCCTGCCAGCGGCCGTAGGCATTGGGATCGGGGCCATCCTCGCCGAACTGGGCCACGGTGGCCTGGGCTTCCCCGTAAACGGCGGCGTTCACCGCCACCTCCTCGGTCTCACCGGAGTCGTCGTCATAGAAGTATACCACAGTTTCTCCGTTTTCGTAAGCCTCTATGATGGCCCCAGCACGCTCAAAGTCTCCGGCATCGTCCTCGTAGCCGTCGCCGCCGGAGAGGAACCAGCCGTCCCCAAAAAGTCCGTCGTTGGCCCAGTCGGTGGCGGCGGTGCCGATGGACACCTTCCAGCCGCCCATGGCGATGGCGTAGACCAGGAACATGACCGCTACAAAGATGGGCAGAGCCAACACCCGGTTTGTCACCACCCGGTCGATCTTGTCAGAGGCGGACAGGCTGTGACGGGCCGCTTTTTTCTTTACCGAGCGGTCCACCACGCCGCTGATGTAGGCGTACCGCTGGTTGGTAATAATGCTCTCCGCGTCGTCGTCCAGCTCCTTCTCGCAATCGGTGATGTGCTTTTCCAGATGAGCCTTCTCCTCATCGGACAGCTTCAGCTCCTCCAGCGCCTTCCCGTCCCGCTCAAAGATCTTGATGGCGTACCAGCGCAGATACCGGGGATCCACCTGTCCCTCAATGGACTCCTCGATGTGGGCCAGGGCATGCTCCACACTTCCGGTAAACACATGGGGCAGCTCCCCCGCCTTGTGAGACGCGGCCAGATCGGCGGCGGCCTGGGCCGCCGCCAACCCACCCTCATTTTTCAGGGCGGATATCCCCACCACAGTACAGCCCAGGGCCTTTCCCAGCTTATCCAGATCAATGGCGTCCCCATTCTTCCGTACCAGGTCCATCATATTGACCGCCACCACCACAGGAAGTCCCAGCTCAAGCAGCTGGGTGGTCAAATACAGGTTTCTCTCTATATTGGTGCCGTCCACGATATTCAGGATGGCGTCGGGCTTCTCCTTCACCAGATAGCTCCGGGCCACCACCTCCTCCAGCGTATAGGGGGACAGGGAATAGATCCCGGGCAGGTCCTGAATGACCACGTCCTTGTTTCCCTTGAGCCGGCCCTCCTTCTTCTCCACCGTGACGCCGGGCCAGTTGCCCACATACTGGTTAGAGCCGGTAAGGGCGTTGAACAGGGTGGTCTTGCCGCAGTTGGGATTGCCCGCCAGGGCAATTTTAAGCTCCATGGAAATTCTCTCCTCTCCAAAATTATATTTCAAGGGTGAATTAGCAGTTGCTAACTCACGGGCAAAATGTTATGCCAGCTCGATCATCTCAGCGTCCGCTCTTCTCACGCTGAGCTCATAGCCCCGTACATTCAGCTCCATGGGATCTCCCAGGGGAGCCACCTTGCGGACAAAGATCTCCGTGCCACGGGTAATGCCCATGTCCATGATCCGCCGCTTTACCGCGCCCTCCCCATGGAGACGGGCTACCGTCACATTTTCCCCCACCTTGGCGTCCTTCAAGGTCCTCATCATTTCCTCTCTCCTTTCAAATCAGAATGCGTCCGGCCATCCTTTGATCCAGAGCCACCCGGCTGTCCTTCACTTGCAGGATGAGACTCCCGGCAAGCTCACTGACCACTGTCACCACAGCGTCCACCACAAAACCCATTTCGGCCAGGTGCCGACGCACCTCGTCCTTTCCTGTGATCCTGCGGATGGTCACTGTCTCCCCCGGCTTTGCCATTGACAAAGGCATATGCTCCCGCCTCCTCTTCTCCAAAAAGTTAGCACCAGCTAACATATCGGGAAAAATTTTGGTTAGCGATTGCTAACCTTCAACGATGGAAAGTTTACCATTGCTAACTCATTTTGTCAAGCCCCTTCTCAAAATTTTATCCGCCAACGGGAGATAGAAAAACCGGATGAGAGGATCCCTCTCACCCGGTTTCGCTTTTCTTCTCTTCATTCCCACCGCTCCGGCAAAGCCCGTTCCAGCAGGGCCCCCATCTCTTCTGCACTGAGAGGCATGTTATTTTCCAGCCACCAGTCTACTGCGGACAAAATGGCCCCGGCATAAAAACGCCCCCAAACCTTAGCCGCATATGGATCCTCCTGTACAGCGGGATCCCCTTTCTCCAATATAAAACGCTCCAGCACCCTGGCAATGGCCTTCTCCATCATTTGAAGCTCCGGACTCCCCGCTCCTCCAAGGCCTACGGAACACAACCGCTGATGGGTCCGGAAAAAAACAAGCACCTTTTGAAATTCGTCCCGGAATCCTGCCCGCAGTCCCTTTTCCTTGTCCGCCCTAGCCCAGTTTTCCGAAAAACGATCCATCATATTTTGGAGTACATAGTGAAACAGATCGTTTTTGTCTTCAAAATGGGCATAAAACGTGGTGCGGTGAACCATGGCCCGTTGACAGATATCCACCACCGAGATCTCCCCATAAGGCTGTTCCTCCATCAAACCCAAAAGCGCATTGCTGAGATGCTGCCTGCTTCTGCGCTGACGCATATCCTCCTTACCATCCCTGCCTTCCCGCATACTCTCACGCCCCCCTCTTTTCCTTTTTTCGCCATTATACTGCTGTTTGGCAATACTGTCAAGTTAGGCTACAGATGTCTTTGTATAAAAGAGGAAGCCGCCCCGGTCTGGGGCGGCTTCCTGCCTCTCTTTTTTCTGATCTTTTTTCCTTTTTACTTGAGCTCCTCGGCTATCCTATCGCCCACCAGGGCACCGAAGGACACGGCGGCGTCAAAGCCGTTGCCGTAGCGGGTCTCCCGCTGCTCGTAGGAACCGATCACGTCGCCGGCGGCCCACAGGCCGGGGATCTCGGCGTCCTTCTCGGTGAGTACGTGGCCGTCCAGATCCACCCGCAGACCGGCGGTGGTCAGGTAGACCACAGGCTCCACCCGGACCAGCCAAATGCCGTCCTTGGTGTCCAGGTAGGGCAGGTTACCCTGGCCCCACTCGCTGGTACCGCCGTTCATAGCCAGCTCGTTGTTGGTGGCGATGGTCTGGGCCAAATTGGGCAGGTTGAGAGCCTTGGCGGCCTCCTCCACGGTGTCGTAGTGGACAGCCTCCCCCTTCTCAAAGATGGCCTTGTAGGTGAACTTCTTATCGTCGTAATCCTTGATGGTGGCGGCGCCGGCGTCGTCAAAGACATAGTAGAAGGTGTTGCCGTTGGCGGGGTCGGCCTTGGCGGCGGCCATGGTAGCGTGGTTGTTCTTCATAATGTTGGCAAACTGGTCGCCCTTGATGTTGACCATCAGACCCACGTTCATGTAGTGGAGGAAGGCCAGCTCAAAGTGGCTCTGATAGGTAGCCAGGAAGCCGGGCATATATGCACCGGCGTAATCCACCACGCCGCCGGCCTTCAGACCCATCTTCAGGCCGTCGCCGGTGAGGCTCTCAGGGCAGATGAAGAACTCGTCGGCCCACTCAGGGTGATACTCCTTCAGAAGTTCAGGGCTCTTGGCAAAAGAGCCGGTAGCCAGCATGGTCTGCTTGGCGTTGACGGTCCAGGTCTTGCCGTCCTTCCCCACCGCCTTCACGCCGGTGATGGCTCCGTCCTTATTCTGGATCAGCTCCGTGACGGGAGTATTGTAGACGATCCTGACCCCCTGGGCAGTGACCCGGTCCACCATAAACTCCATCAGGTAGCCGCAGCCGCCGGAGTAACAACCGGGGGCGAAATAGGGGCTGCCCACAAGGCCGGGCTCCACGCCCAGGGAGGTAAAGCCCACGCCGATGCTGTTCATCCAGTCATAGAGCTTGCCGGAGGTCTGATACATCTGCTGTAGCCAGGGCAGCTCATCCTTGGTCTTGCCGTAGGCCTTGCCCAGGGCGTCGCCAATGTTATCCCAGGAGCTCATATAAAGCCCGGTGGCCATGTTGACCTCCCGGCCCACCAGCCAGTTCTGATAGGTCTGGGAATCCACGCCGTTGAAGCCGCCAAAGGCGGTGGGCATGGAGCCGCCGGGGATGTCCTGCTTCTCAAAGAGAATGATGTTCTTTACACCGGCCTCCAGCAGCCGGGCGGCGGCCATCAGGCCGGCGGTACCGGCGCCCGCGATAACCACGTCCACATCCTCGGTGACCTGGGTGGGGACAACCTCCTCCTTGGCGGGAGCGGTGGCAAAGACGGCGGGATCGCCGCCGGCAGCGATAACGGCCTCAGCCACGCCCTGCTTGATAGTGGTGGAGGAAACGGTGGCGCCGCCCACGGCGTCCACATTAAAGCTCTGGGCAGCGGAGATAGCGCCGGGGATCCGGTCGATGGCGTAGGTGCCCACACCCTCAGTCTCGCTCTGAGAGTTGATGGTCACGGACTTGATCTTGCCGCCCTGGAACATGGTGGTGACCACGATGATCCCCTCATGGCCGATGGCGTTGACGGTATACTTTCCGTCGGCGGGAGCGGCCACGGCCTTACCCTGGGCCTTCGCGAGGGCCACCGTCAGAGCGTCCTTGACGCCCCGGCTGGTGTAGGTGGCTCCGGTGATGGTATCCATCTCCAGGCCCTGGCTGGCAGCCAGACGGCCCAGAGGCGCCAGGATGGCGCCGCCGATGGTGGGAGTCTCGTCGTCACCGGTGACCTTTACCTCGGTGATGGCGTCGGCAGAGACGGTGGCTTCAACGGTGACGGGACCGCCAAAGCCCATGGCCGTGCCGGTATAGGTGCCGGGAGTGTAGGACGCGGCCGCGGTGATGCCGTCCACACCCACCAGCTTCACGGTACCCGTGTCGTTCTTGTCCCACTCCACATCAATGCCCAGCAGCTCGCACAGATAGCGGACAGGGGCATAGGTGGTGCCCTCATAGGCGAATACATCGGCGGGAGTCCCGTCCGACTTGGTGGGAGTGACCGCTTGGCCGTTGATGGTCAGGTCCATGGGGGTGATGGAGACCGTTTTCTCCACGCCGGCCGCCAGAGCGGCCGTTCCCATGACCATGGCAAGGGCCAGCGCCAGGGCTGTGATCCTTTTCTTCATGGCTATTCTCTCCTTTTACACAAGTTGTTTGATGCATCATCAAACACTATATCAATTATATATTAAGGGTCTTATTTTGTAAATCACAACCATATCCGACGGCAATCGAAAATTTCCCGTCTTTCATTGAATTTTTTTATCAATAGATTGCGCCAACACCTTTTCCTGTTCAAACCCGCTTTTTTATGGTAAAATATTTTTGATCACTTTTTCCTGGAGGCGATCTATATTATGCTGATCGTTGTCATTGACGGGCAGGGTGGAGGGCTGGGTGCAGCCCTTGTAGCCCGTCTGAAAACCCGGCTAGGGAACAAGGCTCAGCTCCGGGTGGTGGGGATCAACGCCCTGGCTACCTCCGCCATGCTGAAGTCAGGGGCAGACAAGGCCGCCACCGGAGAAAACGCCGTCTGCCATAACGCCGCCCAGGCAGACCTGATCCTGGGCCCCATCGGGCTTCTCTCCACCAATGCCCTGATGGGCGAGGTAAGCCCCGCCATAGCCGCCGCCGTCTCCTCCGCCAAGGCCCGCCGGATCCTGGTACCCGTCTCCAGCGGCTGCGGTATCCTGGTGGCGGGAGCTACAGGCTGGAAGCTGGAGGAGCTGTTGGATGAAGCGGTGGAGCTGGCGGTAAAGGAGATAGGCCCATGAATGTTTTGAAAAATATCCTTACCCTCCATGCCAAACGGTATCCTTCCATGGAGCTCCGGGACTATGTAAAGCTCCTCTACCAAAGCGAATTTGGACCCGGCCATCTGGTGGAGGCAGAAGACGCCCTAGAGGCGCTGCAAAGGGAATTTGCCCAAGCCAAAGAGGAAGGTTATACCCCTGAATATGCCGTGGAGGCCATCGGGGACGGGCTGTGCCGCGTCCACCTGGATCCCCGGTTCATTACCGGGGAGGACCTTCCCCTCCTCGCCCGCTGCTTTGCCCACTCGGCCTGCCCCAGAGGAAGCGAAGCGGGACTGTGGAAAAAATTAGGGCTTTTGTCCGGGCTGGCCTGGGCCGGAACGCTTCCTCTGGAGCCTCAGGAGCTGGACCTGTTTCTTGCCCTCTACGAAAGCGGGGGCTGTCCCCCTATCCACCACAGCGACGGTTACCGGGAGCTTTACCGTCCCCATTACCGGGTGATGGACCGGGACCTCTCCCTGTACGCTCCCGCCCTCCGGGCCGTCGACGCTCTTTTGCGGAACACGCAGGGCCCTGTCATTGTAGCGGTGGACGGGCGCTGCGCCAGCGGTAAGACCACCTTTGCCCAAAAAGCGGAAGCACTCTTTGACGAATGCAACGTATTTCACATGGACGACTTTTTCCTGCCACCGGAAAAGCGGACGCAGGAACGACTTTCCACCCCCGGCGGTAATGTGGACTACGAGCGTTCGGCCACCGAGCTTTTTGAGCCCCTTCGCCGGGAGGAAGCGGTTGCCCACCGCCGCTTTGACTGCTCCACCATGACCATGGGGGAACCCCAGGGGATCCCCTTCCGGCGGCTCAATATCGTGGAGGGAAGCTATGCCCTTCACCCTGTTCTGTCCGGTTACTCCCAACTGCGGATCTTCTTTACCTGTTCCCCAGAGGTCCAGCTTGCCCGTCTCTCCCGCCGGGAAACTCCCGAAAGCCTGGAAAGGTTCCGGAAACGGTGGATCCCCATGGAGGAGAATTACTTTAGATCCCTTTCCATCCAGGACCGGTGTGATATCGTGGTGGACACTTCCCCCCTGTCCTCTTTGGAGCCAGAAAAATAAAACTGCAAAATCACAAGAAATGGGCCGGACTACCCGGCCCATTTTGTTGACCTTTTTGCCAAAACCCCTTTGCTTTCCCTGCCAAAAAGTGCTATTCTACAATCTGTTGCCATGATTTTTACCCCGAAGGAGCGACCTTTCTATGTCTCAGATCCTCATTTGCCTTTCCATCGCCCTGACGGGCGGGCTTCTCATGTCCCGGCCGGCCAAAAGGCTGGGGCTTCCCGCCGTCACCGCCTATCTCATTACCGGACTCCTGCTGGGCCCCTTCTGTCTGGGCGCTTTGAGCATCCCCGGCCTGGGTTTCTCCAGCCTGGACCAGGTGGTGGAATTCAATATCATTTCCCAGGCGGCCCTTGGCTTCATCGCCTTTTCCATCGGAGACGAGTTCCGGCTGGAGCAGCTGCGGAGCATGGGCTCCCGGGTCATTATCGTGGGCATTGCCCAGGCGGTGGTCACCACCGCCGTGGTGGATCTGGCTCTTATCGCCCTCCATTTTCTGAATCCCGCCCTTATCAGCCTGCCCTCCGCCATCACCCTGGGTGCCATTGCCGCCGCCACCGCCCCTGCCGCTACCTTGATGGTGGTCCGGCAGTATAAGGCGGATGGACCTTTGACCCATCTTTTGTTGATGGTGGTGGCCATTGACGACGCGGTGGGATTGGTGCTGTTCTCCGCCTCCTTCGGGGTGGCCTCCGCCATGGAAAGCGGCGTTATCAGTGTGGTCAGCGTCCTGGTGGAGCCTGTGATCGAAATCGTTCTCTCCCTGATCCTGGGCGGTTTCGCCGGATTTTTCCTCCACTGCCTGGAGCAGTTTTTCCATTCCAGGAGCAAGCGGCGCAGCCTTTCCATCGGCTTTGTACTGCTGACGGTAGGCCTTTCTATGATGGAATTTGAAATCGGCGGCGTCCACATCGGCTTCAGCCTGCTGCTCACCTGCATGATGGCGGGCACCGTTTTCTGCAATATCTGCCGCACCTCTCAGGAGATCATGGAGCGGATCGACCACTGGACCGCACCCCTGAGTATCCTGTTCTTTGTTCTGTCCGGCGCTGAACTGGATCTGGGGGTGCTGTCCCAGCCCTTGGTACTGCTGGTGGGCGTTGTCTACATCCTGTTTCGCTCCCTGGGCAAGTTTACCGGCTCCTATCTCAGCTGCGCCGCTACCGGGTGCGACGCCAAGATCAAGAAGCATTTGGGCATTACCCTTCTCCCCCAAGCGGGCGTGGCCCTGGGGATGGCCCTTACCGCTCAGAACCTGATGGACGGAGCCATGGTACGCAATGTGGTACTGTTCTCCGTGCTGGTCTACGAGCTGGTCGGACCTACCCTGACCAAGCGTTCCCTCACGGCCGCCGGAGAGATCCGGCCAGAGGGAAAGACCTCCGCCCGGACCATGAACAAGGCCAAGGAGCCGGTGGAGCTGGGCACGGGAAAATCTTGACACCGTCCCCCTTTTTTGCTATCATTCTTTCAGCGAAACCGCCGTTACGAAAACGGCCCCGTCCCGTACAAAAATATGGAATGTCAATGCGCCGCGAAGGCTGGAGTCCCCATGAAGGGGACCGGCTTTCGCGGCGTTTTTTGACCGGAAGGAGTTTTTACAGTGGATCCCTACCGCACCAAAAAGCTTGTCCTGGCCGCCCTTTTTCTGGCGATCGGGGTGGTTCTGCCCACCGCTACCCACTCCATTCCCAATGCGGGAAGCGTACTTCTTCCTATGCACATTCCGGTCCTGCTGTGCGGCCTGACCTGCTCCTGGCAATATGGACTGCTGTGCGGCCTGCTCTCCCCTGCCCTGTCCAGCCTCATCACCGGAATGCCCCCTGCCGCCGTCCTCCCCGCCATGGTCTGCGAACTGGCTGCCTATGGCCTTCTCTCCGGTCTCTCCGCCCGGTTGGTCCACACGGGGACCCGTTTGACAGATCTCTACCTCCAGCTTATCTCCGCCATGCTCCTGGGCCGGGCGGTGTACGGCGCCATGAACGCCCTGGTGTTCCGGGCGGGGACCTATTCCATGGAGGTCTTTCTTACCGCCGCCTTTGTTACCGCCCTACCCGGCATTCTCCTCCAGCTGATCCTGCTCCCCTCTCTGGTGCTGGCGCTGGAGAAGGCCCGGATCCTGAAGGATCCCTACAGTGTTCCGGCATAACGATTTTGTTTCCTCCTTTGGGCAGAAAAAACACCGTTTCAGAAACGGTGTTTTTTCTGTCTCTTTTTATTGAGAAACGCCCCCCTGTCCGGGCGTCCGCCGCAAAGGCTCACATCCATGGAAAAACGGGACCCGTTCTTTTCAGCAGCCTTTCCTTTTACGTTTTCTCCCGCATTTTATCATACAGCTTCTCTGTGTAGATATCCAGGACCACTGCCACAAGTATGATGATTCCTTTTACCACCGTCTGCCAGTAGTTGTCCACCTTCATCAGATTGAGGCCATTGCTGATAAGACCGATGGTCAGGCAGCCGAATACCGTTCCGATCACAGTCCCGGAGCCGCCGCCCATGGGCGTTCCTCCGATAACCACCGCCGCTATCACGTCCATTACGGTGTCTCCGCCGATCGTTGTCTGTGCCGAGCCCACTCTGCCGCAGGATATAAACGCGGTGATGGTAGTTACCGCACCAAGGAGAACGGAAACCCCGATCCGCGTCTTCGACACATTGATCCCGGAAACCTTTGCCGCCTCCGCATTTCCTCCTACCGCTATCACATTGCGCCCAAAGCTGGTCTTGCTTAAAATGACCGCGCCCGCGATAACCAGAACAAACAGGAATAAAACAGGCATGGGGATCCTGCCTACATACCCCTGCCCCATAAACACGATCCCCTCATTGATATTCGGGATCGGGCTTCCATTCGAGAGCAGCAGCATGAGACCCTTGTAGATCTGCTGCATGGCCAGTGTGATCAGGAACGGAGGCAGCTTGAATTTCACCGCGATAAAGGAGTTGAGTCCTCCCAGGCCCATGCCGAGCAGCAGACAGAGGATCAATATCGCAGGAAACGGAAGCCCCGCCACCGACAGCAATCCGGCAACAATACCGATCAAACACATCATGTTTCCAATGGACAGGTCCACGCTGGCGGAGGCCAGCAAAAACGTGTATCCGATACCAACGATCGCGTTTGTACTGATCTGCATTGCCACATTTGTCAAATTTCTCGGCGTAAGAAATACCGGGGTAGCAAAGGACAGTACAAGAAAAAAGATAATGTCCAGCATGAGCGCCCGATTATTTAAAAAGAACAGGAAAACCGCTTCAGACGGCCGCTTTTTACTCATGTAGGCCGACCCCCTTTTTCTGTGTTATGTGGAAGGATCCCAAACATTTCGGATATAATGACAGATTCGTCCGCTTCGCCCCTGTTGTGTTCACCCACGATGGTTCCGCCACATACCACCAGGACGCGGTCACTCATGCCAAGCACCTCCTCCAGGTCGGAGGAGATCAGGATGATCGCGTGCTTCTCCGCAGCCAGACGGCTGCACTGCATATATATTTCATACTTCGCGCCCACATCCACGCCGCGGGTCGGTTCATCCAGGATCAAAAGCTTTGGCTGTGTCAACAGCGCGCGGCCGATCAAAACCTTTTGCTGATTGCCTCCGCTGAGCGACCAAATCGGCATATTGATATTCGCCGTTTTTACTCCCAGCCCTGACGCCATATCGACGGCGGCGGCATTTTCTTTCTTTTTGTTGATAAAGCCAAACCGGCATATCCGGTCAAAATAGGATAGGGTCATATTCAGTTTGACCGAAAATTTCCTTACAACGCCAAGGCGCAAACGGTCTTCCGTTACCATGTTGATCCCATTGTTGATCGCCTCCTGCGGAGAGCGGTTGACAATTTTTTTGCCGTTAAGGTACATGCTGCCGGAATCCAACGGGGATATCCCGAAGATCCCATTCATGATCTCGGTACGGCCCGCCCCAACCAATCCGGCAATTCCCAGGATCTCCCCCTCTCGGACTTGAAAGCTGACCTGATCGAAGGTGTTCCGCTTACACAGAGCCTCCGCCTGAAATACCACATCTCCAATCGGGGCGGATTTCTTTGGATAAAGATTCTCCATTTTCCGGCCGGCGATCATTGCAATCAGTTCCGGCATAGGGGTCTCCTCCGTTTTTCGGGTAGCGATCTTTTCGCCGTCCCGAAAAACGGTTACACGGTTGGCAATCTCAAATATTTCATCCAGCTTATGGGAAATAAAAATAACTGCCGTCCCTTGAGAGGAAATATCCCGGACGATCCGGTACAGGATCTCAATCTCTTTATCCGAGAGCGAGGACGTAGGCTCATCCATAATGACAAGCTTTGACTGGTAAGAGATCGCCCGCACCAGCTCCACGATCTGCATTTGCGCCACGCTCAACGTTTTCACCACCGCCTGGGGTGAAATATCGATCTTCAGACTATCGATCAACGCCTGGGTCTCCTGCTCGCAGCGCTTTTTGGAGTATAAGCCATGGCAGCGGAACCGGTCGGACCGTCCGATCCATATATTCTCCGCCACCGTCATGCTGGGAACCAGCTCTAGCTCCTGATGGATCATGGAGATCCCGATTTGCAGCGCGTCATGGGCGGACCTGGGCCGGTACGGCTTTCCCTCAAAGAGCATCTCCCCGGAATCCGGCGTCAATGTGCCGAGCAGAATATTCATCAGAGTCGATTTCCCGGCTCCATTCTCCCCGGCCAAGGCATGTACCTCCCCGGCGTTAATATCAAAGTCCACGGATTTTAAAGCTTGATTGGAGTAGAACCGTTTGCTGATCCCTTTCGCTTCAAACAGTTTCATACCTTATCCCTCCAAGGTGGGGGCATGAGGGCACGAAGCCCTCATGCCCAGGTGCGAATCACTCAAGCCCCTCTTCCGCCGCGATCTCGTCCACGTTGTCCAGCGTCATAAGCCGATAATATTGGTCGATATTGACCGTCTTATCGCAGGCCTCGCCGGAAAACGCTTTCTCCGCCACGTCTCCGCAGCTGTCGCCCAGAGAACGCAGAGACAGGCAAACGGTGGCGTCAAATTCGCCGCTTCGCAGTCCCGCGATGCCCACCGAGTTTCCGTCCGCGCTGACGATCACAAAATCGTCCACGGGATCATAATTCTGGGCCCGCAGCGCATTGACGATACCGCTGGTCATATCGTCTGCCTGGGAGATGAAGCAGTTGATCTCAGGATACACCTGCATCCAGTCCGTAACGAGATTATAGGCCTTTTCCGCCTCGGCGTCCGCGTAGCCTTCCATAATGAGCTTTACCCTGCCTTCGTTTTCCGGCAGGTCAACGCAGTTTTCAATAAACGCGTCATACTTGATCTGGGCGGGAACACTGGTGGGCAAGCCCCGAACGATCCCGATGTTAAGATTCTGGTCCGGATGATCCTGAAGCCATTGGTTTACATAATCTGCTTGGCAAATTCCTCCAAGGGCCTGGCTTCCGCTTACATAGCAGTAGTAATCATCATCCTCCACCTTCGCGCTGCGCCCCGCAATAATGACCTTGATCCCCGCCTCGGTCATCAACCGGATCGCCGGAACGCTGGCGTCACTGTCACAGACCATTATAACGACAGCTTCGCAGCCCAGAGAAATAAAATTCTCACAGTTGGTAAGCTCCTTGCTCGTATCACCGTCCGCGCTGAGGGAGACATAGTCCCAGCCATGCTCTGTGGCCATCCGCTCAAAATTGTCCAGTGTAAGCTTCATGGTACTGTCCAACGCGGACATGGAAAAACCGATCAAATGCTTTTCTTCCTGTTCGGGAGTTGCCACCACCGGATTTGATTCAAGCGTTTCCTTATCGTTGTCTGTGGGTGTTTTTTGGCAGGAGCTGAGGCTAAGGAGCATAACGGCTGTCAAAAAAAGCGCTGTTAGTTTTTTCATTTGATTCATTTCCTTTCCGGTATATTTTTTAATATGTGGATATTAACGAAGGACAGATTGGCACATCCGGCGCAGGGTGTGCCGTTTCCCCTTAAGGGCAATGGACAATGCCGTGATAAGCTCCGGCGTCGCCATATTTTCGTTGATCCCCGCGTCTCCAAGCATCTGGATATCCGCGCCGCAAATTTTATTGTCGATGGCAATTCTTTGGATCAGCTCTGCTTCCGAGCCCTCCATGGAGCTGTGTATTCCGGTGATGGCAATGCCTCCCGCCGCGTGTATGGCGTCGATCAGATCCGTTACATACTCTCTTGAAAAACCGGGCAGCGTACCCACAGCCGGAACCTGAAACAGATTGGCTCCCGCTTCAACCGCCTTAGCCGCAAAATCCGCCGTCTGAAGCTGACGCATATGGACCGGAGCTTTTTTTAGTTTGGGTCCGTGCAGAACACCAGCTTCCACAAGAGCGCGGCCCTTTGCCTTTTTTGCCAGGACCCGGATGGCGGGAAGAAAATCGGGATCCTGCTCAAACCCATAAACGCATACAATGTCAAATCCTTCTTCCAGCATTCTATCCATACGCGCTTCACTGGCCTGCTCCACAAACATTTCAACCGCCACAGGTCTGCCGATCATGGCCCGGATCTCTCTGGCACGCCATCCCTTCCCGGCCTGAAGCTGTATTTCCTCAAAAGCTGTGTCATCCAAGGGATCCTTGGAGGGCAGTCCGGGAAACATGGGACGTTCCGGGTCATAATAGCACAGCTTTACAAGATCCGCCCCCATTGCGGCGCAAGCCTCGGCGTTGGTCACCCCCTGGATCAGATTTGGCCCCTTGCTGCGCGCGCAGGCGTATACGCATCTCCCCTCTGACTCCCGGAGCGCCTCAAACAGTTCTTCCGGCGTCAGACACAGCAGCTCCGACGGCGTGCAGGTCATCAATCTCTTTTTCCCCATTCCCTTTCCTCCTTTCTTTCACTATTCTGTAAGCCCCTCGATCAGGCTTCGCACCGCATCCAAGGCCTCCGCCTCATCTTTGCCGTCGCATATCAATTCCACCCGCGCGCCATATGTAAATTTCCCTGTAAGAATATGGAGGGTGCTTTTGGCGTTTACGGGCTTTCCCCCGTTTGTATCCCGCATCGTGATCTCGCAGAGAAAGCGGGTCGCTTCTTTGGCGATCCTTCCGGAAGGACGCGCATGCAGCCCGGAGGGATCATGGATGGTCACAATCGCTTTTTGCATAACTTCCTCCGACCTGTCAATCAATTTTGAAAGATCCGCACAACCTCCGCCGCCGTAGCGCAGAGCATCAGCTTTTTAATACACTCGGGATCCACGATTTTTTCCGCAACCATCCCAAAGGTTTCCAAATGCTCCGCTTTATTCGCCGCGGCAACGCCTACCAGAATCCGAATGGGATTGTTATCCTGCTGGGGAAACACAACAGGCTCCTTCAAGCGCAGAAAGCAAATTCCCGTCCCTTTCGCGCCGTCCTCGGCCCGTGCGTGGGGCATGGCAACACCGGGCGCCACAATGATGTATGCTCCATATCCCTCCACAAGGGAGATCATGGCGTCTATGTATCTGCGCTCCACAATGCCTTCCGCTACCATAAGTTCACCAGCCTGCGTGATCGCCTCCTTCCAATCCTCCGCCTTAAAATCCAGCATTACGGCGGATTCCTCTATGATCTGCCTCATCCTCTTCACCTCCGTTCTTTATTCTTCCCGCAGCCAGCCTTTGCTTAAAAAGGATCTCACGATCTCCTGGCGGATCTGCTCCTGATTGGCGATGTCCTTGACCTCGATCACCAGCGCCTCCGGCACTCTTTGCCGCAGCTCATCTATGCGCAGGGCCTCGCAAAAGATAACATCCGGCGTTGAATCCCGGCTTCCCATGGGGTTATCCTCCGTTGCGGGCTCAACGCTGTAATCGGTGATGCCCAAAGCATGAAACGCGTTTTCCACCGCCATCTTCATCAGCAGACAGGTACACACCCCTACGATGCACAAGGTATTGGCCGTAAGGGGCCTGGCATAGGGAAAGCTGTACTGGTACTTTTTCTCCATGTTTGATCCATCCTTTCCGTAATAATTAGCTTCGATCAACAAGGGTAAACACGCCCCAGAGGCCCCAAAGGGCGCGCTGGTGGTGTTCTCGCCCTCCGAGGGCGACAAGCCCACGTTCGGGCTGTGGCCTTGCCATCACACCCTTTGGGGCCTCTGGGGTCCGAAGGAGTTTTGCGAGAGCCCAAAGCATTCCCGGCAAGGTTGTCAACGCAGCCTTACTGGCGTAAGGCAAGGAGACAAAACGCAGTCCGGAAGCGGCTTGGGCCCCGCAAAACCGTGTCTGCCCTTGTTGATCGAAGCTAGCCAAAAGGTATTTCCCGAGGGCCAAAAAGCAACCTTCCCAGCAGGATAGCAATGGGATAGAGCAAAAGCCGGTCATCCGGTTCGGAGGCAACATTACAAAAATATTCCGCAGTGTAGAACGCCCCGCCAAGATACTGGATCAGCAAGCTGCCTCCGGCCATAAGTAGCGCGGTAACAACGCCGCCAATGACGGCTCCTCTCCGTCCGCCAGCCTTGTTTCCAAAGACCGCCGCGCCGCCGGCGGCCATATAGAAATAGAGCGTGGCCCCCCCAATAAATCCCCAGCCCAGCTTTGCAAACAGCAGCATCAGGGCAAAAAAGAGTACCGAGCCGGAAACGGCTCCAAACAATACCGCGTTCTGCCCAAAGGGAAACAGCGTCGGAACATCCATCGCCGCCTTTGCGTTGGGGACCAGCTTTTGGCTAACCGCCCCCAACGCCGGCATCAGCTCGCTGGTGATCATACGCAAGCCGCTTGTCAGGATAAAATAGCCCGCGGAAAATTGAAGACCCTGGGCTACCGCCCAAACCGGTACCGGAAGCTGCGTGCCGCATACCTCCCTTGCCGCCTCGGTTCCGCAAGCCGCGCAGAAAGCCAGGATCGCCGCGCTTTGCAGCAAAAACATACATACCCCCATATCACGCAGCACCGCCGCAAGCTTGGGCAGTTTTATTTCTTCGGTATCATCGCCATCCCGCCGTTTACGGACCAGCAGCTTTACCGCCAGGGCCGTTATGGCGATAGAGATGGATGTCTGATGTCCGTAAGCCGCAGCCGAGTCGCCCCGAATGCGTTCTATCTGCTTATCGATATACATTGGCTGGATACAATACCAAAGCCCTGTGATCACCGTACCGAAGGCCACCACATACAGCCAATTTGTTTCCTTATACACGGTTACCGCTATGCCGGTCGTTAACAGCGCCAAACGCAGAAGCACGTGACAGCCTCCCATATAGACGATCTTCCGTCCCTCAGGCACAAGCTTTCGCTCGATCAGCAGATGGAGCAAAAAGCCAAACGCCATGACCGGAACATAGTAGATCCCATTTGACCGAAAAAAAGCGTTGGTGTTCGCCGGAGCCTCCACCCCAAAGGCGGCTGTCGCCAGAAGGCGAAGTCGGTTTGCCGTATCAAGGAATACAAAGACGCCGGTATTAAAAATGAGAAAGCCGGTCACGGCCTTGACCGCCGAACAGAATATCTGCCCGGCGCTCTTTCTCATCATCGCCTGGGCGGCCATAACAAGAACGCCAAACATACACGCGGTCACGACACAGTCAAGATCTATCCATTCTAAAATAGACTGCATATATCCTTCCTCCCTTCTATCCGTATAATAATTTGACAATATCCTCTATATGCCGCGCATCCAGGATCCCGGCCCTGGCCCTATTGTCGGAAAGGATATTTGCCAGCGCCCCCAAGGCCCGCTGATGAAGCTTGTTATCCAGCGCGGCAATGACGATCACAAGCCGGATCGGATGATCCTCCATATCAAGCAAATAGACCGGCTGCTTTAAGCGCAGCAGACTAAAGCCCAACATACGCACCTGTGAGGAGTATGCGTGAGGAATCAGCGTTTCGGAAAACACCTCGTAATAAGTGCCATGAGTCAGGGTCAATCCGATCATCTCGTCAACATAACCCGGTAAAATGGCCCCCTCCCGCAAAAGCGGCTCGGCGGCGGTCCTCACCGCCGTTTTCCAATCCCCGCAGGCGTCCATCATTTGAATATACTCCGGCTTCAGTACCTTTTTCAGCTTTGGGGGCCTTAATACGTCGGCAACCACCCTGCGTTCCGCGGGAGACGCCATTTTCAGCAGATTCCGTAATACGGTCTCGTTCCGAATATCGCAATACTCCTTCATCTGCTGGATACATAAATGAACGCTTCCCGACTCCAGATCCAATTCGGTTTGTTGTATCCGCTCCGCCTCCCATTCCCCCTGCTCCTCCGGCCCTGGGGCCGCCCTGTCGGACTCCAAGATCTTCAGCAGGTAGGATACGATAAACGCCGTTTCATCCTCACACACATACAGCAAGGAATCCATCCGAAGCCCGCGCAAAAGCATGTTTACAATACAAAACACATCGTTGTGCTTCCGCTTCATGGACAGCAGCTTTGGATAAACGATGGGAAAATCATATTTGGCGCAGAAGGAGGCAAACAGCAAATGCCGGGACAATTCCTGGATCAACGCCTGGTCCTCTACCGGCTGGACATTCACGATCAGGGAAAACCGATAGATCAGTTCGGCGGCGATCCACTCAAAATGGCACATCTGCTTGGGCAGCAGCTCCTGCCGTAGGTCTGCGTTATCTCCCGCATATCCCAAAAGAAGGGCGATATAGGGAAGCTCGTTCCCATCTACCGCGCACCCAGGCTCCTCCGCCAGCTCGCCAGCCAGCTTCCGCGCCAAACTCCACGCCCGGGAGGAGCGGGGCACATCGCACATTTGGCCGTGGTAGACCGTATCCCTTCCCCCACGCAGGAAAAGCAGAGAGAGCAAGCAGGCCGCCCGGTTGAGGTATTCTATGGTACAGGGTATCTGCTCCTCCCGAAACAGCTCCCACAGCCGCTGCGCAATTTTGTGCGGGGATACCAGGCTTGTCCTGTGCAATACCGTGCGTACCACACTGGAGAAAAGCTCGATGCTGCCCAGCCTGTCAATATGCATCAGCACAAAATTCCGAACGCTCTCCTGCCTGCCTCCCAAAAAATACCCTTGCTGCCGGCTGAAGCGAAGGGAGATCGAATGCTCAGCCGCAGCCGCCCTGATCTGCTTCAGATCCCGGATCACCGTATTCTTGCTGATTTTAAAGGCAGACTGGAAATGGAATACGGAAAGCTCCTCATCGGCGCAAAAAATATATATGATCTCCGCCGATTGCCGGATCTGGGGATCCTGGTCGTCCAGAATCAGCTTGCAGCCATCCGTATCCGCCAGTCTTGCGAAAAATTCGGACCAGGAAAATGTGACCAGCACGGAATCATTTGTAACAACAAGCTCCGGCAGTCGGTATCCGGCAAGATACTCATTGATCCAATGCAGCCGATACCTTAACTGAGAACGGCTGAGGTTATATCCCTGCTCAAGGGTCTCCAGCGGAACGCTGCCCGCCTTAACGATATCCTGAAGGATCCGAAAGCCGCTCTTCCTATAGTCATCCATTTCTCGTCTCCTTGCCGTGACCGCGCAGCCGCCCTATCCAAAGGACCGGGCCTGCGTATTTCCTGTTTTTAAAGTAACATCCAGCATTTTAAAAGGCAACCAATATTGAGGCCAACTTTTTAGCAGGTTGGGATAATTCCGCCAAAAAGGTGGGTATTGTGTACAAAATAGACAGCGTTTTCTATGCCGTTTTGTCTATTTCGCCAGCCCCTTCCCACATTCAGGCCACTATATACACTCTAGTATTCTGTCCCACCAGCCCCGGTATACCCGTTTGCAGCTTCCCGTGGGCACAAAAAAGCGCGGCCGTTAAGCCGCGCTTTTCCGTTTGTTCCCTTGTAATGAAAATCCTCTGCCTAACTGAAAAACGATTGCTTTTCCATTCCTCAGAAGCTACAGCGGACGACACATTTCAGCGTCACACCGTCCACTGTGGCCGTTACACGGCAGGTCCCCTTGCCCACGGCGGTGACGGTGCCGTCAGCCCCTACGGTGGCTACGGCGGGATCGCTGGAGGTCCAGGTCACTGCGGAGCTGGTGCCTGAGACAATGAGCCGCCAGGTCTCCCCTTCCTTGCCCAGGGTAAAATCCTCCCGGTTCAGGGAAAGGTTGGCGCCGGAGGAGCTTGGCGGCGTTGATGTAGTCGTGGTGGGGGGCGTGGTCGCGGACGACGAAGCGCCGCCGGAAAGCTGACAGCGGACAACGCAGCTTCTCTCCCCCACTCCCTCAATGGAGGCGGTCACCGTTACCGTTCCCTTGGATACCGCCGTCACAAGTCCATTCCAGGACACCGACGCCACGTTGGGATCGCTGGACTTCCAGACGATATCTCCATGGGCGTCCGCCGGGGTCAGGGTCACCTTGAACTGATAGGTCTCTCCCACCGCGAAGAAGGAGATATCCTCCCGGCTGAGTTTGAAATCGGTGGGAGTCACCAAGGGCACCGAGGGCGTCTGTATCCCCGGCGCGGTGGGCTGAGGTTCCGGGGTCACAACAGGCTCCCCGGAAGGCTGGACCGGCTGGGTCGGCTGAATCGGCTCCATGGAGGGCTCCGTACTCACCTCCACAGGGGGAACGCTGGGACTGGGTTTGGGGTCCTTGCCCTTCCCCAAAAGCGGCTTTATCAGTGAAATGACGATCCCCGCCGCCGCAATGATAAGGGCCAGGGACAGCACCCAACTGATGATCCGCCCCACCGAGGGCCCATTCCCTCCGGTACCGCCGGAGCGGGAGTGGCGGACCAACCGCCGTCCTCCGTGGACAGGCAGGTCGTCATCATAGTAATCATCATCGGCGGCGTCCGGGTCGTCCCAACGGCCTGTCCCATCCTCGTTGCAAAAGGGACAATGCTTATAGCTGGCGGCGTACATTTCGCCGCAGTACTCACATTTGATCAGCTCTTCCTTGGTCCCGCTTCTTCGTCCCATGGCAGTCCCTCCGTTTCCCATTTTCTATTCTATATTTTACACGGTTCCCCCATTATCGTCAACTTGATTTGAAGAAGTTTCATCAATTTGTAATGATTCATGGATAGAAGCTGCGGTAGGTCTGCCCCGGCGTCAGCTCCACATGACGCTGACAGGCCAGCTCCTCCACCGTCACAAAAAGGAACCCCTTCTGATGAAGGGCGTCCACTACCCGAAGGGCCGCCTCCACTGAGGTGGGATAGATATCGTGGAGCAGGATCACATCCCCATCCCCGGCGTTGGCGGTAATGTGTTCCACGATCCGGTCCGTATTTTTGTCGTCCCAGTCCTCCGGATCGATGGACCAGAGGATCAAGGGACTGTCCGAACGTTTTTCCACCGCGGCGTCGATCTTGCCGTAGGGCGGGCGAAGAAAAAAGCCTGTGCGTCCCAATATCCCTGTTAAAAGGCTTTCCGTCCGGTCCACCTGCCGTGAAAAATCTCTGGCGTTCAATCCCGTAAGGTAAACATGGTCATAAGAGTGGGTACCGATCTGGTGTCCCTCCTGTTCCATGCGCTCCACCAGGTCCTCATTGCCTGGGATCATTTCCCCCACCAGAAAAAAGGTGGCGTGAGCCCCCCGCTGGGCCAGACCGTCCAGCAGCGCCTCCGTAGTGGAACGGCGGGGTCCATCGTCAAAGGTGAGCGCCACAAGGGGCCGGTCCACCTCCACCTGTGCCAGAGCCTCCGCCGTTACCGTTTTTGGGTCTCCCGGTCCCAAGGTCAAAAACAACGCCAGGGCCAAGATCAAAAGAGCCGCCTTCCGTTTTCTTTTCACTCCCCCGCCGCCTTTCCTTCATTCTTACGGTCAGTATGTCCGGCAGGGAGATTTTTTAATTGAAAATTTATACCATGCAAAGAGCCCCGCGCCGATGGTGCGGGGCTCAGGCTGTTCTATTGTTCCCTGGGATCGGGATCCCCATCCAGGGTGGACAGATACCGGAACATGGGCGCCAGCTTTTCCCACTCGTTCAGGATATAGCCCGCCAGCTCCGGGGACCACAGAAGCTCGTCATGCTCCCGCTCGCAACTGAGGGAAAAGCCTCCCTTTTTGTTATACCATGGCTCCAGACATTTGCTGGGAGCGGGGCGAAGCTTTTTGAACTCCTCCCCCTCCAGATGAAAGGTATCCTGCCTCTCCAGCTGCCGGACCAGCTTCTCCATGGTTTTTGGATCCCGGTCCATCCGGGCCCGAAGCTTTGCCATGGTGAGAGCCTGGGCCATCCAATATCCCAGTCCAAAGCTGTATCCCTCTGGAGAAAGCTCAAACCAAAAGACAGGCTGGCAGGACCACCGCTCGGCGGGCTCGGAAACGGTAAGCCACAGATGGTCCTTGTAGGGTCCTCTTCCGAACAGCCGCCGGGCGTCCCGGTAAATACGGCTCACCCGGCTCACCAGTCCCAGATCGGAATGCTTATCCGAAAATCCGTCATACAGCTCCCGGCACAGTTCCTTCATAGGTGTTTCAAATATTTCCTTGTACTCCACCTTCCGCGGTTCAAACCATTCCCGGTTGTTGTTCAAACGGATCCCCCACATAAAATCCACCACTGCGGGGTCAAAGCCTTGAAAACTCATGGAGTATCCTATTCTCCTTCCTTAGCTTCGATTAACATGGGCAGATACGGTTTTGCGGAGCCCAAGCCGCCTCGGAGGGCGAGAACGCCGCCAGTGCGCCTTTTGGGGCCTCTGGGGCGTGTTTGCCCTTGTGAATAGAAGCTACTGCCCCAGCACAATGGTCCCCGGAGGGAGGATCATGGGCAGAATGGGCTCCTCGCTCTCTGCCGCAGGAGGCTGCGCCCCCTGTCCCGGAGGAAGAATGGGCTCGTCCCCCGTCTCAGCAGGCGGAACTGACGGCGTTTGAGAGGGCTCCGGCCCACCGCTCTGCGCGGGGGAAGCGCTCTCCTGAGGCAGAGCGCTCTCCGCTGGGGCCACGGGAGTGGACGTGGGCTCGGTACGGATCCCGGTAAAGGGATCGATCCCCCACAGCTCCAGGTCGGCGGGATTGAAAAGAATGACCTCATTCCGGTAGTGATACTTGGTCTTGTAGAGGAGCGTTTCCGACAGCACCTTGCCCTCGGCGTCCACCAGCTTTTGATAGGTCTCAATGGTAACGCCGTTATAGCCGGTACGCTCCGGATCCTTCTGAGTAGTGCCCTGGGGAACGGAGGCGTCCGCCTGGTAAATGGTCTCGTAAGGCTGGGTCACCACCCGGTTGGTGGAATAGGGCTGCCCGTGGATCCCGGTAACGTCGGTCCCCAGGATGGTCACATGGATATAATTCTTGCTGTCTACCGAAGCCTCGATCTTGATGGGGTGGTCCGTATCGTTCTTAAAGCGGAAATCCAGACTTCCTTCATCGCCGTAATCCCCATAGACCGTGGCGTCCAAGCCGCCCTTCACATAACTGGGCTCATAACGGTGGGCATACCGCTCCAGGGTCTCCAGATTAGCCATCAGGGCTGCCCAGTAAAGGGTGGAAGAAGCCTGGCAGATCCCTCCCGCCACCGTATCCTTCGACAGTCCGTTTACATAGGCAGTAGCCTTTCCGTAACCGTTGGCCTCAGTATAGGGACTGCACTTCTGGTTAAAGGAAAACTCATCCCCCGGAAAGAGGATGGAGCCATTGACAAACTCCGCCGCCACCTTCACGTTCACCTTTCGGTCGGCAGTGCCGGTGACCCGGGTGGTGGCCTCTCCCAGCACGTCCCGGAACAGGCTTTCGGTAAGCTGCTCAGTGGAGGTATCAGGCTCGGTAAGCAGAAGGTCTACCCGGAAGACGGTCCCCTCCCTGGCTGCGGCCAGCGCCTCCCTGGCTCCCTCCACATCCAGATCCTTTCCTGTGACGGAGGGAACGATCTCCAGAGATTCCCGGTCCAGATAGGCGTCAGCCACCTTGGCGTAGACCTCCTGCCGGATAGATTCAAAATCAGGCTCGGCAGGGGGGGCAACGGCAATGACCGCCTCCACCGGGGCATAGCCCGCAGGCTCGTCATTGTTCAAAAGATGGCCTGCCCGCTCGGTGAGGGCGGGCAGCAAACCGGCCACATCCACCGTCCGGCCTGTGCGGCCCTTGGTAAATACCACCGCCGTATCCCGGATCTCCCAGGTGGTCTGGGCGTCGGCATCCCCCTGCTCCCGGGCCGCCCGCTCCACTTCACCGGGTACATGGTCCAGGGTAAGGACCACAGGAGCTCCGCTCCTGTCCAGCATTCCGGCCAGGAACCGAAACCCCCGGAGGGGTATGGGCGCGGCGGCGGGGGACACGCTTTTCACCGCCCCCTCCGCGTCATAGGAAAACTCCGTACCGGAAAGCTGATAAAGCGTCCCCTGACAGGAAAAGGGCACCTCCAACGCGGAAAGCCGCTGCTGAAGGGCAACGTCCAGGGCAGCAGAGGCCTCCCCGGCGGACATACCCCCCACCTCTACCCCGCCGATGCGGGTATGGGGCGCCATACGTCCCCCGCCCCCTCCGGCGTAAGCGCATAAGGCCGTATAGCCCCCTATGAGCAAAACAAGCGCCGCCCCTAAAATGATAAGGGCGGTCCTGGGTCTTCCTTTATTGGGCTCCGCCACAAGGCGTTTGCCCCCTGTCTTCTCTTCCATATACGATCACCCCAAAAGTCCATACGGGCAGACAACACAAGATATAGTGTTATTATACGGGTTCTGAAACAAAATTGCAAGAACAGAAAGGTTACATCCAAGGATTTTCCCCGGTGATTTTTCTTTACAAGCAACGAAAATCGTTGTATGATAGCCTATGAGTTAATTAAAATTTCATTCATCCATGACCGGGAGGCGCCCTATGTCCAATAAACAAGAATCCAATATCCCCTGGTGGGCCATTGTTCTGGGCTTTATTTTCTTTTGGCCTGTGGGCATGATCCTCCTGTTTTTAAGTCTGGGCGGAGTCAACGTTCCCGTGGACCGGATCCGGCAGGAATTCCAAACTCAGCAGACCTACCGGCCCGGCGCCCAGCAGCGGTATACGCCGCCTTCCGCCGGGGCGCAAAGCGGGTATCAGGCCCGGAGCGGTCCCGTCCAGGGACAGGGGGCCGCCGCGGGAGCGGCGGCCAAGGCTGGGCAGGGCGCTGCCCAGCGGCCCTATTCTTACGGCGGAGCCTCCGCCTCCAAACAGGCCCCGCAGGGGCAGGGCACATCAAGAAAACGCTTTTTCCGCAAGCCTAAAAGCGGAAAGTTCCTTACCACTCTCGGCGGTATTATGAGCTTTGCCTTCGGCATTGGTTTTATTTCCGAGATTGCTGATTACGGCCTTCTTTATCCCGGAGAGTGGTTTCCCCTGTTTGGCTTTCTCTGCGCGGGACTGGTAACTCTCTGGAACGGCCTATCCCGCACCCGGCAGGGGCGGCGGCAGCGGCTTTATATGGGCGTGATCGGCAACCGGAACTCCGTCTTCATCTCTGATCTGGCAAGCGCCGCTGGGGTCAGTGAGAAAAAGGTTATTTCCGATCTTCAGCGGATGCTCTCCGACGGCACTCTCCCCATGGGCTACATAGACCGGGCCTCGGGACGGCTGGTGCTCACCGACCAGGGCTATGAGGCCCCCCACCGGGAGGAGGCTCCCCAGAAGGAAGCTCCCCCCAAGGCCCAGAGCAAGGAGGACGAGGACGACGCCATTCTCCGCCAGATCAAGGAGGTCAACGACGCCATTCCCGACGACGAGATGAGCCGCAAAATAGACCGGATCGGGGAGATCACCGGAAAGATCCTGGATTACCAGCGGCAGAATCCCGCCAAGGCCTCCGAGCTGCGGCAGTTTTTGAACTATTATCTGCCCACCACCCTGAAGATCCTCCGGGCCTATGCCCAGATGGAGGCCCAGGGGGTGGAGGGGGAAAACATCTCCTCCGCCAAGCACCGTATCGAGGATATGATGGATAAGGTGGTGGAGGGCTTTGAAAAACAGCTGGACCAGCTCTTCCGCACCGACGTCATGGACATTACCACCGATGTAGAGGTGCTGGAGCGGATGCTGGACAAGGACGGTCTGGGATCGGGAATGACTCTGGGAGGCTGACATCTGACAGACATACCTTCGCTTGACAAGGGCAAACACGCCCCAGAGGACCCCAAAGGGTGCGCTGGCGGCGTTCTCCCCCTTGCCGGGCGACAGCCCACCTGCGGGGTGCGGCCTTGCCATCACACCCTTTGGGGCCCTCTGGGGTCCGAAGGAGTTTTGCGAGAGCCCAAGGCGTTCCCGGCAAGGTTATCGACGCAGCCTTACTGGCGTAAGGCAAGGAGATAAAACGCTGTCCGGGGGCGGCTTGGGCCCCGTAAAACCGTGTCTGCCCTTGTCAAGCGAAGGTAGAGAAGGAGCCGCGCTGCCTCAGGCAGCGCGGCTCCTTTCGTATATAAAGTTACAGCTCCTTCCTCCCCACGATCCCCAGGGAGACCCGCCAGGACAGAGCCAGGGCGGCAAGGCCCACCAGGGGAAGAAGCGAGGTCATCGGGGGCAGGCGCAGACCCCTGGTGGCACTGGCAATATTCAGAATGGAGCCCCCCATGCCGACGACTCCGGCCATAAGGGCCACCAGAACGATCATCACCGTCCGGCTCTTGGCGCCGCCAAAATGATAGCTGACAGGCAGGGCAATGGCGGCATAGAGAAAGAATACCCCACCGTAAACCGCCGCCATGGAAAGCTGGGCGCCCTCCCCTCCCAGCAGGCCCAGGAGGATCTGCATGACCGTCATTCCCACCGCCACCAGGAGAGTGAAAAGATACCGGGCGTCCACCATAGCCATCCGGCCTGAGGGCACGGCGGAGCCGTAGGCCGTCCAGTGATTGAAGTCATCATAGCTGAACAGGCCCAGCACACTGGATATGCCAAAGAGAAGCACATAGAGGGCAAAAAAGCTGGTGTTAAAATCCGTAAAAACAGCCAGAATACCGAAACACGCCATGAACAGGGCATAGAATTTCAGATTACCGCTCATGAGATAATAGTCCCGTTTTAAAAAGCCTTTCATGTACGGTCCCCCCTCGTTGTATAGATCATCAAGTCCTCCAAGGTAGGCGGATCTAGGGACAGGTCCGGGCAGGCCCGACGGAATTCCTCCCGGTCATTGATGAGCGCCTGACAGCCATAGTCTCCCTCCCGCTTGCCCACGATGAGGGCAGGATCGACCTGGGCAAGGTCGGCCTTGGAGCAGGAGAGCTTTCCATATTTAGAAAGCAGCTCGTCCTTGGCCCCTGAGATGGTGACCCGTCCCTTGTGGAGATAGGTCACATAGTCGCAGATCTTTTCCAGGTCGCTGGTAATGTGGCTGGAAATAAGGATAGCGTGGTCCTCGTCGGAGAGGAAGGAAAGAAATTCGTCCAGGATCTCGTCCCGTACCACCGGATCCAGCCCCGAGGTTGCCTCATCCAGCACCAGGAGCTTGGGTTTATGACTGAGAGCCACAGCGATAGACAGCTTCATTTTCATCCCCCGGGAGAGCTCCTTTACCTTCTTTTGGGCGGGAAGCTCAAACTTCTCTAAATAGTGGGTAAAAAGGGCGTCCTCCCAGCCGGAGAACATTCCGGCACAGAAGGACCCCACCTGCTTCACCCGCAGCTGGTCGGAAAAGGGACACTCGTCCGGCACATAGCCCACTCCGGCCAGGCCCTCCCCCTCCAGCAGCTCCACGCTGCCTCCGGTAGGCTTCAAGATCCCCAAAAGGCACTTGATGGCGGTGGACTTTCCCGCTCCGTTCTCTCCGATCAGCCCCAGAATGGTGCCTCCTGGAATGGATATGGACACATCGTCCAGCTTAAAGGAGCCAAAGTCCTTGGTGAGATGGTCCAGCTTTGCAGCGTACTCCATGGTCTATTCCTCCCCATATAGAATGTCTAAGGTCTCCCTGACCTCGGCGGCGGCGATCCCCCCCAGCTTGGCGCACTCCACCGCCTTTTGAAGGTATTCCTCCACCTGACGAAGAGCATTCTCCCGGGCCAACTCCAGATTCCGGGGAGCTACAAAGCACCCCTTGCCGGGGACAGTGGTGATGAACCCCTCCCGCTCCAATTCCTCATAGGCCCGCTTGGTGGTGATCACCGAGATGCGGAGGTCTTTTGCCAGAGCCCGCATGGAGGGCAGGGGCTCTCCCTCCCCCAGGACCCCGGTGAGGATCAACGTCTTGACCTGCCGGGTGATCTGGTCGTAGATGGGGGCCTCCCCCGTATTTCGGATGATGATGTCCATGTGGTCACTCCCATCTTCTCTTTGTAGATACTGTATCTATCAGATATATACAGTATAACCACAGTGAGCCCCATTGTCAAGAGGAAATTTTTATTTCTCCCGTGGGGGCCCATGAGGACATGAGCCCTTAGGAAAAATAAGCCCCCGGCGGAAGGGTTTCCGCCGGGGGCTTATTTTAGATCATCTCATTCTGTCTCAATAAAAATACCCTTCTCCTCAGACCAGTCCACCTTAACGTTCAAGGCGGCGCCCAGGTCCCGGAGCTTATAATAGTTGTAGGCTCCGCCCTTGTCGTCCAGAAGGACGATGGCCTCCAGGGCGGCGGTCTGGCCGTTGACGTTGGTGGGAGCGGTGGCGGGGGAATAGGCCCGGTTGCCGGAGAAGGGGGTCTTCATCTCCGAGCCGTTGGAGGTGTAGCCCTTCCCGGTCTCAATGTTCACCGCCCCGTCCCAGCCCACCTGGAACTGAGCGGCGGTGCCGTTGAGGATCTGGGCCACATCCCGGAGCTTTACATAGTTGGTGTCGTTGCCCTTTTCATCCTTCAGGGCGTAGCACTGGAACTCCACCGCCTTGCCGTCCACCAGCACGTTCTGGGTGGAGGCGTAGGCCGTGCCGCCGGTGGGCTGCTCCGTGGGCTGGGGCTGCTGGGCGTTGGGGTCGGCCCCGGGGGCAAAGACGGCCTCAAACTCGTAGTTCTCCCGGATGTCGGAGATGGTGTAGGTGTTATTGACAAGGTCGCCGGTCCCCACGCTCTCGCCGTTGAGTTTGATGTCGGAGACATGGTAGGCGGCGGGGTCGTAGGGGGTCATGACGAAGGTGACGCTGGAGCCCTCCTTCGCCACAAACCGGTTGTTGCCGCTGTAGGGGTCACGGGCAACGCCGTCGGAGGTCTTTACCGTGCCGTAGCTGTTATCGCTCCCGTTTATGATCCGATAGCCGCCGTCATTGAGATATTTGATGGACAGGGGAATGTGGGCAGTAACGGTGTTCTGCTCTTTGGAGTCCGGGTAATAGGCGGTGAACTTCAGCACACCCTCCACCACGCCGGGACTCCAGCTTCCGGAGTCCGCCCATACGATCACCTCGATGGATTTGCCGGCCTCCACCACTCTGTAGTCAGAGCCGACAGTAGTCTTAAAGATCCTGTCCTTGTCCTTCCGCTCGCAGGCGGAGGTGTCCACCTCCGCCTCCAGCCGGAAGGGAAGGCTGCCCTGGTTGGTAATGGTGATGGTCTCTTTCTCTGCTTTGTGAAAGCTCGCGCCCTCAAAGGGAACATCCGAGACGCCGAAATCTATGGAGCTGGCGCTGATGGTCCAGTCGATGTCCCCTTCCTCCGCGTCGGCCAGGGAGCGGAGGTCATAGCTGACGGTATAGGCCTCCTCAATGAGATAGCGGTCGCCTGAAGTCCAGCTCTCATAATAGGTGGGGGTGACCCAGCGCCCCTCCTCCTTGGGCTCCACAATCACCAGCAGATCCAGGGTGTCGCTGCCCTTTTTGGGGGACTCCCCGTTGATTTTGAAGGTGTAGTCCCGGCTCTCTCCCGGCTTGATAAGGAGGACCTTTGAAGCCTCGTTGCCGGACAGAACGCCGGTACCGCCCTGGAAGCCCGCCGCCACCTCCACAGAGCTGTTGTTGGTGACGGTGACGGTGCGGGCGTCTGCGCTGGGCATTTTCATTTGATAGATGGTGCCCAGGTCAATGTGCCTGGAACCGAAGCTGAGCTCCAACTGGGATTCCGCCTGACTTGCCGAGATATTCACAGGGGTACTCTCCCCATCGGACCCATAGCTGTTCCCAGCCGCAAAAGCTGCGGCGGGCAGCAGCCCCAGGCAGAGGGTCAGGATCATCAGAAAGAGTGAAATGGGTTTTTTCATGTGTCATTTCTCCCTTTGTCAGTGTTCATCCACCGTATAAAACACAGTGGGAGCGGACCTTGAGGTCCACTCCCACATTTTACTATATCTTATTTAGTGGGTCAAGTACCGCACCCGGAGGATCCCGTCGATGGCACGGATCTCCCCGATCTCCTTATCGGAGACCCGTGTGCCGATGTCCACCACGGTGTAGGCATACTCCCCCTTGGACTTGTTGGTCATGTTCTCCACGTTGACCCCCTCTTCGCCCAGAAGAGCGGTGATCTGGGCCAGAATGCCGGGGCTGTTTTTGTGGATAACGCACACACGGGCCACGCCGGACCAGGGCTGCTCCAAGGTGGGCAGATTCACGCTGTTGCGGATGTTGCCGTTTTCCAGATACTCCCGCAGCTCCTGGGCCGCCATAACGGCGCAGTTTTCCTCACTCTCAGGGGTGGAGGCCCCCAGATGGGGGATCAGGGTCACGTTCTTGCACCCGGCCAGCTTGTTGGAGGGGAAGTCCGTCACATAGGCGGCCACCTTGCCGCTCTGGAGCGCATTCACCAAATCGTCCTCATTCACCAAGCCTCCGCGGGCCATGTTGATGATCCGAACCCCGCCCTTCATCATGTGGATGGCGTCCTCGTTTATCATACCCTTGGTCTCCTTGCCCATGGGTACATGGATGGTGATGTAATCGCAGGTTTTATAGATGGTCTCCAGATCGGGAGCCACATGGACCAGCCGGGAAAGGGCCAGGGCGGCGTCCACCGACAGGAAGGGATCGTAACCTACCACGTTCATCCCCAGCTTGGTGGCGATATTGGCTACCTGGACGCCGATGGCCCCCAGGCCAATGACGCCCAGGGTCTTGCCCAGGACCTCAGGGCCTACGAACTGGCTCTTTCCCTTCTCCACCACGGTGGTCACGTCCACCCCGGCGCTCACCTGAGCGTCCACCCACTTGGAGCCCCCCACCACGTTCCGGGAGGCAAGCATCAGGGCGCAGACGGCAAGCTCCTTTACCGCGTTTGCGTTGGCTCCGGGGGTGTTGAATACCACGATCCCCGCCTGGGAGCAGCGCTCCACGGGGATGTTGTTCACCCCGGCCCCGGCCCGGGCAATGGCCCGGAGGGCCTCAGGAAATTCGTACTCCTGCATGTCCGCCGAGCGGACCAGGATCCCGTCCTCGTTTTCCTCGCTGTCGGAGACGGTATACCGGGCCTTGTCCAGCTGGGAAAGGCCGGCGGGGGAGATCTTGTTCAGGGTCTTGATACGAAACATAGGAATCGCTCCTTTATTGGTTAGGTATTCCAGCGGCGGGTTTAGAACCCGCCCGCACCACTTTAATTCTCTTTGTCAAACTTGCGGATGAACTCCACCAGCTTCTCTACGCCCTCCACAGGCATGGCGTTATAAATGCTGGCCCGCATACCGCCCACATTCCGGTGGCCCTTCAGGTTGGTAAAACCGGCGGCGGCAGTCTCGGCAATAAATTTGGCGTCCAGCTCCTCGCTCACCGAGCGGAAGGTCACGTTCATATCGGAGCGGCTGCCCGGCTGGGCGGCGCAGGTAAAGAGGCGGGAATCGTCCAGCACATCGTAAAGGAGCTTTGCCTTATTGTGCTTGATCTTCTCCATACCTTCCACGCCGCCCTGGCTCTCCAACCAGTCCAGGGTAAGCCCCAGCATGTAGATACACCAGCAGGGAGGCGTATTGTACATGGAGTCCTTGTCGATCATGGTTTTATACCCCAGCATCAGGGGGGTGTAGGGAAGCTCCTTCCCCGCCAGAGCCTCCTTCACAATGACCACGGTAAGGCCCGCGGGAGCCATGTTCTTCTGGGCCCCGGCAAAAATGACCCCGTATTTGCTCACGTCAATGGGCCGGGAGAGAATGTCGGAGGACATATCGCACACCAGGGGCACGTCCCCTGTTTCAGGGACGTACTGCCACTCGGTACCGTAGATGGTGTTATTGGAGCAATAGTAGAAGTAGCTGGCCTTGGGGTCCAGCTTCAGCGCGGACTGCGCCGGGATGTAGGTGTGGTTCTGGTCCTCGCTGGTGGCGGCTACGCTGATCTCACCGTACTTCAGGGCCTCCTTATAGGCCAGCTTGGAAAAGTTGCCCGTCACGGCATAGTCCGCCTTTCCCGTCGCGCCGATGAGGTTCAGAGGCACGGCGGAAAACTGGGTGGAGGCTCCCCCCTGAAGGAAAAGGACCTTGTAGCCCTCAGGCACCTTCAGCGCCTTGCGGAACTTTTCCTGGGTATCGTCAAAGATCTTCTGGAACACCTTGGAGCGGTGGCTCATCTCCATGACGGACATACCGGAGCCCTGATAATTGGTGATCTCGGCCCCCGCCCGCTCCAGCGCCTCCAACGGCAGCATGGAGGGTCCGGCGGAAAAATTGTATACTCTGTCCATTGATATTTCCTCCCTTGAGTAATTATGTAACTGTGGCGGAGGCAAGCCTCCGCCCTACGGGTGGCAGGAGCCTCAGCCCTCGTGGGCCGCTTGAAGATCCTGGGTCTGTTCGATCTCGGTGAGCATATCCACCCTGGTCTGATGGCGGCCCCCCTCAAACCGGGCGTCCAGCCACTCATCCACGATCATCTTTGCCGTCTCCACCCCAACCACACGGGCGCCAAAGGCAATGATGTTGGTGTTATTGTGCATTTTGGAAAGCCTGGCGGTATAGGGATCGCTGCACACACAGGCCCGGATCCCCTTCACCTTGTTGGCCGCCAGAGAGATCCCTACTCCCGTACCGCAGATAAGAACGCCGCCGTCTACCGCTCCGTCCGCTACCAGCCGGGCTACCTTGTAGCCCAGCACGGGGTAATTGCAGCTCTCCGTCGTGCAGACGCCTACGTCCACTACCTCGATCCCTTTGGCCTCCAGATGGGCCTTGATCGCCTGCTTTATTTCCACCGCAGAATGGTCGTTGCCGATGGCAAGCTTCAAAAAGATCCCTCCCTGTTTTTCATTCTCAGTCATTTATTATATGTCATTATTTTCACAGTTGCAAGGGCAAACTCTACAAAAAAACGCCGTGGACAGGTCCACGGCGTCTTTTCTTTGATTTTCAGTCGGTCACGTAGGGCAGCAGGGCGATCTGACGGGCCCGCTTCACCGCCACGGTCAGCTGACGCTGATGCATGGCGCAGGTGCCGGTGGCACGGCGGGGACGGATCTTGCTCCGCTCAGACAGGAACCGCTCCAGCTTGGCGGCGTCCTTATAGTCGATGTGCTCTACCTTGTCGGCGCAGAAGGTGCATACCTTGCGGCGCTTGCGTCCGCGGGGACGCATCTCTTTTCCGGTATCCATAGGCATGGGAAAAAACCTCCCTTATCATTTAATGTGGCCGTCCCTGTCTCAGAACGGCAGGTTGTCCTCGTCGCCCACCAGCTCGGTGAACTGATCGTCCCCCGTAGGGGCGGCATAACCGCCCATGGGCTGGCTCGGCGCGGAGGGCGCGGAGTAGCTCTGGCCGCCGTAGCTGCCGCTCTCCCCCTCCCGGCGGGAATCGCCGAAATAGAAGTTTTCCGCCACCACCTCGGCAGCGGTGCGCTTGTTGCCGTCCCGGTCCGTATAAGGGCGGATCTGAAGGCGGCCCTCCACCACGGCCATACGGCCCTTGGTGAAATAACGGCTGATAAACTCAGCAGTCTGACGCCAGGCGACTACGTTGATAAAGTCGGTCTCCTTCTCGCCGGTCTGCTTGTTCTTGAAATCCCGGTCCACCGCCAGCCGGACAGTGGCTACCATTACGCCCGAAGTGGTGGTCCGAAGTTCCGGATCGGCCACCAGCCGACCCATGATAACGATATGATTGAGCATACGGCCTCCCCCTTACTCGTCCAGGCAGACGATGATGGAACGCATCACGCCGTCGGTAATACGGAAGATACGGTCCAGCTCGGCGGGAAACGCCGGAGCGGCAGAGAAGGTCAGCCGGACATAGTGGCCGGTGGTCTGATCCTGGATGGGATAGGCCAGACGGCGCTTGCCCCACTCGTCCACCTCCACAGAGGTGGCATTGTTCTCCGCCAGGGTCTTGAACCGCTCCACCAGGGCGGCGGTCTCCTCCTCGTTCTTGCGGGGGTCAATAATGAATACTGCCTCGTAGTTCGCGTTGAGCTTTGCCATTTTTGTGCACCTCCTTATGGTCTTGTGGCCCCCGGTCTTGCCGGGAGCAAGGAAGCTCTGTCTTTTGACAGGCTATATTATTATAATGGAATTTGGGAAAATGTCAAGGAATTTCCCCCGTTTTCAAAGGTTTTTTCTTTCTTCCTCTGGCAAAGGCCCTGCTAAGGTAGTGAAGGCTCCTCTCATACTCCAGCAGATCCCGCAGCCCCAGCAGCTCCTCCAACAGCCTTAAACGCTTGTCCCCCAGTCTGACACACAGGGCATTCCGGCAGCGCTCATAGCTCTTTAACAGGTCCTGATAGGTCTGCTCCTGCCCTGCCGGGCTTTTTTCGATATCCTCCTCTACCAGGAACATAGAAACCCGGAAAATCTCTTCTTCTGTCGGCATAAATATCGCCTCCCCGGAACAGCATAGCAAAGTAATACAATGTTTGTCAAGCGTTTTGCTAAACAATGTTATACAATGATAGACAAAAAGAGGGGAGGTGTTCCCGGAATGAAAACAGATACACAAATTTCTTTCCGCACTACCAGCGAGTTCAAGGAAAGACTGGAGGCGCAGGCCCAGCGGGAGCACCGTGCGGTGTCCAATCTTATCACCAAGGTCCTGGAAGAGTATCTGGACCAGGCGGAGCCCAAAGAGTAAAAGGACGGACCCTTAGTAAAAGGTCCGTCCTTTTTCGTTGGAAAAAGTGCAAAGTAAATAGGAATTACCGTTGCGCCGATGGGGAAATCAAAAATGAAACGTGGTCCTGCCGGACCGGTGAGGACACCGGTCCCTACAAAATGGCGCCAATGCCCGCATAGGGACCAACCTCCCCGGCGGTCCGGTCCCTGCTTTTTACAGCGCTTTCGCCTTATCCTTCAAAAACCGCTTCAACCACTTCCCCGTCTCCGGATGGTCCATGGCAAAGTCGATGGTGGCCTCCAGGAAGCCCTTCAGGTTACCCGTATCGTAACGCTTGCCCTCAAAGTCCACCGCTACCATTTTTTCCTTCTTGCACAGCTCGCTCAGACCGTCGGTCAACTGGATCTCGCCGCCGTACCCCGGCGTCAGATTTTCCAGCACGTCGAAAATGCCGGGTGTGAGCACATAGCGGCCCAAAATGGCGTAGTTGGAGAATACCTGCTCCGGCCGGGGCTTTTCCACCAGGTCGGAAACGTCAAAGATCCGTTCCTCCAGCGGTTTTACCTTTACCGAGCAGTATTTGCTGATCACGTCCAGCCCCACCTGCTGCACTCCTACCGCCGAAGCCTCATAGCGCTCCGCCGCCTCGATGAGCTGCTTCACCACCGGCTTTTTGGACCGCATGATATCGTCGCCCAGCAGCACCGCGAAGGGCTCGTCTCCCACGAAGCGTTTGGCCCGCCAGATGGCGTGGCCCAGGCCCTTGGTCTCCTTCTGCCGGACATAGAAGATGTTGGCAAGGTCGGCAGCCCGGCGGACCTCGGTAAGCTCCCGGTCCTTCCCCGACTGCAAAAGCCGGGTCTCCAGCTCCGGGTAATAATCAAAATAGTCGTCCATGGCGGATTTGGCCCGGTTGGTGACCACCAGGATGTCCTCGATCCCCGCGGCGGCGGCCTCCTCAATGATATACTGGATGGCGGGCTTGTCCACCAAGGGCAGCATCTCCTTGGGCACCGTCTTGGTGGCAGGCAGCATCCGGGTCCCCAGCCCGGCGGCGGGTATCACTGCTTTGCGGACCTTCATAGGACATCCTCCTCATGGATCTGTATTTTTATAGAGCGGACAACCGTTTTTCCGGGATCAGGCCCCGAAATGCCTTGATCCTGGGCAAGCAGGCCAAAAGGGGCAGCCCTAGCGCATAGCACACCGCCAGCTCTCCAAAGCCCACAGAGAACGCGAAGGTCCCCCACAGGCCCCAGAATGCGCCGCCAAAGCCGCCTGCCACGGAAAAGGCGATCTCCCCGCCCACAATGACGGCGTTGCATACCACCGGCGGCAGAGGGGCCAGCCACCGGCTGGGCATCCTTGCCGTCAGCAGGCAGGCAAGGGCCGTAGCCAGGGTGCCGAAGATCCAGTCCAGCACGAAGGGGGAGCCCAGCAGATTGGACAGGAAGCAGCCCACGACCAGTCCCGGCGCGGCCCAGGGAAAGAGGAACGGCAGCACAGTCATACATTCCGCGATCCGGAATTGCACCTCCTGGTACTGGGGGATGGGCAGGAACACCGTGAGGACTGTGTACACAGCGGCCACCATAGCGGCCAGGGTCAGATCTTTGGTACTGAATTTGCGCATGATAACATTACCTCCGTTTTTTGATTCAGAGCGAATGGCTCCACAGTACGCGCGCCACGTACAGGGCCGGAGGTCCCTTCCCCGGAAGCCGACGCACTCGCTCCCAGACGGCATTCTCTCCGGCCGTTAGACTGGGCGGGGGACCCAGTCAAGGTCATTATACCACAGCCTTCCCCAAAAGAAAACAGGATTTTCCCCATTGATGAGGTCGGGGTAAATGGGAATTTAGCGTTGTACCATTGCGCCGATGGGGAAATCAAAAATGGGACGTGGTCCTGCCGGACCGGCGAGGACACCGGTCCCTACAAAATGGCATCAATACCTGCGTAGGGACCGCCGTCCCCGGCGGTCCGGCCCTTGCCCTTAGGCTTCCCCCTTGCAGGGGAAAGCCTTTTTAAAAAGTAAATTTCTATTTTCTCCCCAAACAGCCCCAAGCCCCCCGGAATCCATCTTCCGGGGGGCTTGACTTTTTTGATTTCCTGTTGTATTTTATCATTTAGATAATTATCTAAATGATTTTTACCTTTCCGGCAGATAGCTCAGCGGGTCCACGCTCTCTCCGTTTTTGGTCATACTCAGGTGGAGATGGGGTGCTTCGGCGCTTTCGGCAATGGCGCTCTGTCCAACGGAGCCGATCACGTCTCCGGTGCGGACCGGGTCCCCGATCTCCACCGTAGGCACCGCCGCCAGGTTGGAGCAGGTGGACATGACGCCGTCGGCATGGAGGATCACCACCGTGGTCCCCATCAGGTCGTCGGTATAAAGGTCTGAGACAGTGCCTCCTGCCGGGGCCATGACCTGGGTTCCCGCCGAAGAGGCAATGTCAATCCCGTCATGGGTCCGCCAATCTCCCATGGTCTCATCATAGCTCAGGGTCTCCACCGCCCAAGGACGAAGCACTTCCCCCTTCACGGGCCAGGTGAATACCGAGGCTGTCGCCGTGGTGGGCTCCGCCGCCGGGGCGGTGTCCACAGGCGGCTGGGCCGTGGCCTCCGGAATAGGCTCCGGGGTGGGCACGGGGCAAGGGGTGGCGGTGGTGGGCGGCACGATGGCCGCCGTTGGGGCCGGAACGGCCGTAGGGGCGGGGGTCACCACCACCGTCGCCTGGCCGGATACCGGTCTGTTCGGCTCCTGTTCAAAGCCGGAGAAGAGATAATAGCCCGAAACTCCCAGCGCTGTCACGCACAGGAGAAGGACTATGTAGAAGCCCTTCCCCGCCATGAAGTCGCTGACACGATCCTGCATGGTCCTTTTCATTTGCTTTGCACCTCCGAGGGTAAGTGTTGCCATACCCTCCGGGCTTTATACCCACTTCAGGCAATTTTTTACCCCGGTCTCTCCCCGCCTCCCTTTCTTGCTTTTCCCCCGGATCCACTGTATAATATTTTTTTGGCTCCATATCTTAAATGATTTTTAACCATTTGTTCATGTTCCTTTTGCTTTCCCGTGCTATACTGCATACTTGAATCTTGACCTTGACTCAACAGGAACCCAGATTTGGAAGGAGATCCTACATATGGCTGAACAAAGCGCTGCCCAAGCCCCCGCCAAGGAGGCCCCTAAGCTCAAGCCCCCCAAGAAAAAGAAGAAATGGCTCAAGCGGCTCATCATTCTGGTCGTGATCGCCGCCGTCATCGTCTTTGTCCTCTCCCGCTGTATGGCCGGCGGGGTCCAGAGCGTATCCGGCTCCTATCTGCCCGCCCCTGCGGCCGTGCAGGAGCTGACCGTAGCCGTTACCGGCCCCGGCACCATCAAGCCCAACGACTCTTACCGGGCCACCACCCTTATTAAAGGGGAGATCCTCACCGCCCCCTTTGAGGAGGGAGATACGGTGCGTAAGGACGACGTACTGTTCACTCTGGACCAGAGCGATGTGGAGAGCGCCGTCAAGCAGGCCCGGACCGGGGTGGAGCAGGCCCAGCTCTCCGTCCAGTCCGCCCAGCTCAACTATGACAGTCTGATCCGTACCCGGAACGACAACGCCAAGGACCGCCAGGTAAAGGCCAACGCCAACGGCGTTATTACCAAGGTCTATGTGGACCCCGGCGACACCATTGCCGCCGGGACCCCCATTGCCGACATTCTGGACCGGGACAACATGAAGCTGGAGGTCCCCTTCCACTCGGTAAACGCCGCCTCCTTCTATGTGGGACAGAGCGCCACCGTCACCGTTTCCGGCACCGCCGAAACCCTTTACGGAACGATCTCCCAGATCTCCGCCACCGACTCGGTAGGACCGGGGGGCACTCTGGTACGGAACGTGACCGTCACCGTCCAGAATCCCGGCGCCCTCTCCGACGCCTCCACCGGCTCCGCCGCTGTGGGGGACGCCTCCTCCTCTGCCTCCGGCTCCTTCCAGTATGGGGAGCGCAAGCAGCTCATCGCCAAGTATTCCGGCGAGCTGGAGACCCTGGAGCTCCACGAGGGAGACCGGGTATACGACGGCCAACAGGTGGGCGAGTTCAAGGAGACCCAGATGCAGGACCAGATCGACGCTGCAACCATTCAGCTCAGCAACGCCCGGCTGGCCCTCCGCAACGCCCAGGACAGTCTGGAGCGGACCCAGGATTCCCTGGAGGACTACACCATTACCTCCCCCATCGAGGGCACCGTCATTGAGAAGAACTACAAGGCGGGAGACAACTACGATCCCTCCACCGCCTCCACCTCCGGGACCAGCGCCTTTATGGCGGTCATTTACGATATGTCCCGACTCACCTTTGACATCAACGTGTCCGAAATGGATGTAGTCCAGGTCCAGGTGGGCCAGAAGGTAACCTTCACCGCCGACGCCCTGGACAGCGCCAGCTTCACCGGCGTGGTGGAGAAGGTCAATATCAACGGCACCACCCAGAACGGCAATACCTCCTATCCCGTCACCGTGGCGGTGGACGGCAACGGCAGCGATTTGGCCGACCAGGGACTTCTCCCCGGCATGAGCGTGTCCGCCAACATTATCGTGGAGGAGGCCGGAAGCGTTCTCTGCGTTCCTGTGGACGCCATTCAGCGGGGGGCGTCTCCCTTTGTGATGGTGGCCGGGGCCGGGGCTCTGGATGAAAACGGCAATCTGGCCGACTTTACCAAGCTGGAGAAGCGGGAGGTAGAGCTGGGCCGGAACAACGACGAGTATATCGAGGTCCTCTCCGGCCTTACCGAGGGGGAGACCGTCTTTATTCCCAACGCCGCTTCCAGCTTTATGAACGCCATGATGGGGATGTAAGCCATGGAACACCTCATTGAATTTAAGGACATCTACAAGATCTACCAGATGGGAGAGGAGTCGGTCCACGCCCTGGACGGGGTAAGCCTTACCATCGACCAGGGAGAGTTTGTGGCCATCGTGGGTCAGTCTGGCTCCGGCAAAAGTACCGCCATGAACATCATCGGCTGCCTGGATGTGCCCACCTCAGGCACCTACCACCTGGGCGGGATCGACGTTTCCACCATGGAGGACGACCAGCAGGCGGAGATCCGCAACAAAATGCTGGGCTTCATCTTCCAGCAGTATAACCTTATACCCAAGCTCAATGTGATGGAAAATGTGGAGTTGCCCCTCCTCTACGCCGGCGTCTCCGCCGAGGAACGCCACGAGCGGGCCATTCGTTCCCTGGAACGGGTGGGGCTTGCCGATAAACGAAAGAACCTGCCCTCCCAGCTCTCCGGCGGCCAGCAGCAGCGGGTGTCCATTGCCAGAGCCCTGGCGGGGAATCCCTCGGTGATCCTGGCCGACGAGCCCACCGGCGCTCTGGATTCCCGGACGGGCCGGGAGGTGCTGGCCTTTCTTCAAAAGCTGAACGCGGAGGGAGATACGGTGGTCCTCATCACCCATGATAACTCCATTGCCGTAAAAGCCAAGCGGATCGTGCGGCTTCAGGACGGCAGGATCATCTACGATGGGGACTCTCAGGATCCCCAGGCGGTGGTCCAGCCTGAGGAGGAGTCCCTTTCCGACGACGGCTTCTCCGCCCTGCTGGGAGAGGAGGCGGGCGTATGAATCTGGGACAATCCTTTAAGCTGGCGGTCAAAAGCCTGATGACCAGCAAAATGCGCTCTCTGCTCACTATGCTGGGCATCATCATCGGCGTGGCCGCCGTTATTATCATCACCAGTCTTGGAAACGGTATGCAGAACTACATGAACGACCAGTTTGAGGAGATGGGCTCCAACCTGGTCCAGGTCTACGTCTACCCCTCCGGCAGCTCCATGGATGTGGACGCCGGCGACATGTTTGCCCTGGTGTCCAAATATCCCAAGTACCTTACCGGCGTTACCCCCTACATCAACGTTTCCGGCGCCGTCCGCCATGGCAGCAACGAGTTCAAGCGCACCAGCATTTACGGCGTCAGCGAGACCTTCTACAATCAGGATAAGGGCACCACCATGCAGGGCTCCAGCCTGGGCAAGGGCCGCTTCCTCTCTTATGTGGACGTGGAACGGGAGCAGGCGGTATGCGTCATTGGCTCCTACCTGGAGAAGGAAGCCTTTGGCGGAGACGCCCTGGGCAAGACCCTCACCGTGAACGGAGCGCCCTTTACCGTGGTAGGCGTGCTGTCCGTCAACGCGGACAACTCTGAGGGCAGCGGAGACGACTGCTTTTACATTCCCTATACCCAGGCCCAGCGGCTGAGCTCCGGCAGTTATATGGATATGTATCTTTTCACCTCCACCGACCGCTCCACCGCCGCCGCGGCCAAGGGCATCGTGGAGAACCGGCTCTATAAGGCCTATCAGAGTACCGATTATTATATGGCCATGACCTCTGCGGAGATGATGGACGCCATGGATTCCATGGTGAACCTCCTCATGGCCATCCTCACCCTCATCGCCGCCATCTCCCTTCTGGTGGGCGGCATCGGCATCATGAATATCATGCTGGTCTCGGTCACCGAGCGAACAAGGGAGATCGGTATCCGCAAATCCTTGGGGGCCAAGGGCCGGGACATCCGCAGCCAGTTCATTATCGAGGCGGGCACCACCTCCGCCATCGGCGGCAGCATCGGCATCATCCTGGGCGTCATCATGGCTCAGCTCATCACCGCGGTCATGGCCTACATTATCCAGGGGGGCGAGAACAACGGCTTTGTGGCCCTGCCCACCCTGGGCGGTATCGCGGTGGCCTTCGGCGTCTCGGTGGGCATCGGCGTCCTCTTCGGCTACCTCCCCGCCAACAAGGCCGCCAAATTAAACCCCATCGACGCCCTGCGCTACGACTGAGCAAGGCAGATTTCCCCGCAGG
>CANRZY010000005.1 GCA_947644625.1 uncultured Pseudoflavonifractor sp.
CGTGTCTCAGTCCCAATGTGGCCGGCCAACCTCTCAGTCCGGCTACTGATCGTCGACTTGGTGGGCCGTTACCCCGCCAACTATCTAATCAGACGCGAGGCCATCTTAGAGCGATAAATCTTTGGCAACCAAAGCCATGCGACTTAGTTGCATTATGCGGTATTAGCAGCTATTTCTAACTGTTATTCCCCACTCCAAGGCAGGTTCCTCACGCGTTACTCACCCGTCCGCCACTAGGTATTCCTTTCAATTGGCCGAAGCCTCTGTCAAGGGTACCCCGTTCGACTTGCATGTGTTAAGCACGCCGCCAGCGTTCATCCTGAGCCAGGATCAAACTCTCAATAATATGGTATCTACACATGCCTTACAGCCTGTATAAATCAAATTATTGAAGCTTAATACTTAGCTTCAAAGAAATCAATTTCGGAGCCTCTTCCTACAAGCTTTCACTTGCAAAAAGGACTTCCGTCCTCTTCTGGTGTTGTTCTGTCTTCACGTTGTTTAATTTACAAGGTACACACCGCACTGCCGACAGTTGTCGTAAATCCCGGAACTCGTTGTCTCCCAAAGGATTGAACTTGTTTCGGACTAGGCCCCCGTTCGGAGTGCCTTATTAATATACCAAATCACGATCCCAATGTCAACACTTTTTTTCATTTTCTCTGATACTTTTTTTCTTACCCGGATCTACCGCTACATCTATTTCCTTTTCGGAGCTTTTCCCACAAAATGTAGCTTGCTTTCTTTTCCTCTCCCGGACCCTTATGGTCAAAACGGCAATAGCAGGGAGCAATACGCCCAAAATTAGATTCCCCGGCGGGATCCGGGCCGCCAGCCATGCCCAAGCCCGTCCCAGGCCGGGCAGCATCCCCGCCAGGACGAAGGCCCCGCTTACCGGGACCCAGCCCAGGGTCGGAAACACCGGAACAAGGCTTTTCCACAAAGTCACGCAGCCCCGTCCCAGCATGCTCAGAAGCAGCAGGTCTCCCAGCGCCAGCGCCACCAGCAGTCCCGCGTCTCCCCGCCGAAAGACTCCCGGCGTCCGCACTCCCTCCAGCAAATAGAGAAAGGGCTCTCCCATTTGTCCGGCCAGCGCCGGGCCAAAGGTCCCTATTGTAAGGAACAGAAGCGAGGTCAGCCCCGCGCAGCCCCATAGAGCTCCGGTCCAGCCGCCTTTTCCGCCCGTCTGCGCCGGAAGACACAAAGCATATACGCCATAGCCCGCCAGACTCAGGCAAAGAGCGCCGCTGCCGGGAAGCCCCCACCAGTCCGCCCCCTCCGGCGGCCACAGGTTTTGCCACTGTATCCCGCTCAGACCCAACGCCGAAGCGATTCCAAGCGCGGCTGCCGCCGTCAGAAAAAAGATCCGTCCGACCCGTCCGAAACCCTGTTCGCTTTTCCCGCCCAGCAGCAGACAGACTGCCAGGGCCGAAAAAAGGAAGAACCATCTGGCTCCTTCTCCCTCCGTAACGGTAAGGAGCCTCTCAGAATATCTTCGGGCGCTGTCGGCAAGCAGGATAAGTCCCCACAAAAAGTAGAGCGTCACCGTGCCCCGTCCCACAAGCCCGCCAAAGGCTTCCTCCAATCCTCCGGTCAGACCGTTTTCTCCCAGCCGCCTCCATACCGGGGCCAGGCATATTCCCACCGGCAAAGCCAGCGCCGCCCCCAGCCAACTCAAACGTCCCGCCAGCATAATGACCGGCCCCAGCAGCCCGATCCCCGCCGGGATCAGCGCCGCCATTGTCAGCTCCATTCGTTCTCTTCCGGAACAGAGTCCTCTTTTATCCTTTTTCACGGCTTCACCAGCTTTCCCGTTACCTCCACCCGCAGTCCCTCTACCGGATATCCCTTTAGCCATGGCCAATCCTCCGGCCGAAGAGCTCCCTGTTCCCGGTCCAGCCCCCAGCAGTCCCACCCAGGCTCCAGCGCCTTTTCAATGGCAGCCCTTCCCCAGGCCGCCAGATCCTCTTCCTTGGGATCCCCCTCCGCCTTTCGTCCGGTCAGGGTGCAATAGACCGTTCCGTCCGCCGTCCAGGTCCGGACCGCCGTCAACTCCGCCGCCCCGCCGGGAAGGGTCACCACCCGTTCCTCCCCTTTTCCCGCCAACAGCTCCGCCCCCACAGCAGCCTCTTCCTCAAAATATCCTTCCAGCCCCCCCGGCCCCAGCACCGCCCAGCCGGCCGGAGTCAACGCCCCCTCTTCCAAAGCCAGCGCGGGGACCAGCGCATATTCGCCCTCCGCTAGCCTGGGCAGCACCCAGCCGGCAGTCTTGCTCCGGGGATCCCTTCCCCCAGTCTCCCCCGCCACCCTTTCCGCCGAAGCGGCAAGGGCCTCTCCTGCACGGCCTTTTACAATATATAATAAGGTATCCAACCGTAGCTCCCGGTCCGTCATTACAAAATCCAGGAGCTGACCCAGATCCTGCCCTTCTCCCACCAGCAGCTGCTCCACCTGTCCCAGATAGACCCGCCGGGCCGACCCGCCCCGCAACGCCCGGCATGCCTGAGCCAGACTCCCGCCTTTTCCGGTCAGCACCTCCGCCTTTTCATCCTCCGAGACCTGGACCCCGGTCACGGCGGTCACGGTAGTCTCCTCTCCTCCGTCCACAGCCAGGGCGGAGATCAGCTTTCTCTCCTCCAGCCCCCGGCTTTGAGGCAGGATCCCCGCCCCCTTTGCCGCCAGCAGCGCCGCCAAAATCAGGACCCACTTTTTTCCATGCATAACCTTGCCCCCTGTTTTTCCTTCGGGAAGGCCCAAGCCCCTCCCTAACGTTGCTTTCTTCGATTCTCCGTATTCAGATAGCCGGGGCGCAGCTTATCCGACCACAGGGGCTGCCGCAGGATAGACGCCCCACCGCCGGTGGGCAACGGGGTGAGATAGGCCGTCCCGAAGCTTTCCAGCTCCGCCAAGTGCCCCACCAAAAGGACCGTCCCCAGTACCACCCCAAAAAGCCCCGTCGTTCCCCCCAGCACCGACAGCAAAAACCTCCACAGCCGCAATGCGGCGGCCAGATCCTGGGAGGGCATGGTATACCCGGCGATCCCCGCTGTAGCCACCACCACCAGCACCGCCGGAGAAATAAGCCGGGCCTCCACCGCCGCCGAGCCCACCACCAGTCCCCCCAAAATAGACACCGTCTGTCCGATGGACTGGGGCAACCGAAGTCCCGCTTCCTGCAAGACCTCAAAGGCCAGCAGCAGCAAAAGGGTCTCAAACAGTGCGGAAAACGGCACGTTTCTTCGGGCCGCCAAAATACTGAGGGCCAGCCGGGCCGGGATCATCTCCGGATGAAAGTTCACCATAGCCACATAGAGCCCCGGCAGATAAAGGGTCACCAGCAGGCAGGCCCACCGCAGCACGGTAAGGGAGGAGGCCACCAGCCAATTTTCTGAGCGGTCCTGGGGGGAGCGGATAAAGTCCCCCAGCACTCCCGGCGCCAGATACCCCAACGGGATCCCCTCGATCAGGATGCCCACCCGCCCCTGGCAAAGGCCGTAGCAAAAACGGTCGGGCCGCTCGGTATACTGGACCAGAGGAAAGGCCGTATCCTGTTCATCCACGATATATTCCTCCAGGTTTCCCGTGGCCAACAGGGCGTCAATATCAATATTCTCCACCCGCTTTTCCAGCTCCGCTACCGTCTGGGGATCGGCGATCCCCTCCACCCACAAAATATCCACCGGGGTAAGGGACTGCCTACCCACGATCTGTTCCCGGATGCGCAGCTCAGGAGCCTTTAAATGCCGCCGGGTAAGGGAGGTGTTGGTCCGCAAATTTTCCACGAAGGAATCCCGGGGCCCCTTTACCGAAATCTCATTTTCCGGGTCCCCGATCCCCCGCTTTTCCTCCGTCCCCGTGTTAAAGGAAAGGGCCCGTTCCTTCCCCGGAAAGAGCAGCAGGCAATTCCCGTCGATCAGGTCCATGGCCGCCTGGTCCAGGGTGGTCCGTTCGGTGACCGAAAGGCTGTAAAGGGCCCCGGCGCGCATTTTCTCCCAGGCTACCGCCTCCCCCAGCGTTCCCAAGGTCTTATCCTGGGCCAGGGGCCGAAGTACATAATCGCTGACCCGCTCCATCCGCACCATTCCGGCAAGAAAGATCAGCTCACACCGCAGCGCCTCGTTCCCCCCCACCGATATACTCCTGCGGTTATAATCCACACACCCCTCAAAGACCCGCGCCAGCTCCTCCGGGGTAAGCCTTCCCTCCAGCCTGGGCTCCCTCCGGGGATGGGGCGGGTCGGAGACCTGTCCGCGTCCAAAAATACCCATATGGTCCCTCCTGTTCCCTTCCAGTGTCCCCCCCTGCGGAAAATTTTATACGATATCGGGTTGCGCCCCGGCCCCGGAATGGGTATAATAGCCGCAGAGCAACTATCATTTGCAATCGTTATACTGCTCCGCCTTTATGGCACAAAAAAATGTAGGGACCACCGTCCCCGGCGGTCCGCGTTTTTCCACACCCGAATTAAGAAAGGGGTCCGCCCATGGACTTTTACGCCAACGAAGGAAAAAATATTATTATCGAAGCAGGGGGCAAAAAATATGCCCGCCACGCTATTACCACCCATTTTGTCCAGGTGGGGGAAAGCTATCTGGAGCTGATCCGGAAATATGTCCTGCCGGTCTATCAACCGGGGGATATCCTCTCCTCCAGCGAAAAGGTCATCGCCCTGTGCCAGGGCCGCATCGTCACCGAGGACGAATGTAAGCCCGGCTTCTGGGCCAAGCTCCTTTCCCGCTTTGTCCATCAGACTTCCGCCGGCCCCGGTATGGGACTGCCTGTCAAAATGCAGTTTGCCATTAATGTCTGCGGCCTGGGAAAGGTCCTGTGGGCCGCCATTTGCGCCGGGTTTGGCAAGCTTGTCGGCAAGCGCGGCGTTTTCTATGATATGCTGGGCGCCGAGGTCTCCGGCCTGGACGGCTTTTATGGGGAGGAGATCCCGGAATATGAGCACATGGGCGTCCGGGTGCCCAAGGACCCGGACAGGGTCTGCAACGAGGTCTTTGAAAAAACAGGAGTCGTTATGATGATCGTAGACGCCAACGATCTGAATGTAGAGCTGCTAGGTAAGGGCCAACAGCTACAAGGCCGAAGCGACAAGGAGCTGCTGGATCTGATCCGGGACAACCCGGCAGGCCAGGACCGGCAGCTTACCCCCTTCGTGCTGATCCGGGAAATAGCAGAATAGCAAAGGGGCGGCGCTATGCTTTATGCATAGCGCCGCCCTTGTTTTTACGCTTTTCCCTTTTTCCTTCTCCACCCCTTTTCCAGCTCGCATACCGCCACCGGAGCAGCCGCCAGCAAAAGGACCACCGCCCACTCCGCCGGATGAAGGGGCACGGTCTGGAAGATCCGCTGAAGGGGCGGCAGGCACAAAACTGCCAGCTGCATTCCAAGCCCCACCAGGAAGGCTTTGTTCATGGCCGGGTTGCTGAACACCCCGATATGGAGGAGGGAATGCTCCTCGCTCCTTACGTCAAAGGCGTGAAAAAGCTGGCACAGAGTCAGGGTGGCAAAGGCCATGGTATTGGCCGCCTGATAGGCCTCCCCCGGATCGGACAGCACATATTCCCCAAGGAAATAGGCCCCCAGGGTGAGTAACCCCACCATGGCCCCCTGCCAGAGAAGCCGGAGGGAGAATTTCCGGGTAAAAAGGCTCTCCCGCGCGTCCCGGGGCGGCTCCGCCATGACCCCCTCCTCCACCGGCTCCACCCCCAGAGCCAGGGCCGGGAGGGAGTCGGTGACCAGATTCAGCCACAAAAGCTGTACCGGCAAAAGGGGCATCTGGTGAAAATTCAATACGGTGGCAAGGAAAATGGTTAAAATCTCCCCAATATTGCAGGAAAGCAGGTAATGGATAGCCTTACGGATGTTGGAATAGATCCCCCGGCCCTCCGCCACCGCCGAAACAATGGTGGCAAAGTTATCGTCCGTAAGGATCATATGGGCCGCCCCTTTGGCCACATCGGTTCCCGTAATCCCCATGGCGCAGCCGATATGGGCCGCCTTCAAGGCGGGGGCGTCGTTGACCCCATCCCCCGTCATGGCCACGATCTTTCCCTTTTTTTGCCAGGCGTTGACGATCCGGGTCTTGTGCTCAGGAGACACCCTGGCATAGACGGAGAATTTTTCCACATCCTGGTCCAGCAGTTCCTGGGGCATAAAGTCCAGTTCTGCTCCCGTAACGGCAAGATCCCCCTCCCGGCAAATCCCCAGTTCCTTGGCCACCGCCACGGCGGTGAGCCTATGGTCCCCGGTAATCATTACCGGGCGGATCCCCGCCCTCCGGCACTGCTCCACCGCCTGTTTTACCTCAGGCCGGGGGGGATCCATCATCCCCATCAATCCCAGAAAGACAAGCTCTTTTTCCAAGCTTCCCGCCGTCATTGTTCCCGGCAGCTTTTCTATGTACCGCTCCGCCACCCCAAGCACCCGAAGGGCCTGAAGAGCCATTTCATCGTTTGCCTCCAAAGCCTCTTTCCTTTGAGTTTCGGTAAGCAGACACCGGGCGATCAGCAGATCGGGAGCCCCCTTAACGCATACCCGATAGCCTCCTGATGGCAGAGCATGGACGGTGGTCATTAGCTTCCGCTCCGAGTCAAAGGGGATCTCTCCTCTCCGGGGAGTCTCCCGCTCCAGAGCACGCTTGGAAAGACCCTCCTCCAGAGCCGCATCCACCAAAGCCGCCTCCGTGGGGTCTCCTACGCTTTTTCCCTCCGTCTCCACCGCATCATTGCACAATGCCGCCGCGCTCAAAAGTGCCCTCCGGTCTCCCCCCGCCGGAAGCCATACCTGCCGGACAGTCATTTTGTTCTGGGTCAGGGTCCCCGTCTTATCTGAACAGATCACCCCGGCGCAGCCCAGCGTCTCCACGGCGGGAAGCTTTTTTACGATAGCGCCCCGCTTTGCCAGCCTCTGGACCCCCAGGGCCAGTACAATGGTAACAATGGCGGGCAATCCTTCGGGAATGGCAGCTACCGCCAAGGAGACGGCAGTCATAAACATATCCAGCATCCCCCGGCCCTGAAGAAGTCCCACGCCGAACATGACGGCGCACACGCACAGACAGAGAAAGGACAGGGTCTTGGAGATCTCCCCCATCCGTCTTTGCAGAGGGGTGGTGCTCTCCTCCTGCTCCAAAAGAAGCCCCGCCACCTTGCCCACCTCGCTGTCCATCCCGGTGGCGGTAACCACCGCCGTTCCCCGGCCTGCGGTAATAACGGTGGAGCCAATGACCATATTGGTCCGGTCTCCCAGCGCCGTTACCTCCGGCAGCGCCTCCCCGGCGGATTTCTCTACCGGCACCGATTCCCCCGTCATGGCGCTTTCATCCGCCTTCAGTCCCGCCGTCTCCAGAAGCCTCGCGTCGGCAGGCGCCAAATCCCCCGCCTCCAGGCGAATGAGGTCGCCGGGAACCACCAGAGCGGATTCCACCCTCCTCTCCTTGCCGTCCCGCACCACCCGCGCCTGGGGAGCGGACATCTTTCGCAAAGCCTCCAGGGCCTTTTGGGCGCTGTTTTCCTGGGAAATGGAGATTACGGCGTTGACCACAACGATCAGCAGGATAATGACGCTGTCCAGCCAGTCCTCTCCCCCGCTGGACCATAGGGACAGGGCGGCCGCCGCCAACAGCACCAGGATCATGGGATCCTTTAGCTGGTCAAGCAGCCGCAAAAACATACTCCGGGGGGGCTTCCCCTCCAATCGGTTTGGTCCATACTTTCCCAGCCGCCGCCGGGCCTCCTCTTCCGTCAGCCCCTGACGGCGGTCCGTTCCCAGCTCTCCCAGGGTCTCCGTCAGGCTTTTGTTGTGCCATGCGATCATAGGCTTCCGTCCCTTCTTTCAAGTAAACCTATGATAGCCGTCGGGCCTGTCCGATTACAAGGGAATCCTGGCGGCTTGGGAAAGCAGGTCCAAAAATTCCCGCGCCGTCAGGCTGGGCTCCTCCGCTTTCTTTCCGGTCAGCCTGTAATAGAACGGCGTTCCCCCTTTGTGGAGATCCTTAGCCAGGCGCTCCACATTTTTCGCCACGCACCCCGGCCCCGTCCCTTGCCGGGACGCCACTTCAATATAAGCCTCCTTTAAAAGAGCGCACTTTTTCTCCCCCAACAGGGCGGCACACTCCACCGCCTGCGAAAACCCCTTGTGGCTTTCCTTGGCCCCCATCTCCAAAAGCAGGTCCCGGCAGACCCTTTTCAGTCCGCCTCCATGCAGTCGGATCAACTCAAAAAGCTCCTCCCAGTGCACAGGCTTTTGCAGGATAAGGTCAACTCCAAGGGAAAACACAGTCTCCTGGATCCGTTTCAGATCCATCCCGGTTATCGCGATGACCTTTGCCGTTCCTCCCCAGCTTCGGTATCGGCGCAAAAGCTCCACTCCGCTGATTCCCGGCAGGATCAGATCCAGCAGGATCACATCCGGCTCCCAGGACCAGGCCAACTCCAGCCCCTTTTCCCCATCCTCTGCCCAGACGGCCTCTATCCCACTCTGGCTTTCCAGACACCGAAGGCTGAGACTTCCCAGTAAAAGTTCGTCCTCCACCAGCAGCACCCGGAGCGCTCTTTCCTTACTTTTCACCTTCCGGCCGAAGAACTTCCAGCACTCCCTGAAGTCCCAAAACCACCCGAGCGAGCAGATCCCGCTCGATGGGGTTCATCTCCCCCAGAAATTCCGCCGCCAACGCCGTCATGTCCTCCAGTCCCTCCCTTCCAAACAGCAGATAGTCGCTGGATACCCGCAAAGCCTTTGCCAACTTTCCAAATTTTATCATGGTCATGCTCTGCTCCCCTTTTTCCACCTGTGAAAGGAACTGTACAGAGGTCTCGGCCGCCTCTGCCAGTTGTTCCAGAGTCATTTGCCGTCCCTGTCTGGCCAGCCTGACCCTCTTTCCCACCTTTATAATTTCCGGGTCTCTTTCCTTCTTTGCCATAGTGGCGCCTCCTATCTATCCAATGATAGGTATAGATTGCCACAATTATGGTGGAATGGAATCATTGATAATATAGTTTATATACAGTTATCATTTCATTTTTAGAAAAAAATTTGGCGAGGCCCCTTGCCTCGCCAAATTTCGACCGATCTTTCTGCTCTCAGCCTACCGGGGGCTCCTTCTCCTCAGGAGTCCCACTCTCCGCGGGCACTGTGCTTTCCGGTGGAGTCTCGCTCTCAGAGGGCGCCTCCATCAGTTTTCCCTCATTGACCTGCTGAAGCTTATCGTAAAAGGTCTTGGGGTCCAGTTCATCATAAAGGCTGGTGGTACTCACCACGGCGTTATCCATCCACTCCTGAATGAGCGCATTGAGCTTATAATCCCCGCCCAGCTGCTCCTTCAGCTCATCCCGGTCCAGTGGAAGCCGAAGAATAATATGATATCCAAACTGGCTCTGGATGGGCTCGCTGATCTCCCCCTCCTTAAGCGCCATGGCCCCCTCTTCAAACTCCGCTACCATCTGCCCTGCGTAGATCTGGGTATAGCCATTGGGCATCGCCAGGGTCCCGTCCTCGTTCCGGCCATCCTCGCTGTGCTCGTTCATCAGCTCGTCAAACAGCTCCGGGTCGTCTCCGGAATCCTTCAGCTGTTCACGAAGCTCCTGGGCCTTTTGGAGGGCTTGGGCCTTTTCCTCGTCGGAATACTCCTCATAGCCGCTTCCGTCGGCGTTGATCCGGCGGGTGGAAATGAGAATATGCTTGGCGCCGTAAAGGCCGTTTTCCTCAATAAAGCTGTCCAGATCCTCCCCGGTCACCTCCAGCTCTCCCCGCTGCTCCATCTGATCGGCCAGGGCCTCGTCCAGGTAAGGCACAAGGTTGATGGCCCGGAAATTCTCCAGGTCGATGCAAACGCTGTCCAGCCGGTTGCGAAAATACTCCGCGCCTCCCGCCTGATCCTCCAGTTCCTGAAGCTGGGCCTCCAACTCATCCAGGGCCTCCTGGCTGGGCACGGCCCCACTCTCTGCGGCATGGTTCTCCACCGTCTGGTAAAGCACAAGGGTCTGTAAGGCGTCCGCCTTCAGGGCGTCCCGCATGGTCATCCCGTTTACCTGCCGGATCCAATCCTCGTCGGTCTCCAGTTCTCCATAATACTTCTGGGTCTCAATGGAGTTGACCAGCCAGAACAGATACCGTCCCGCCGGCACGTCCACTCCATCCACCGTCAAAAGGGTGGTGTCCCCCGGGATCTCCAGTACCTCCTGAACGATATCATGCTCCTTCTGTCCCAGGCCTGGAGTCTTTGGCGTACATCCGGAAAGCAAAGCAGCCGCCAAGAGGCAGGCCACAAGGCTTGTCTTTTTCATATTCTTCCTCCTTGATGGGGCGTAATTGAGGGTATTGTACCACTATCTTTCTGTCAAAACAATGGTAGAATGGGATCATTTTCAAAAAGTTTTCAATTCTGAAGGTAAAAATACAGGGACCGGCCAAGATGCCGCCCCCTGTATTATATGGAACGATCTTTCGGCGGGGGCAAGCCCCCGCCCTGCGATCCGCTTTTCTGAGCGCAGAGGGACGGTTCTTTTGTGTTTTTCCCAGCACAAAAAACCGTCCCTCTGATCTTGGTTTCCGTTTGGTTATCCCGCATACTCCGGATAGACCGTCTCGGTGTCAGGAATATTCTCCGTCTCCCGGGAGCGAAGCAGACCGGTAAGGCCCTCCCGCTCCAGCACCTCCATCATGGCGGTGGCGGAGTTTTGCACCGTCACGCTCATATGGGCGGAAGAGATATCCCGCTCTCCTGTAGGCTGGTCATAGCTTAGGCTCAACTCAAACTCCAGGTCGGTGTAATAGCAGTTTTTCATCCGCTCCCGGCCATCCAGCAGGTAACGGTGGATCCGTCCCGCCTCCAGGTCCTCCAAGAAGGCGTCCCACAGCTCCCGGGCCTGCTTCTCCGTCAGGTCGGCGGCGCCCCGCTCCTCGGTCCTGGCATTGGAGAACCAGGCGGACACCACCGTCTCCTCCTGTTCCTCCATCCAGTTCAGATACATCTTTTTCACCAGTTCCGGCCGGTTCAGCAGCGCCTGAAGCCGGGCGGCGTAGGAATCAGGGTCTGCCAGGGTCTCCTCGCTGATGGGTACTGTTGAATACCAGCGGCTCTCGTAAGTGGAATCCTTCATGGCGTATTCTATCCGCACTCCCGTGCTGGTGCTGGTCTCCCAGCCCTCCGGCGAGGTACTATAGGTTCCGGCATAGGGCCTCTCCAGGTCGTCCAGATCCTTTACCAATTCCCTATGGATGTCGATAACCTCTGCGATCAGCGCGGGGTCGGTAATATCCACCCCACTGCGTCCGCTGTCATAGGGAGAAATCTGCATATTCCCCAGATAGACGCTCTCCACCAAGTCCGCTTTCGGGGTCCACTTCTGATAACCGAAAAAGTCGGCCCTGGCTCCCCCCAGCAGAAGGAGCATACAAAGCCCCACCGGGAGACAGCTTTTCCACCCCTCGGCAAAGACCCGCAGGGTCTTTTTCAGGAACATCCTGGCCACAAAGGCCCCCAGTACGGCGCACAGACTCACCGCCGCCACAAAGGCCCAGGCTCCCTGCCGGCGGAAGAAGTTTTCATAGAGGACGGTCCCGAAGACCAGCCCCGCACAGATCCCCACTCCCCACTGGAAGACGGGCCGGACCCAGCCCACGGTAACCACGTCCCCGGCGCGTTCCAGCTGCCGGTGCTGGTAGACTATCACCGCGATAAGGGTAAATACCGCCCCCAATACAAGGCAATAGCCCAGCGCAATGGAGGTGCCCGCAGCGGCGTAGTAGACTCCCTCCACCGTATCGCCTCTTTGAATTTGCCATATCAAATGCCACAGGGGCGTACACCACCGGGTCAGCGGAGAGTAGAACATATCGCTCCCTGCATAGCCCACGAAAAGCACGTTCATGGCGTTATCCGCCAGCATACAAAGCCCTGCAACCAGACCGTTGAGTACCCCATAAAAAACAGGCAGGGCCAGGATGTGGCCGGTAAACATAGCGCAGCACGCCGCGAAGCAGAAGAAAAACATAGCCACAACAGTATGAAGGACAAACCAGCGAAGGGTCAACGTGGGCTGTAGAGCGCCGAAGGCTCCCTCCACCGCCAGGGCGATAAGGGTCACAACGGCGTTGGGGGCCAGAAAAAAGCCGAGACCCGTGAGCCAGTTGGTAAGGAACAGCCCCTCCCGGCGAATGGGCAGGGCGTGGAGCATTCCTACCGAACGGTTATTCATCAGGTAGAAAAACAAAGCCATGGCCACCAAAAGGCCAAAACCCAACCCCAAAGGTGCCGCCCATGTTGTGGCCGAGAGGATCCTATGGGCAAAGAGCTGGGATGCAGACATTTTCCGGCTATAACCCGCCTGGGTGAGCAGGTCCATGGGCAGAACAAAAAATTGAATGAGTCCATACCCCACCACCAGGGGCCAAAACCGGGCCCAGTTCTTTTGAAAAAGGGTCAGGCTGAACCAGCCTTTTTTCTCAGAGGACGATATCTCGAACGGCATAATCCTCACCTCCCAGCTCATAAATAAAGATCTCCTCCAGCGTCAGGGGCAGGGCGTCCATCAGGATGGGAGAATAAACCGCCAGACGGTTGGTCACCTCATCGGCTTTTCCCCGGACGATCAGGGTATGGATCCTCCCCACCTGCTGGACGTTCAGCACCTCCATGTCCTCAGGAAGCTCCGGCAGGTCCCTGGTTTGAAACACCACCTGCATTTTTACCAGATTCTCCTGAAGATCGGAAAGGCTCCGCTCCACCAGCACCTTTCCGTGGGAAAGGATCCCCACATGGTCGCACACGTCCTCCAACTCCCGCAGGTTATGGGAGGATACCAGCACAGTGGTGCCGTCCTGGGCCACGTCGGACATGAGAAGGCTCCACACCTGCCGCCGCATCACCGGGTCAAGCCCATCCACCGGCTCGTCCAGCACCAGCACCTCCGGCCGCAGACACAGGGCCAGCCAGAAGGCCGCCTGCTTCTGCATTCCCTTGGAAAGCCGCCGGATGGGCCGCTTTTCATCCACCGTACGGAACACCTCCCGCAGGGTCTCATACCGCTTTTCGTCAAACCGGGGGTAAACCCCCTTGTAAAAACGGGCCATATCCCGGGTGGAGGCGGAGCCGAAATAGTAAAGTTCATCAGGGATATCAGCGATCTTTTCCTTTACAGCGGGATTTTCATACACCGTCTGCCCGTCCACCAGCACAAGACCGCTGTCCTGCTGATAAACCCCGGTAATATGACGCAAAATGGTGGATTTTCCCGCCCCGTTTGGCCCCACCAGCCCATAGATGGCTCCGGTGGGCACCGTCATGGTAAGCCCATCCAACGCCTTGAAGCCGTCAAAGCTTTTGAATACCGCCTGTACCTCGATCATACCCTGTCCCCTCCTTCCTTAACCTCCGGCCATATCTCCTCCTCAGGACCGGCCGCCGCCTCCGTGGGGCGCGACGCTCCCGGCGCGCCATTCCACTTCCCCGCCGTCTTCACCCTCCGCTCCAGCTCCCCTGTGGTCATTCCCAGAAACAGCAACTCCCGGACGGAGGCGTCAAACTGCCGCAGCAGCTCTCCCCTTCTGGCGGTTACTTCCCCGCCGCCTTTGGCGGCAAAGGCTCCCCGCCCCGGCTCGGAGGTCAGATATCCCTCCTTCTCCAGCGCCCCGTAAGCCCGTTGGATGGTGTTGGGATTGATGGCAAGGCTGGCTGCCAAGGTCCGAACAGAGGGAAGCTTCTCCCCCTCGGCAATCGCTCCCGTAATGACCAGATGGCGCAGCCCGTCCCTCACCTGTTCATAAATGGGCCGGGCGTCCCGGTAATTGAGACTAATCATGGCCCCTCTCCCTTCCGGCGCGATCCTGTCGCGTCTTCTCATTTCCTTGTGGGAGCGGACGCGGCCGCCCCATTTCAAAGTGTATTATCTGCCTTAGTACAGTCAGTATATCCATTCCCTTCCAAGGAATCAAGAGGGTAACCCTTACGATAATCTTACGTTTTCCTGTGTTTTTTCTTTTTTCGGGTGACAAACAGAAGCTGAACCGCTATAATAGGACCGAACCGACAGATCTACTCTCTTTGTTTTGTAAAAGGAGGAACTCTTATGCGCCTGATCGATCTCCCAAACTGGAACTCCTTTTTGGCCTGTCTGGATGGCCTTATGGACACTCCCCAGGTCCAGTCCATGCGCTCCCTGCCCCACCACCCCGGCGTCAACTGCTACGAGCATTCCGTCTTTGTCGCCTATGTGGCCTTTCGCCTGGCCCGGCGCTGGGGTCTGGATTACCGCGCCTGCGCCCGGGGAGGACTGCTCCACGACCTTTACCTCTATAATTGTCACGATTCCTCCGCTCATCCCGGCAACCAATGCCTGGACCACCCGGTCTTTGCCCTGCGTAATGCCAGCGCTCTTACGGATCTCAGCAAGCTGGAGCGGAATATCATTCTAGCCCATATGTGGCCCCTGGCCCTCCACCTGCCCCGCTCCCGGGAGGCCTGGGTGGTAAGCCTGGCCGATAAGCTGTGCGCTACCGCGGAGGTAGTCCAGCTTTATAAACGTATGAGGCTCCGGGCCGTTTTGGCCGCCTGACGAGCCCCTATTTCCTCCCAAAAGAGCCTTTTAAAAAAAGAGGCTCTTTTCTTTTTATTTTCTTTGCATTTTTTCCTGTCCTTTGTTATAATGTTTCCTGTGAAAAGTTTTCGGCAGGTTGCCGGAATTGAGGTGAACTCCAATGGACAGCATGGGCGCCATTGTGTTTCTTGAACGGGACGAGCAGGGCTCTTCCCTCTTTTTTCAGGATATCCTATTTGACCCGGCGGCTCTCTGGCTGTCGGAAACCCTCCGCCGATCCGGCGTGGAGCGCTTTTTGGTGGTCTGTGGCGACGCCGATCAGGACGCCGCCAGGGCTTGCTTTCCGGAGGACACTTGGTTTGTCTCTCCCGGCGCCGCCAATGCTCCCGCTCGACTGGCGGAATTTTTATCTCTGGTCCCCGGTCCCCTTGCCGTGGTGACCCGCCCTGTTCTTTTGGCCGGAGAAGGCACTTCTTTTGCCCTCCCCGGCAAGGAACCCGCCAAGTCTGTATTCACTCTCCGAGGCGCCGCTCTGGCCGCCGCCCTCAAGGATGGCCGGAGTCTGGAGGAAGCTCTTTCCGCCCTGGGCGATTCCAAGCCCTGGCAGGGCCGGATCCTCCCCTTGAAAGAGGACCTGGCTTACCGCTGCGCCACGGTGGAGCCTCTGGCCAGAAGTCTGAGCGCAGAACGGCTCCTGGCCGGGGGCGTACGGATCGTAGACGCCGACCACACCTACATAGGTCCCGCCTCCACGGTAGGGGAGGGGTCTGTCCTGCTCCCCGGCGTGATCCTTCAGGGCCGTACCTCCATCGGAAAAAACGCACTTCTGGGCCCCAATACCACGATCCGGGACTGCCAGGTGGGCGACAGTGTAAGCGTCAATTCCTCCCAGCTCAGCGAATCGGTCGTCGAGGACGGAGTGGTCATCGGCCCCTTCGCGTACATCCGCCCCCACTGCCATCTCTCCCAAAAGGTCAAGGTCGGCGACTTTGTAGAGCTGAAAAATTCCGTTATTGGAGAGGGTACCAAAATCAGCCACCTCACCTATGTGGGCGACTCCGACGTAGGCGCCGGGGTCAACTTTGGCTGCGGCACGGTCACGGTAAATTATGACGGGGAGAAAAAATTCCGCACCGTTATTGGAGACCATGCCTTTATCGGCTGCAACACCAATCTGGTAGCCCCCGTCGCTGTAGGCGACGGAGCCTATACCGCCGCTGGAAGCACCATTACCGAAGACGTTCCCTCCGATTCCCTGGCTATTGCCCGGAACCGTCAGGAAGTGAAAAAGAACTGGGTCAAAAAGCACCGCAAAAAATAGCCGGCGCTCCACGGGCAAAAGGAAGGAACACAAAAGAAATACGAGAGAATGAGAGGATGGAAGCTATGATCGCGCACGGAAAGGATATCAAGATTTTTTCAGGCAACTCCAATCAGGCCTTAGCCCAAGCCATTTGTGACCACTTGGGCACACAACTGGGTCAGGCCGAATCGGGCCGGTTCTCCGATGGCGAGAATTACTGCTCTATTTACGAGACGGTCCGGGGCTCCGACGTATTCGTGGTCCAGTCCACCTGCTCTCCGGTCAATGATAACCTGATGGAGCTGCTCATTATGATCGACGCCTTCAAGCGGGCCTCCGCCGGGCGGATCACTGCGGTCATCCCCTACTTTGGCTATGCCCGGCAGGACCGGAAGGCCAAACCCCGGGATCCCATTTCCGCCAAGCTGGTGGCCAACATGATTACCACCGCCGGAGCGGACCGGGTGCTGACCATGGATCTTCACGCCTCTCAGATCCAGGGCTTTTTTGATATTCCTGTGGACAATATGCTGGGAAGCCCCATCTTTGCCCAGTACTTCCACGAAAAGTTTCTGGGCCAGGAGGAGGACACCATTGTGGTCTCCCCCGATGTGGGCAGCGTCTCCCGGGCCAGGGCTTTCGCTCAAAAGCTGGGGATGCCTCTGGCTATCGTGGACAAGCGCCGCCAGCGCGCCAACTCCTCCGAGGTCATGAATATCATCGGCGACGTAAAGGGCAAGCAGGTGGTGCTGTTGGACGACATGGTGGATACCGCCGGCAGTCTCTGCCACGCCGCCCAGGCTCTGGTGGATATCGGCGGTGCCACCAAGGTATACGCCTGCGCCAGCCACGGCGTTCTCTCCGGCCCCGCCTACGGCCTCATTGAAAAGAGTCCCATTGAAGAATTGATGTTCCTGGACACCATCCCCCCCACCGAACAGGCTAAGCAGAGCAGCAAGATCAAGTACCTGACGGTGGCCCATCTCTTTGCCGACGCCATCGACCGTATCTATCAGGAGGTCTCCATCTCCAAATTGTTTAACTAAAGGGTTCCGCTCCCTACGGGGCAGGGCGATGCCCTGCCCCGTTTTTCGCCCGGCCCATTTTGCGGGCCCTCTTTCGGGCGACCGCGAACAGCCGCCCTACAGTATGATTTTTCGGGAGGGTTAATATGCTTTTCTTTAACAAGCCCAAGGGCCCCGTTACCTGGCTGGTGGTAGGGCTGGGCAACATGGGCGACCAATATGAGCACACCCGGCACAACGTTGGCTTTGATGTGGTCGATGAGATCGCCGATAAGCTGAACATCCCCGTCCAGCGGCTGAAGTTCAAAGCTCTTACCAACACCGCCGTTCTGGGCGGAGAGAATGTGCTGCTTATGAAGCCGGTGACCTATATGAACCTGTCCGGGGAGGCGGTGGAGCCTGCCGCCGCTTTTTATAAGATCCCCCCGGAGCGCATTATCGTCCTCTCTGACGAGATCTCCCTTCCCCCCGGAAAGCTGCGGGTCCGTCAGGGCGGCTCGGCAGGAGGACACAATGGACTGAAAAGCATCATCGCCCATCTCCACACCGAGGACTTTTCCCGGATCCGCATTGGTGTAGGCGGAAAGCCCCACCCTGACTACGATATGGCCGACTGGGTGCTGGGCAAGCCTCAGGGGGAGGACCGAAAAAACATTGACGACGCGGTCAAACGGGCGGCTCAGGCGGTGGAATGTTACATCAAAGAGGGGCCTGGCAAAACCATGGGTAAATTCAATTAGTCTGTTTCCCCCCACCCTTTCGCCTTTATCTGGGCGGAGATGGCGGTTTTAATCTACCGGGCCCTTCTCAACTAATTCCCGCCGTTTTTCTTGACCTCCCTTTCCCGAAATGATATACTAACCGCAACGACACCCCCCTTTCCTTAGAATGGGGGGCTTTTCGGCGTTTCGCCGGGCCCCCTTCTGGACCGCTTTTGCGGGGCGATTACCCTTCTTTATTGGAGGCATCCTATGCAGCAGCTTCTGTCCGCCCTTCCCCAACTGCCCGAATTTCAACAGCTGGCCGCCGCGCTGGACAACGGGCTTTCCCCTGTAGCGGTCAGCGGCCTGTCCGGCGCCCACCGGGCCTACTTTGCCGCCGCCCTGCGAAAGCAATCGGGGCGGACGGTGGCCCTCTTCTGCGCCGACGACGCTGAATGCCAGCGCGTGGCCTCCGACTTGAGGGCCCTTACCGGGGAAGAGGTCTTTACCCTTCCCTCTCGGGAATTTACCTTTCATAACGCCGCCGTGGTCTCCCACCAGTGGGAGCATCTCCGGCTTCAAACTCTGTGGGCTTTGGCCCAGGGCGACCTTCCTTTTCTGGTCGCCCCGGCAGAGGCTCTGATCCAGCGGACCATGCCCCCCCAGCTTCTTACCAAGGCCAGCCGGGTATTGAAAATGGGCTCCCGTTATGATTTGAATGAACTGGCGGAAGCGCTTTCCGCCGCAGGCTATTCCCGCTGCGACCAAGTAGAGGGGATCGGTCAGTTTGCCCTTCGGGGCGGGATCCTGGATTTCTTTTCCCCCGCCCATCCCCAACCAGTACGGATCGAATTTTTCGGCGACGATGTGGACTCCATGGGTCTGTTCGATATCTCCACCCAACGCCGGACCGAGCAGCTTGATGAGGCCCGGATCCTCCCCGCCGCCGAGGTTCTCCCCCAATTTACCCCCGGCGGAACGATGGGCCTGGCCCAGGCCCTGGACCAGCGGCTGGCTGCGGCGGTGAAAAAAGGGGCCCCCGACCAGCTTCTCGTTACCCTGGCCCAAGATAAGGAGGCCCTGGAAAACGGTCTTCGTTTTCCCGCCATTGACCGCTATCTGGCCCTCATCTATCCCAAAATGTCCACCGCCCTGGACTATCTTCCCTCTGATACGGCCATTCTCATCAGCGACAGTCCCCGTTTTATGGAGCGGTGCAAAAATGAACTCTGGCAGGTGAACGAGGACGTGACCGCCCTGGCGGAGAGCGGGATCCTTCTCCCCGAGCTGGGCCGGTTCTGCCTGACGCCGGAAGAGCTGACCGCTGCCTTGGAGGAGTGGGCGGTAGCCTACCTGGACCCCTTCACCTCCTCCCAGTACCCCCAGCGGCCCAGGCAGCTTCTGGCGGTCACCGCCAAACAGCTTTCCGCCTATGGCGTCAGCCTGGAAACCGCCGTCAGCGACCTCAGCCACTATCTTACCGCCGGCTTTTCCGTGGTGGTGCTGGCGGGCAGTGAACAAAGATGCCTGAACCTGCAAGCCCTTCTTCGGGAACAAAACGTCCGCTCCGCAGTGGACTTTAAGCTTTCCTCCCTCCCCCAGCCGGGACAGGCGGTGATCTGCTGCGGAGGGCTCTCCTCCGGTATGGAGTTTCCCACCATTCGCCTCGCCGTTCTTACGGAAGGCTCCGCCGCCCCGGTAAAAAAGCGGAAGCCCAAGGCTCCCACCAACCGGGAAAAGCTCCGCTCCTACGCGGATCTTGACCTGGGGGACCTGGTGGTCCACCAGCAGTACGGCATCGGCCGGTATCAGGGTATGGTAAAAATGCCGGTGGATGGGGTAGATAAGGACTATGTAAAGATCGCCTACGCCGGGGCCGACGCCCTTTATGTCCCCGCCACTCAGCTGGACATGGTAAGCAAGTATATTGGCGGCGGGGAGGACGCCAATGAGACCAAAAAGCTCTCCCGGCTGGGGGGCGGCGACTGGGAGCGGCAGCGGTCCCGTGCCAAAAAGGCAGTTCAGGACCTGGCCAAGGGCCTCATTCAGCTTTATGCCCAGCGCCAGCGTCAGCCCGGCTTTGCCTTCTCCCCCGATTCCCCCTGGCAAAAGGAGTTCGAGGAGGAATTTGAGTATACCGAGACTGAGGACCAGCTCCGCTGCATCCAGGAGATCAAGCGGGACATGGAAATGAACAAGCCTATGGACCGGCTCCTCTGCGGAGATGTGGGCTACGGCAAAACGGAGGTGGCCTTCCGTGCCATTATGAAGTGCGTGCTGGATGGGAAGCAGGCCGCTATCCTGGTCCCCACCACCGTTCTGGCCCGGCAGCACTATCTCACCGCCAAGCACCGTTTTGCCAAGTACCCGGTGGAGGTGGAGGTCATTTCCCGCTTTCGCACCCCCGCCCAAATGAAAGAAACCCTGCGCAAGCTCTCCGAGGGAAGCATCGACCTTTTGATCGGCACCCACCGTCTGCTCCAGAAGGACGTCCAGTTCAAAAACCTGGGGCTTTTGGTGGTGGATGAGGAGCAGCGCTTTGGGGTCACCCACAAGGAAAAGCTGAAGGAGCTCTCCCAGCAGGTGGACGTACTTACCCTGTCCGCCACCCCAATTCCCCGGACTCTCAACATGGCCCTTTCCGGCATCCGGGACATGTCCACCCTGGAGGAGCCTCCCCTGGACCGCCAGCCTGTCCAGACCTATGTGATGGAGCACGACTGGTCCGTTCTTGCCGACGCCATGCGCCGGGAGCTGGAGCGGGGCGGGCAGGTCTACTATCTCCACAACCGGGTGGAGACCATCGCCCGCACTGCCGCCCGGATTCAGGAAATGCTGGGGGAGGACGTGGTGGTGGCGGCCGCCCACGGTAAAATGACCCAGGACGAGCTGGGGGATGTAATGAAGCGGATGTCCGAGGGAGAGGTGGGGGTACTGTGCTGTACCACCATCATTGAAACGGGTATCGACATCTCCAACGTCAATACTCTTATCATTGAGGACGCGGATAAGATGGGCCTTGCCCAGCTCCATCAAATTCGGGGGCGGGTAGGCCGGTCCAACCGGCGGGCCTTCGCCTATCTCACCTACCGCCGGGGCAAGGTTCTGAGCGAGGTAGCCGCCAAACGGCTGGGGGCCATCCGGGAGTTTGCCGAGTTTGGCTCCGGCTTTAAGATCGCCATGCGGGATCTGGAGATCCGGGGAGCAGGCAATGTGCTGGGCCCCGAACAGTCCGGGTTTATGATGAGCGTGGGCTACGATATGTATCTTCAGCTTTTGGAGGAGGCTGTCTTGGCTGAGCGGGGAGAACCGGTGGAAAAGCCTGCCGAGTGCTCCGCCGATTTGACGGTGGCCGCCTCCATCCCCGACCGGTACGTCCCATCCCCGGAACAGCGGATGGACCTCTACCGGCGGATCGCCCTGATCCGGAGCGAAAATGACGCCGACGATCTGACCGATGAGCTTATCGACCGCTACGGCGACCCGCCACGGCAGGTCAACAACCTGATCGCGGTGGCCCTTCTCCGCTCCGACGCCGCTCACTGCGGCGTCAGGGAACTGACCCAAAAGGGAAACAATGTGATCTTCTCCCTCGACGCCTTTGAGCTTCGCCGGGTATCCACCCTCTGCGCCCAGGACCGCTGGAAGGGCCGGATCCTGTTCTCCGCTGGGGAAAAGCCCGCCCTCACCCTGCGGTTAAAAAAAGGGGAGGATCCTTTGAAGTTCGCCCGACTTATGGTGGAAGATTACAGCAAAACGGCAGAAGGCGGTGAAGCCTTATGACCGATGAATTTTATATGTTTCGGGCCCTGGAGCTGGCACGGGAGGCCCTGGACAATGGGGAGGTTCCGGTAGGCTGCGTCATTGTCTGGGAGGACGGGCGCATCATCGGGGAGGGCCGCAACCGCCGGGAGAAGGACAAGGATGCCCTGGGCCACGCCGAACTTTGCGCCATTCGGCAAGCCTGCCAAAGTGTGGGTGGGTGGCGGCTCAATAAAGCCAGACTCTATGTCACCTTGGAGCCCTGCCCCATGTGCGCCGGAGCCATCCTTAACGCCCGGATCGGCGAGCTCCACTACGCCGCCAAGGACCCGGCCATGGGAGCCTGCGGCTCGGTGCTGAACCTTTTCGAGGAGCGTTTTGGACACCACCCCCGTATTTTTCGCGGCCCCCTGGAGGCGGAGTGCGCTCAACTTCTCTCCAGCTTTTTTTCTCAGACCCGGCAGCGTTCCTCCCAGATTTAATACATTCGTAACAACTGGGGATTTTCTTTTTAACAATTTCCCTGTATTCTAAACACCGTGCAAGGAAGCAATCTTCTTCTCATTCTATCCTCCAATCCTTTTGCAAAAAAGCAGCGGTTGTTCCGCTGCTTTTTTGTGTCCGAAGGGCGGAAAACAGGTCAGTTGCAGTGGCTAAGTCCGAAGCGGAGCGAAACAGTCAGAGGGGCAAGCCCTTTTGCCCCGGCGGCTGTTTTGCGGAGTCGGAAGGCTTAGCCACTGCAACGCCCTGACCTGTTTGGAGCCTGACACAGCCCTTCACTAAAATCCCTCCTCCCCCTTCCCACTCCCCACATTACCGAAATAAGACAAAAAAATTCCGAGAATTAATCCTTTTGTAACAACTTTTGTTAGTTTCGTTTACAACTTTCCTATATCATAACACTTGCAAGAGACATTTCTTTTTCATTTCATTCTATCCTCTTTCCTTGTAAAAAGAGCCGGGTGATCCCCGGCTCTTTTTACATGCTTTTTTCTCCGGGCTCATATTGCCCTTCCTCCCCAAATATGCTACACTGTAATTCCTTATTCTCTTTGTAAGGAGGGATCCTCTTGCTCCAAATCTTTCTCATCGCCCTGAGCCTGGCCATGGATGCCTTTGCCGTCTCCGTCTCCACCGGTATCGCCGTTCCCGGCTTTGGCCCCAGACAGGCCGCCCGCATTGGCACCTGGTGCGGATTTTTTCAGTTTGCCATGCCCCTTGCCGGTTGGTTTTTGGGCTCCAGCGTCAAGACCTACATAGAGGCAGTAGATCACTGGATCGCCTTTGGACTTCTTGCCCTGATTGGAGGCAGTATGATCCATGAAGCCCTTTCCGGCAGCGAGGGGGAGGCCGTCACCGACCTTTCCGTCCGGCGGCTTTTTCTTCTGGCGCTGGCTACCAGTATTGACGCTTTGGCAGTGGGGATCTCCCTGGCCTTTACCGACGCCGACATTTTGCTTTCCTCCGCTATAATTGGTCTGGTGGCTTTTGCCCTGGCTATGTTGGGAGGCCTTTTGGGCCGGAAGCTGGGGCAGCTTTTTCGGCGCAGGGCTACCCTTTTGGGTGGAATCGTTCTTGTGGGCATCGGCACAAAAATTCTTTTGGAGCACCTCCTTGGGAGCTAACCCCGAAAACGCTTTGTATATTCCTTTGAAAATGATACGCAATGTTTTTGCCCTGCCTCTTGACATCCTTCGTACTACGTGATAATATACCAACCAAATTCAGCATGATAGAGGTGCGGTTCTCATAAGTAACCGTTTCCAAGGCCAGACAGCCGGGAACGGGGAAAGGGAGCGCCGCCGAAGGGGGCTTTGGTGTCTGCCGGAGCTTTGCCTGGGCCAGTGGGAAATACCCATTGGACTGTCACAGAAATGTGAAGCGCTATCATGGTTCCATACGGGACCGTTCGGGTCCCCCTGTGTGTATGAGGCCATGAACGCTTTGCGTTCCGGCCTCATTTTTCATGCGAAAAGAATGGAGAGAAAACACGATGGAAACTGTCAGTCAGTTCTACAACACCTTCTGGGCCTTTTTACCTCCGATCATTGCCATTCTCCTGGCCCTCATTACCAAGGAGGCCTACTCCTCCCTCTTTATCGGGATCCTGGTGGGCGCTCTTCTCTACTGCAATTTTGCTCCTGTGCAGACCCTGGACGCCATTATTAACGACGGGCTCATCACCGCCATTGCCGACAACGCCGGCATTTTCCTGTTTCTGGTGATCCTGGGCACCATTGTGGCTCTGGTAAACGCCGCAGGAGGCTCTGCCGCCTTTGGCCGCTGGGCGGAGAAGAACATTAAGACCCGGGTGGGGGCCATGCTGGCCACCTTTGTACTGGGCATTCTCATCTTCATTGACGACTATTTCAACTGTCTTACCGTAGGCTCGGTCATGCGCCCTGTCACCGACAGCCACAAGATCTCCCGGGCCAAGCTGGCCTTCCTCATTGACGCCACCGCCGCCCCCGTATGTATGATCGCCCCCGTCTCCTCCTGGGCCGCCGCCGTCTCCGGCGTTGCCGCCGATCTGGACACCGGGGGCTCCGGCATCCAGCTTTTTGTCCAGGCCATCCCCTTTAACTTCTATTCCCTTCTTACCTTTGTGTTTATCATCGGCATGGTCGTTATGAAGCTGGACTACGGCCCCATGAAGCACTATGAGGACCTGGCCCGGACCACAGGCGAACTGGGAGCCCTCCCCACCGAAAGCAAGGAGGAGGGAAATCCCAAGGGTAAGGTAATAGACCTGATCCTCCCGGTGGTAATTCTGATCCTTTTCTGCGTGATCGGCATGATCTATGTGGGCGGCTTCTTCGGTGTGGACGCCTGGGGCGGCACTGACTGCGCCGGGGACTTCATCGGCGCCTTCGGCAACACCGACGCCTTTATCTCCCTCCCCTGGGGCGCCATTATCGCCCTGGTCCTCACCATCGCCTATGTAGTGGGCCGCCGCCTGATAAGCTTCAAGGACGCCATGGCCTGTCTGCCCAAAGGCTTCATTGCCATGGTCCCCCCCATCACCATTCTGACTCTGGCGGTAAGCCTGAAAACCATGACCGGCTACCTGGGCGCCGCCGAGTTTGTGGAGGCCGCCATGAAGGGCGCCTCTCAGGGGCTCTACAGCCTTCTCCCCGCCGTTATCTTTGTGGTGGCCTGCCTGCTGGCCTTCGCTTCGGGTACCAGCTGGGGCACCTTCGGCATTCTGATCCCCATTGTCACCGCCATCTTCCCCACCGGCTCCACCCTTCTGACCATCGGCATCTCCGCATGCCTGGCCGGCGCCGTCTGCGGCGACCACTGCTCCCCCATCAGCGATACCACCATCATGGCCTCGGCGGGCGCTCAGTGCGACCACGTGACCCACGTTTCCACCCAGCTCCCCTATGCCATTACCGTGGCGGCGGTAAGCTTTGTCAGCTTCATCATCGCCGGGTTTGTGCCCAACGTCTTTATTGCCCTTCCCGCCGCCATTCTCCTGATGATCGCCACGCTCTTTGTCATAAAGGCAAAGGGAAAGGCGTAAGAAAACAGGCAAGGATTGCCCAGACCCCCAGAAGAGAAAAAGCGGCTTTCCCCCTATTCCTGGCAAAAAAGAGAGCTGCCGACCACGAAAGGTCGGCAGCTCTCTTTTTCATTCGCTCCTCGTCTTCCAAGGCAGGTCCCTTCTGCGGAGATCACTGCTGATCGTACTGCTTAACCTCCACGGTCTGCTTGTCAAAATCCAAAAATATTTGATATGCGTAATTATCCTCGCTGGTATCCCAGATCTCTACAAACTTGGGAGTCACCTCGATCAGGATCTCGGTGTCCTCGTGAGAGTATTTATTATAGCTTCCCCAAAGAAATTTTTTGTACAGGGTCTCAAATTTCCGTCCGGGTTCCTCCACCACCAACCCCTTATTTTCAGCGATCCCCTCGATCTGCACCCCGCTCCAGCAAAGCGCCACCCTGGGGTTCTGATAAAGGTGCTGGGTCTTCCGGAAGTTTTTATCGGTTTTGAACCAGACCTTTCCGTCGTAAAACAGGCAGCTTACATTGCGAACCATCACATAATCGTTTACGGAGCTGGCCAGGGCCATGATCTTATCATTCCCCAGCTTCTCAAACATGAGCTCTACCGCCTGCTGAAAGGACAGGCTTTTATCCGCGCTGTATTTCATCGTATCTCTCTCCTTTTACTGAATCAATTTCTTAATGGGAACGCTGAGCTTTTTATAAACCAGCAGCGCAATCAAGGAAGTGACCGCCCGGGAAATCAGATTGAAGGGAATAATGGAGAAGGCAACCATGGTGGGAATGCTTTTGATCCACGGGTTTACGGCCGAGCACATTTCAAGGATCCCTTCCCAGTTCATGCCATAGAGCTTAATGTAAAGAGGAAACGTCAAGCATACATTGGCGGGCACAGATACCGCTACGCCGATCAAGGTACCGATGGTCATTCCAATGATGGCTCCCTTTTTGGTTTTGTGCTTTCGGTAATAAAGCACGGCGGGCAAAATATAGGAAACGCTTAAAACAAAGTTTATAAGCTCTCCCGTAAGCAAGGAACTGCTCCCCTTAAACAGCAGTTTCATTCCAAGCTTGACGGTAATGATCTCAATAGCCCCCACCGGTCCCAAAATGAAGCCTCCGATCAGCTCAGGCAGGGCGGAGAAATCAAACTCCGCAAAGGGGGAAAGGACCGGTACGGAGAAGCTGAAATACATTAGCACGAAGGACACCGCTCCGCACAGCGCCGCCATCGTCAGGCGGCGAAGCTTTTGATTGTTGCTCATGGACAAAACCTCCCAACAAAAAATACGCCTCTTTGTAAGGCTCAAAACCCCCGGATCCTTTGGCTTCTTCCAGGCGAATGGCTAACAAAGAAGCGCACCATTTGCAGGCACACGATTTTGTCACACTCATCTTCTTTCATCCAGACTATACTGTTGGTCCCGGAATCGAACCGGGTCAGCGGCCGCCTAAAGGCAACCGGTCGCGGACTATACCGCCAGTCGGGGAATTGCGCCCCACCCTGAAGACAAAGTATTCAGTTGTTTCTACTTATAGTATATAACAAAGCCCCGCTCCCCGCAAGCTTTATTTTTAACAAAATTCAATTCCCTCGGAGCTCATCTTCCCGATCCTCGCCAGGGCCTCTATTCGCAGACCCTGGGATCGAAGGCGGTCCCCTCCGGGCTGAAAGGCTTTCTCAATGCAGATCCCGGCCCCCACCGCCGTGGCCCCGGCCTGCTCCACAATGGAGAGAAGTCCTTCCAGAGCCGCACCGTTGGCCAGAAAGTCGTCAATAAGCAGCACCCGGTCCGACCGAAGGAGAAATTCCTTTGCCACCATCACCTCATAGACCCCGCCGTGGGTAAAGGATTCCACCGGGGCGGTGTAGACGCTGCCGCCAATGTTTTTGGTCTTGCTTTTCTTCGCAAAGACCACGGGCACATTAAAATACTGCCCCGCCACACAGGCGATCCCAATGCCGCTGGCCTCCACAGTCAGAAGCTTTGTAACCCCCTCATTCCCAAACAGCCGGAAAAATTCCTTTCCCATTTCATTGAACAGCGCCAGATCCATCTGGTGGTTGAGAAAGCTGTCCACCTTCAGAATGGTCCCCTTCTCCCGGATCCTTCCGTCTCTGCGGATCCGCTCTTCCAGCAGCTTCATCCCAAGCCCTCCTCCGGTAATCGATGATTTTCCTCATTTTACAGGAATAGGCCGAAAAAAGCAATCCCATTGTATCCCCTGTCGAAACCTGCTATAATAAAAATAGTTTCCGTTTTTCAAAAGGAGGTCCGTCATGCGTCATTTGGTTTGCGCCCTTCCCCTGGCCCTCCTTCTCCTTTCCTCCTGCACCCACTCCCCGGTTCCCACACCAAGCTCCGGTTCCCCTCCAGTCCAGATCACGGCTTCCGTCCCTGCGCCAAGCCCTTCCCCGGAGCCGGTCCCCACCCCTGACCGGGAGGCCCTGGCCGCCTATTTTGCCTCAGTCCCCGTCCCCGATTTTCTGGAGGAAGGCCAGCAGGAGCAATACCGCCTGGCCCACTATCTTTATACCCATATGTTCGGCGGCAGCACCACCGCTGTGGAGGATATGTTTCCTCTTATTCACATTCCCCTTTCTGACGGCGGATACACCTATGAAGTGGTTTCTTATGAGGGAATGGACGGATACTATCTCTCTCAATATCCCTACGCCGATTTTGACGCCACCGTCCGCTCTGTCTTTACCGACCGGTTCTGGCAGGAGTGCAACTGGCTCCTCTTTGGCGACGAGGCCCTCTATCCCATCTATGCCGATCTGAATGGTGCTTTGGGTGTTTTAGACCTGGAACGGGGTTCTGGGTACTATTATAACGACCACTTTCCCGACCAGTTCCGTCTGGAGGAGCAGACGGAGGACCGGATCTCCTTTACCCTCATCGGCCATTACTCCCCAGTGTGGCCCTACGAGGGCGAGACCTACGAGGAGCGGGACGCGCGCCTGGAGCGGGAATACGAATATACGCTGGAATTTCCCATCACCATGGTCCTTACCGATGCCGGTTGGCGTTTTGATGAGTTCCATACCGCCCTGGCGGATGAGGAAGCTCCTGAGTTTTCCCCCTATTACAACGACAACGGCTGACATTCCAAAAGGAGGCCCCCCATGCGCTTTTTAAAACGTCATTTTGCCCCTGCCCTTCTGGCGGCAGTCCTGCTTCTCACGTTCTCCCCCCTGGTTCCCACCGCCCGGGCCGTCTATGCCGACGCCGAAAACACCTGGGCTTCGGAGGTCATTGAAAAGGCGGGAGCCTATGGCCTGATGGAGGGCTATCCCGACGGCCGCTTCGGCGTGGGGGAAAATATGACCCGCGCCCAATTTGCCACAGTCCTATGCCGTATGCTGGACTGGACCCCGGAGGAGACGGTCCCCGAAACCTTATTTGACGTTCCCGGCCATTGGGCCCAGGGCTACATTTCCGCCGCCGCCGCTCACGACGCCATAGACGCCGCGGGGCCCTTCCGCCCCGACGACTACATCAGCCGGGGGGAGATGGCCCAGATGCTGGTCCGGGCCCTGGGCTATGGACGGTTGGCCCGCTCGCTGGAGGATGTGACCCTCCCCTTTCCCGATGTGGCCGAAAACAAGGGGTACGCTGCCCTGGCCTATGACTTTGGTATCATTACCGGGGTGGAGGAAAACGGGAGCCTAAAGTTTCTCCCCACCTTCTCCGCCTCCCGGGAGCAGTGCGCCGCCATGCTGGTGCGCTGCTATGAGCGGTATCATTCAAAGACAGAATGGCTCCACGGCTTCTACGCCTTCAGCTCTTACCCCCAGCTGAGCTATACCGCTCAAATGGACGGCGTCAGCCTGGGTTGGGCCCGGCTGGAGGTGGACGAAGCGGGGATGCCCCTTGTCAATTCCACCGCAGAAAACGGCAACGACTGGGTCAAGCCCGAACAGTCCGATCTGACCACAGACTTTTTAAAGGAACACTCCATCCCCTACAACCTGAATGTTTTTGGTTCTGCGGCCACCTTCACCGCCATTACAGGGGCCGCCAACCAGGCTGAGACCATCGCCCAACTGGTCTCCGCCGCCCAACCCTACGGGGGGCTTACCATGGACGTGGAGGGCTTGCGGGAAGAGCACCGGGAGGCGTATTCCTCCTTCATCGCCGCCCTCCGTTCCGCCCTTCCTCCGGAGCAGACCTTATATGTCTGCGTCCAGCCCGACACCTGGTTTGGCGGCTTTGATTACCAGGCCCTGGGAGAGAGCTGTGACAAGGTGATCCTCATGGCCCACGATTACCAGTGGTCCTCCATTCCGGATTATTATCTGGGCACCGACAAGACCTACTGCCCTGTGACCCCCATAGAACAGATCTACACCGCTTTGCGGCACATTACCGACCCTGTTACAGGCGTTCAGGACAGAAGCAAACTGGCCCTGGCCATCTCCTTTAATACTACCGGCTTCCATGTGGACGAGTCCGGCCTTCTCCTGGACCAGACCTTCTACCATCCCGCTACCGCCACCATTGCCCAGCGGCTTCGGCAGTCGGATTCCCTGCGCGTCTGGGACGATCAGAGCCGGAATCCCAACCTATATTATACCGCCGACGGGGAACACTACCGCCTGTGGTATGAGGACGCCCAGAGCATCGGGGAAAAGCAGCGAATGGCCCGCATGTTCAGAATACAGGGGATTTCCATTTGGCGGCTGGGCATGATCCCCGATTATCCGGATATTCCCCATTACGACGTTTGGCGCGTCCTTTCAGAACGGTGATCCCGCTTTTCGTTTCGATGTGTTCCCATTCTCCCCTGAAGGAGGTCCTTCCATGGAACCCGCCAAGCCCATCCTCCGCCAAACCCTTTCCGGCTTTCTTCTTATGACCTTGGGCTCTGTTCTTGTCAGTGTTGGGGTCTATTTTTTCAAGTTCCCCAACCACTTTTCCATGGGAGGCGTCTCCGGCCTTTCCATCCTTTTGGGACAGCTGATCCCCTCCCACCTGGTTACCCCCGCCACCATCAATACCGTCATTACCATCCTTTTTCTGATCCTGGGCTTTCTGGTGCTGGACCGTTCCTTCGGGCTAAAAACAGTATACTGCTCCCTGCTCTATTCCGGCGTTATCCAGCTCCTGGAACAGTTTTGTCCCCTCTCCCGGCCCCTGACGGATGAAAAAATGCTGGAGCTTTTCTTTGCTGTACTCCTCCCCGCCCTGGGCGCCGCCATCCTCTTTAATATGGATTCCTCCACCGGCGGCACCGACATTATGGCCATGATCCTGAAGAAGTACACCGGTATGGATGTGGGCCGTGCCCTCCTGGTCTCCGATGTTCTCATTGCAGCCGGGGCCCTTTTGGTCTTTGATGTGGAGACAGGCCTTTTCTCCCTACTGGGCCTGGCCCTAAAGTCTGTTTTGGTGGATTCCGTCATTGAGTCCCTGAACCGGAAAAAGTCCTTTACCGTGGTGACCCACGACCCGGAAAGGGTCTGCCACTACATTAACGACACCCTTCACCGGGGAGCCACGGTCTGGAAGGCCCAGGGCGCCTACACCCACCAGGAGCAATATGTGATCCTTACCGCCCTATCCCGTCACCAGGCGGTGGCCCTGCGGAATCATCTGAGGCAAACGGAGCCCCACGCCTTTATGCTGATTACCAATTCCAGCGAGATCTTTGGCAAGGGATTCTTACGAGCTTGATCCCCCAGAGAGGCACCCTGATTTTTAAGCCGCCTTTTATGGAAATATTTCCCATCTCCCCTTCTTTCCCCTTCTTTCCCTATCCAAAAATGGTAAAATCTGGTTATCTAGACCAAACCATTGGGAAAGAAGGGTTTTTTGTGCCATTTCTCCGAACCAAAAAGGGCCTTTTTGAGTCCACGCGGGTCCAGTTTTTACCTGTTGACAGTATCCGTCCCAATCCCAATCAGCCCCGGAGATACTTTTCCCCAGAGGGGCTTCAGGAGCTTGCCGCCAGCATTGCCGCCCATGGGATCCTTCAGCCCCTCTCCGTTCGTCGGGCAGAGGCAGGGTATGAACTGATTTCCGGTGAACGCCGGCTCCGCTCCGCCCAATTGGCAGGACTCTCTGAGGTCCCCTGCCTCATCGTTACTGCCGACGAAACCCAATCTTCCCTTTTGGCTCTCATTGAAAATGTCCAGCGGCGGGATCTGGATTTTTGGGAGGAGGCTTTGGCCATCCAGGCTCTGTTGGAGGCCACCAGCCTTTCTCAGGAGGCTTTGGCAAAGCAGTTGGGCAAGGCCCAATCCTCCCTGGCCAATAAGCTTCGGCTTTTGCGGCTCCCCCCCAATGTCCTGGATCTGCTGCGGCAAAATGGCTTTACCGAGCGCCATGCCAGAGCCCTTCTCCGTCTTTCCGACCCAGCGGTTCAGCAGAGCGCCGCCCAATACATTGTGGACCATGACTTGACTGTGGCAAAAACAGAAGCCCATATAGACGCCCTCCTTCATCCTGCTCCCAAACGTTCTAAGCCCACCTTTCTATTAAAGGACGTCCGCTTTTTTCTAAACACGGTGACCCGTGGCCTTTCCCTTATGCAAAGCGCCGGAGTAAAGGCAGCCTACGACCGCCAGGATACCGACCATGAAATCCTGCTGACCATTCGTATCCCCCGGTAAGCGCCCCTCCATTTATATAAAGCCGTTGAATGTTTCACGTGAAACATTCAACGGCTTTTTCAGCGTCTCTTTTTCCTTTCCCCTCTTGCAAGTCTACCCTGTTCTGGGTTATAATAGATTCTGCACCTATTTTATGAAAAAAGAAAGGATGTGCGTCCATGGCAAAACGGATCGCCATCGTCAATCAAAAGGGCGGCGTGGGAAAAACCACCACCTGCGTCAACCTGGCCTCCGCCCTGCGGGCACAGGGACAACGGGTATTGCTCTGCGACTTTGACCCTCAAGCCAACGCCACCTCCGGGCTGGGTGTGGACAAGACCACCGCCACCCCCAGCGTCTATGAGGTACTTATTGAAGGAGTCCCTTGTAAAAAAGCCATTGTTCCCACCCCATACTGTGACGTCCTTCCGGTTAACAAGGCCTTGGCCGGAGCCGGGATCGAGATGATCGCCATTCCCGACCGGGAGCACCTTTTGGAAAAGGCGTTGGACAGTGTAGATGAAGAATATGACTACATTCTGATTGACTGCCCCCCCTCCCTGGAGCTTCTGACCTTAAACGGTCTATGCGCCGCCAACTCGGTCCTGGTCCCTGTCCAATGTGAGTATTATGCTTTGGAGGGCCTTTCCGACCTGCTGGGCACCGTCCGTATTGTAAAGCGTTCCCTGAATCCCGGCATTGAGCTGGAGGGAGTTCTTCTTACCATGTACGACAGCCGTACCAACCTGAGTATGCAGGTCTCTGAAGAGGTCAAGCGCCACTTTCCCGGCCAGGTCTACGCCACGGTGATTCCCCGGACAGTCCGTCTCTCCGAGGCCCCCAGCCACGGCAAGCCCATCGACGCCTATGACCCTTACTCCCGGGGCACCGAAGCTTACCGGGCTTTGGCAAGCGAGATTATTGCAGCTAATGGGTAAATGTTTCACGTGAAACGTATCGGAAGAAACCTATTCCGTTCCGCTTCCGGCTTTGCTGAAATTGGTACATCCATCCGTTAGCCTCCTTTTTCCCCCAAGTACAAACGGGGCATCGCAAAAATATCACCGAAAGGAATTGGTTATATGGCAAAAGAACGTGGATTAGGCAAAGGCTTAGGCGCCCTTTTGGGAGAGGACGCCGTCCGGCAAGAACAGCGGGAGGGGCAAGGCTCCTCCTCCCTTCCCATCTCCCAGGTCCAGCCGGGGTTAAACCAACCCCGGAAACGGTTTGACGACGAGGCCCTCAGCGATCTCACCGAATCCGTTCGGACTCACGGCATTATTCAACCTCTTACCGTCCGGCGGCTCTCCTCCGGCTATTATCAGATCATTGCCGGAGAGCGCCGCTGGCGGGCCGCCAAGGCTGCCGGACTCAAAGAAGTCCCCGCCGTCATTATTGAAGCCGACGACCGGAAGGTCATGGAACTGGGGCTGATTGAAAATCTTCAGCGGCAGGACCTGAATCCGATAGAGGAAGCCAACGGTTACAAGGTCCTGATGGAGGATTACGGTCTTACCCAGGAGGAGGTCTCTCTCCGGGTCGGAAAATCCCGCCCCGCTGTTACCAACGCGCTCCGTCTTTTGGCCCTCCCCGATCCCGTCCTTCAGCTTTTGGAGGAGGGGCGGCTGTCCGCCGGTCACGCGCGGGCTCTCTTGGGCTCGTCCAACAAATCTGACCAACGCGCCCTGGCCCAGCGGATCATTGACGAGGGCCTTTCGGTCCGTCAGACCGAGGCCTTGGTGAAAAAGCTGGCTCAAGCCAAAAAGGAGCCTGCCCCCACCTCCCCCGATACCGACCCCTATAAGATCTACCGGGACGCTGCCGCCAAGGACCTGTCCGACCGCTTTGGCCGAAAGGTCTCCATTGTACAAGGCGCCAAAAAGGGTAAGATCGAGCTGGAGTACTATGATGACAACGACCTGAACGCCCTTTTGGAGCTTTTGGAGCAGGTGAAAAAGGCCAAAGCGCCGAAGGGAGGGGCCCCGGCTTGAGTGGAAAAGAGTCCGGAAATTTGCAGCACCAGGCGGAGCATGCCCGCTCCAGACAAAGATCTCCCATCCTGGTGTATCTGGTGATCCTTTTTGCCGCCGCCTTCCTTCTTTTGCTGCTGGCCTACTTTCAGCAACAGCGGACCAACGATTCCAACAGCGAGGCCATCGACGCCCTCAAGCAATCCGTCTCCGCTACCGACTCCATTCAGATCCTGATGAGCGATAACGAGGAGCTACACAAACAGGTCGCACAGCTCCAGGAGCAGCTGGACGCCGCCGAGCAAGCCCAGGCAGAGGCGGTCCAAGAGGCCCAGGCACTTACCCGGCAGGTACAGGAGGAGTCGGACAGCGCCGACGCCATGCAATGGTTTTGGCAGATCGAAAGCGCTTACGCCCAAAAGCGCTACGCTACCGCCCGGGAGTTGATCCAGCAGTTTGAAGCTCTTTCCCAACTCAAAGAGGCGCTTCCCAAGGAGAACACCACCGGCACACAGCGGTTTTCTCCTTCCGCCCGGTACCAGGAGATCTATGACGCATTATATTGACGCACTCGTTTTGTATGGTCCGCTTGCAGGAGCCCGATCCCCGCAGCGTAATATGCCATACAGAGCAGGAGGGGCAAGCCCCTCCCCTACTGTTTATTAAGAGGTGATTTGCTATGTTGGACATCAAGTTTATTCGGGAAAATCCTGACGTGGTGAAAGAAAATATCAAGAAAAAGTTTCAGGACACCAAACTGCCCCTGGTAGACGAGGTCATTTCCCTGGACAAGGAAAACCGGGAGACCATTCAGGCCGCCCAAGATCTGCGTACCGCCCGGAACGCCAAATCAAAGCAGGTTGGTATGCTCATGGGACAAGCCAAGAAGGATCCGTCCAAACTCGCCGAGGCAGAGCAACTCAAGGCCGAAGTGAAAGCGGACGCCGACACCCTGGCCGCCCTGGAGGAGAAGGAAACGGTTTTGGCGGAAAAGATCCGTCATATTATGCTCCAGATCCCCAACATTATTGACCCCAGCGTTCCCATTGGCCCTGACGACTCCGCCAACGTGGAGGTGGAGCGGTTTGGAGAGGCCACAGTGCCCGACTTCTCCATCCCCTATCACACCGAGATCATGGAGAGCTTTGACGGCATTGACATGGACGCCGCCGGCCGGGTCTCCGGCGCGGGCTTCTACTATCTTCTGGGAGATATCGCCCGGCTTCACGAGGCAGTGTTGGCCTACGGCCGGGACTTTATGATCTCCAAAGGCTTCACCTACTGCATTCCCCCTTTCCTGATCCATGGCAATGTGGTGGAAGGCGTTATGAGTCAGACCGATATGGACGCTATGATGTATAAGATCGAGGGGGAGGACCTGTACCTCATCGGCACCAGCGAGCATTCCATGATCGGCCGGTTTATCGACCAGATCCTTTCCGAGGAAAAGCTGCCCCAAACCCTCACCTCTTACTCTCCCTGCTTCCGCAAGGAGAAGGGCTCCCACGGCTTGGAGGAGCGGGGCGTATATCGGATCCACCAGTTTGAAAAGCAGGAGATGATCGTGGTCTGCAAGCCCGAGGAAAGCAAGGATTGGTACGAAAAGCTGTGGCAGTATTCCGTGGAGCTGTTCCGAAACTTTGATATTCCCGTCCGCCAGTTGGAGTGCTGCTCCGGCGACCTGGCGGACCTGAAGGTGAAGAGCTGCGATATCGAAGCCTGGTCTCCCCGGCAGCAAAAGTATTTCGAGGTCTGCTCCTGTTCCAACCTGGGAGACGCCCAGGCCAGACGCCTGCGGATCCGCTACAAGGACGCCGAGGGCAAGACCCAATTGTGCCACACCCTGAACAACACCTGTGTGGCCCCTCCCCGTATGCTCATCGCCCTGCTGGAAAATAACCTTCAGCCCGACGGCAGCGTGAAGATCCCTGAGGTCCTTTGGCCTTACATGGGGGGCACAAAGGTGCTGACGCCGAAAAAGTAATTTTTCCCTCGCCAGCTACGACACCTGTCATAGCCAGAAATGGAGGCCTCCATGAGAAAACAGCTTCTCCCCCTCCTTTTAGCCCTCTCCCTCCTCCCCGTTCCCGCCTTAGGGGCAGAAGGAACTACATTTGTAGACGTATCCCCAGGAGACTGGTTTGCCCCCTATGTGGAGACATGTGTGAAAGAGGGGCTTTTAAACGGTGTGGGCGAGGGAAAATTTAACCCCCAAGGCGTTCTGAACGGAGATGAGGCCCTGGCCATGGCAGCCCGTGTACTGCTTGCGGCCAACGGGGAACCGGAGTTCCCCAAGGGGCCCGACGCCCAGGGCTTTTGGGAGGAATTCGGGTGGGAGGAAGGCCAGCGGTATTCCTTTGGCCTTTCGGTAGCCGAGACCCAAAGCTATGTGGACGCCTGGTACTGGGACGCTCTCTATTATCTTGCCAAGGCGGCGGGACCGGAGCTTTTTTCCGAAGGGATCGTCTACTCCTGCTCCCGGCAAACCTTCTTTCAGGCGTTGGCCTTTGCCTCTCAGGGGGTGGAGTTGGAAGAAATCAACGATGTTTTTTCTGTCCCAGGCACACGGAATGAGGATATTCTCCGTCTTTACCGAGCCGGTATTCTCTCTGGCAGCGATGGCTATGGTTCCTTTTCGGGCGGCCGGGGACTGACACGGGCGGAGGCTGCCGCAGCCCTGGCGCGGATCGTAAAGCCGGAGCTGCGAATGAGATTTTCCCTCCAGCCACCCCCCTACCAAGGCTACACTCTGATCCCCCTGATAAAAACCGGAAATCGCTACCACCTGGGTCTTACCTATCCGGTGGCCGCCGTGACCAGCGCCGACGACGCAGACCGGCGCACCATACTGGTTACAGAGAAGGGGGATCTGGCGGACTTCCCGAAGGGAGGGAAAATCTTCTCCTCTGGAATTGGGCGCAGTTATGATTACGCCCAGTTCTACGTGGTGGACGACAAGAACTGGACCGCTAAAACCTGGCTCATGGACAAGGACGGAAATTACGCTCCAGGTTCCGGGGAGCACCTCTCCCTTTCCGCCACCGGAGACGGCCATTTCTTGGCCTCCGATACATGGTCCGATGGGGAAACCGGCCACACCTCCTGGTACCTCCTCTCCCCCGGAGGCACAGTGGAGGCGGAGCTTCCTGAGACCCTGGGAAGCTCCAGCAATAGCTGGTACGGCTTTAACGAAGGGCTGTGCCCCTGGATGGACGAGGAGACCAAGCTATGGGGCTATGTGGATGCCCAGGGACAGTGGGCCATCTCCCCGGTATGGACTGGGGCGGAGTCCTTCTCCGGTGGGTACTGCGTTGTATATAACGATAAGGGCCAGCATATTGTCATGGATCGGACCTGGACCCCGGTCCAGCCGATCCGAATTGCCGAAAAAGAATATACCGACTTTTGCCTGCCATGCAGTAGCCCCGGTTATGAGGGTCCAAAGGGACTTATCTACTGGGAGGACTGGCAAATGAACCAGGGGCTTATGACTTTGGACGGAAGTGCGGTCTATCTCCTCCCTAATTCTGTCAGCTCCCCGGTGCTGTATTATAACGGCTACGCTTCGGTCTATGACGAAGCAGAGGGCGGCTATTATTACCTGGACAGCAGGGGCCAACGGGTCAGCGAGACCTTTGACTGGTGCGGCGACGTTAGCCCCGACGGACGGGGGCTGGTGGGAGCAGACGGAATGGTCTACCGGATCCAATTTGAACCATAACCATATATCAGGAGGTATGCGAAATGAAAGAGAAGACCAGCGGATTTTTTGGTGAGTTCAAGCAGTTTATTGCCCGGGGTAATGTAATGGATATGGCGGTGGGCGTCATTATTGGCGGCGCCTTTAGCTCCATCACCACCTCCCTCATCAACGACGTCATTATGCCTTTGCTGGGGATCTTTACCGGCAGCATCTCCTTTGCCGATATGGCGGTAGAGATCAACGGAGCGGTCATTGGCTACGGCAACTTTATCCAGGCCATCCTCAACTTCCTGGTCATGGCCTTTGTGGTCTTCTGCCTGGTCAAGGCCATGAACTCCTTCCACCGGAAAAAGGAGGAGGCTCCCAACCAGCCCGCTCCCCAGCCGGAGCCCAGTGTGGAGGAAAAGCTTCTCACCGAGATCCGGGACCTGCTGAAGGAAGGCAAATAAATGGAGGGGTAAGGCTTCCCCTCCCGCCCCATGATCCAAAATACCCTTTGGGAGGGGCAAGCCCTTCCCTACAGCCGATATAAGAAAGTGAGTTTTCCATGGACGAAAACAAGGTTCAAAGCGAAGAAACGCCCGCCCAGCCCATCCGATACGCCACCCCGGTCCAGCGGACCTGGGCCTGGGTGGGCGTGGTCTATATGGTCATTCTGGTGCTGCTCACCACCTATGCCCTGGCCCACGGAACCTACCTCCGGGGGATCGGGGGGATCATGGTCTCCCCCGCCCTGTGCGGGCTGGGGGCCACGGTCATTCTGCGCTATAAGCAAGGCGTGGGACGGGGCGGGGCCATTCCCTGTGTTCTGATCTCCGGCGTTTGCTTTCTGCTGTCTGGCTGGAATGTGATCCGGGGCGTACCCATTATCCTAAGCCAGCTGTGAGGGAAGCGCATGAAAGATATTTTGATTCGAGGGCTTTCCCAAATGGGGATCACGCCGCCCCCTGGGGCGGTAGAGAAGCTATGCCTGTATGCCCGGCTTTTATTGGAGCAAAATAAGGTCATGAACCTGACCGCCATTACCCAGCCGGAGGGGGTTGCCAGACTCCACTTCCTGGACTCCGCCGCAGTTTTGACGTGGGGAAATGAGCGTGGAGAGTCACACGAGGCCGTCCCTACAGGGTCCCCAGCAAAGCCGCAGGCCTTGTTGGGAAAAGGAGCGGCAACGGAGCGAGAGACCCTTCCTGCTTGCCCGGCGGCAAAGGATGCCCCCACGTGGCTGTCCGGGAAGTCCCTTGTGGATGTGGGCACCGGAGCCGGCTTTCCCGGCCTGGTCCTGAAGATCCTGGACCCCTCCCTCTCCCTTACCCTGGTGGACAGTCTGGGAAAGCGGGTCGCTTGGCTGGAGACCGTCTGTAAAGCCCTTTCCCTTAACGGAGTTCAATGCATTCACGCCCGTGGGGAGGAACTTGCCCTGGAGGCGGACTTCCGGGACCGCTTTGATGTCTCCACCTCCCGGGCCGTAGCCGCCTTTCCCGCCCTATGCGAGCTTTGTCTTCCCTATGTGCGCACCGGCGGGGTATTTCTAGCCATGAAGAGTGTAGACAGCGGCGCTGAAATTGCCTGCGGCCTTTCCGCTGTACAGCGGTTAGGCGGTAAAGCGCCTGAGTCATGGGACTATTCTATCCCTGAAGCCGGGGTCTCCCACCGGATCGTGTCCGTCCAAAAGCTTTCTCCCACCCCCAAGGGGCTGCCCCGAAGCTGGGGGAAAATCAAAAAGTCTCCCCTGTAAGCGTTTGCCCCATTCCTTCGCCTTTGAAATTTTAGCAAATCATAACAAAAAACCGTTGCCATTTTGAAGCGTTTCATGCTATAATCTTTGTTACCTGGGAGGTTTTCCAACTATGTCTACTGTGATCGCTGTCACCTCCGGCAAGGGGGGAACGGGAAAGACCTCTCTCGTAGGAGCCGTGGGTTCCTGTCTCGCTGCTTTGGGCCATCCCACGCTCTGTATCGATATGGATGTAGGGCTTCGGAATCTGGATCTCACTCTGGGGCTTTCTGACCGAGCCCTGATGGATTTTACCGATGTGGTAGCCGGACGCTGTCCTCTGGAAAAGGCCGTGGTGGAACACCCTGAGATCCAGGGCCTGTTCTTGCTCACCGCCCCCTTTTCCCTTCCCCTGAGTGTTTCGGAGGATGCTATGCGAGAGCTTCTGCGCCAGGCCCGGCAGCTTTATGAGTATATTCTCCTGGATGCTCCCGCCGGATTGGGCGAAGGGTTCCGTCTGGCTGTCTGCGGCTGCGACCGGGCTATTGTGGTCTCCACCACCGACGCCTCCGCCCTGCGGGACGCCCAAAGGACAGTGGCCGAGCTGTCCCAGCAAATAGAGCAGATCCACCTGGTAGTGAACCGGGTCCAGCCCAAGCTTTTGCGAAAGCTTCACACCACCATTGACGACGCCATGGACACCGCCGGTCTGCCCCTTTTGGGGGTAGTGCCTGAGGACAGCCTTGTCATGCTCTCCGCCAACCGGGGTCGGCCCTTGATCCTCTGCGCCAACAAGGGAGCTGCCATCGGTTACCGGAACATCGCCTTTCGTTTGGAGGGCCGCAAGGTTCCTATTATGGGGGCCAAGTAGCATTGTATAGGAAAAACACTTCACAGAAAGGAAGGGGTTTGCTTGAATATCGCGCTGCTGTGCCACGATCACAAGAAGGAACTGATGGTGCAGTTCTGTCTGGCCTATTCCGGTATCCTGGCCAAGCACCATATCTGTGCCACCGATTCCACCGGACGGCTGGTATCAGAAGCCACGGGATTGCCCATCACGCTCTACCTTTCCCATGCGCACGGGGGAAGCCAGCAGATCGGCGCCCGGATCGCCTACAACGAGATCGACATGGTCCTTTTCTTTACCGATCCCCAGACTCACGAGCTGGACGAGGACCTTGACTACATCACTCGTCTGTGTGACCAGTACAATATCCCCTTCGCCACAAATGTAGCCACCGCAGAAATGCTGATTATGGGCCTGGCCAGGGGCGACCTGGACTGGAGAAACATTGTAAAGCCCGGTTCCGCTCCCTTTCTCCCTTGACACCCTGACATTTTTGGAGTAGTATCATCCATAAAGAGGGCGGACCCTGTCTCTATCCGTCCCAGACTACATTTTGCACCACACCGCGATGACCGGGCATGAGTAGCGGCACACCGCCGAACAGAGAGAGGCCCCCTGGCTGAAAGGGTCTTACGGCAAGGCGCCGGCGAAAGACGGCCTGGGAGCGGGGGCGGAAACGTCCACGGTCCCCTTCCCGTACCAGAAGGCAAAGGGCGGCGGCCAGAGGGCTGCCGCTGAACATGGGTGGCACCACGAAAGCAGGCGCTTTCGTCCCGTGAGTTTTTACGCGGGATGGGAGTGCCTTTTTCTTACAACCGGGAAAGGATGGATATGACATGGAACGAGTAAAACCCCGGACCCTGTCCGGATTTATGGAGCTTCTCCCCCCCCAGCAGGCCCAATTTGAGCGGATAAAGGGCATTCTGGAGGAAACCTACGGCCGGTATGGCTTTACCCCTCTTGACACCCCCGCCATCGAGGCCAGCGAGGTCCTTTTGGCCAAGGCAGGAGGGGAAACGGAGAAGCAGATCTACCGCTTTACCAAGGGAGACAGCGACCTTTCCCTCCGCTTCGACCTGACGGTTCCCCTGGCGAAATATGTAGCCCTTCACCACAATGATCTGGCCTTCCCCTTCCGCCGGTATCAGATCGGCAAGGTCTACCGGGGAGAGCGGGCCCAACGGGGCCGGTTCCGGGAATTCTACCAGGCGGACATCGACGTTATCGGAGACGGAAGCCTGGATATCGTCAATGAGGCGGAGATCCCCGCCATTATCTATCAAACCTTCACCTCCCTGGGCCTTACCCGGTTTCAGATCCGGGTCAATAACCGGAAGATCCTCAACGGCTTTTACGATATGCTTCACTGGGGACACAAGGCCGCCGACATCATGCGGATCGTGGACAAGCTGGAAAAGATCGGCACGGAAAAGGTAGGTCTCATGCTCTATGACGACCTGGGCCTGGACGAAGACGCTGTGGGAGAGATCGTCCGTTTCATGGCCATCAAAGGCTCCAGCCAGGAGGTCCTTACCGCTCTGGAGGAGTACCGGGGAAAAAATGAGACCTTCGACCAGGGGCTGGAGGAGCTCTGCACGGTAGTAAAATACCTCTCCGACTTTGGCGTACCCCAGGACCATTTTGTTGTGGACCTGACCATTGCCAGGGGGCTGGACTATTATACGGGCACCGTCTACGAAACGATGCTGCTGGACCACCCGGAGGTCGGAAGCGTCTGCTCCGGGGGCCGGTACGACAACCTGGCGGAATACTATACGGACAAGCAGCTCCCCGGCGTGGGGATCTCCATTGGCCTTACCCGCCTTTTCTATGTGCTTCATGAGCAGGGGATGCTGAACGAGGCTTTCCCCACCGCCCCGGCGGATGTGCTGATCCTGCCCATGACGGAAGACCTGTCCGTCGCCATTGCCTTTGCCACCGCCTGCCGGGGGTTTGGCGTCCGCGCCCAGCTCTACACCGAGCCCAAGAAGTTCAAGGCCAAAATGAACTACGCCGACCGGATCGGTGTCCCCTTTGTGGCCTTTCTGGGAGAGGATGAGATCCAGAACGGCCTGGTCTCCTTAAAGAATATGACCTCCGGGGAACAGGAAAAGGTATCCCTTTCCGCCGCCCCGGAGTGGCTGCGGGAAAAAGTGGCCGCCCGAAATGTGGGAGCCCCCATCCGGGAATGAGGAACCTTTTCTTCCTTTTCTGCGTCTAACGGGTATTCTGCTTTTTTGGAGGTTTCCCATGAAAAAAAAGATAAGCGCCCTTTTCCTCTCCGCCGCCCTTCTCCTCTCTCCCGCTCTGGCAGTGGGATCGGAGGAAAAGTTTCCCGCGGTCAACGCTTACCCCGGTTATACCGATGTAAAGGAGACGGACTGGTTTTACGATACCGCTAAGCTTTGCTATGAGATCGGTATTATGACGGGTACCGACAGGGGCTTTGAGCCCAATAAGACCCTTTCCGGGCCCGAATGCGCCGCCCTGGCCGCCCGGCTGCGGGAAAAGCTGACGGGCAAGCCCATTCCGGCCCCCGTCCCCGATCCCTCCCTTCCCTGGTACCAGAACTATGTGGACTATTTGCTGGAGGCTGCTCAGGAGAGTGGGTCCAGCCTCTACGGGGTAATCAAATGGTACGACAGGGCCCTTTTTGAGGCCCCTGCTACCCGGTATGACTTTCTGATCTTCATGGCCCTGGTGGCCGACGGAAACTGGGACTACTTTTCCGAGATCAACCACATTTCCTACGAAGACCTGCCCGACGTCAAAGATGATAATGTGGTCCTTCAGTTTTATAACTGGGGGATCCTTACCGGGATGGATCAGTACGGTACCTTCGCCGGCAACAAGACCCTGACCCGTGCGGAGGCCGCCGCCATGGCGGCCCGGATGGCCAAGCCTGAGCTGCGGAAAGCCTTTGTCCCCGCCGACTACTCCCCCTTTGCCGCCGCCTACCTCACCCCGGACACGGTGATGTTTGACAACGGCCTCACGGCAAAGGAATTCCTCATCACGGTAAACAACGCCATTTCTGCCTGGGAAGATGCCCTTGGGGAGGAATTCAACTGGCACCTTGTCTGGACTGACGGGAAGTCGGTGCTGGACCATGTAAAGGGCGACTCCTTGTCAGCTATGGGGGTCACCGAGAAGCAGGGAACCGAGGCATACAAGGATTTTGACGTACAGGTCTACTACGCCCGGCTCATCGACCTAACCGGAGAAACCTTATAACGCCTCCCAAGGCGCCGACAGGGCCTATGGGGGAATGGGCGGGTCCCGGACCCGCCCCTACAAGAAAGGAGCGAGACATGAGGAAGAACATTCTTTGCGGACTTCTCACCTTTGGGCTGCTCCTGGGCTCTGCCCAGGGTGCGGAAACCACCTTCACCGATGTGAAGGAGACCGACTGGTTTGCCCCCTATGTGGCGGTCTGCGCCGAAAGCGGGCTAATGAAGGGCACCGGAAAGGGAAGCTTCTCTCCCAACGGCGCCATGACGGTAGCCGAGTGCGCCGCCATTGCCGCCCGGCTTTTAGAGTCCTCCTCCGGCCAGGCCATCCCTGGTGTAACGGCCCCGCCCGGACAGACCCCTCCCTGGTATCAGCAATATGTGGGTTACCTGACCTCCAACGGCGTAACGGTCTCTGAGCCCACCAAGACCGCCACACGACAGGAGTTCTTTGACCTTCTCTCGGCGGTGACGCCCTCGGAGCAGCTTCCCGCCATCAACTCCATCACCTCCCTGCCCGACACTGGGGACCAGCATGTTCTGGCCTTTTACAACGCGGGGATCCTGACGGGCACCGACGACTACGGGACCTTCTCCGGGGACAAGCCCCTGGCCCGCTCGGAGGTGGCCGCCATGGTGGCCCGGCTGGTGAAAAGCGAGCTGCGGCTCTCCTTTGTCCCCAAGGGGACGCCTTCCACCACCTCCTCCGGCGGCGAAGGCTCCTCCCCCAGTCCGTCCAGCCCCGTCCCCCCTGTGGGCGACCCCGCTATGACGGTCAACGGGACCCCCATTTCCACCTCAGAGCTGACAAACTGGATCAACTCGGTAGCCTACCAGCTGGATTCCTTCCTGGCCAATTATTATCAGTCCCGGTTGGATCTGACCGACCCCGACATGCTTGGGGCCGTACTGGAGCAGGCTCAGGTCCAGGCGGCGGCCCAGGTGCTGATCGAGGCCAAGGCCGCCCAATTGGGCTGCGCCACGGACGCCCTCCCCACGGCCCTGGCCCCCTCCCCCTCCGCGGAAGAGCTGAGCTCCTTTGTAAAGGAAAACAACTTGCTATGCTCCAAACATATTTTGGTAGAGGACGAGCAGAGCGCCCAGGCCGTCCTGGACGGGCTGGAGGCCCAGCCCACTCTGGAGCAGTTCAACGCCCTCCTCTTCGTATTTGGGACAGACCCCGGTATGCAGAGCAATCCCGACGGCTACCTTTTCGGCCCCGGCGAGATGGTTCAGGAGTTTGAAGCGGGCACCCAGGCCCTGGAGGTAGGCAGCTATACCAAGGAGCCGGTAAAGTCCACCTACGGTTACCACATTATCTGGAGGCTGGATCCCCTCGGACACCCGGAACTGCTGGAGCAGTACCGGAGCTCCATTCTGGAGCAACAGGTCAACAGCTGGCTCCAGAGCGCCCAGATCGTAGTAAACAGTCCGGTGATGGACCAGATCGACGCGGCAGGGAGCTATGCCGCCTATCTACAAATGCTTTTCGCCGCGCAGAAATAATCCAAATCGTAATATTAGATTTTTATATTACAGGAGTTGATTTTTATGGATCAGTGCAAGACTGCCTACCGTTCCCACAACTGCGGGGAGCTCCGGCAGGAGCAGGCGGGACAGACCGTTACCCTCTCCGGCTTTCTGGAAAACTTCCGGGAGGTAGGCGCCAATCTGGGCTTTGCCGTTCTCCGGGATTTTTACGGCGTTACCCAGGTGGTGTGTGAGACCGAGGACATGGTAAAGGCCTTCAAAGCCCTCAACAAGGAGTCCACCGTCCAGGTCACGGGAACCGTCCGGGAGCGGGACAGCAAAAACCCCAAGCTGCCCACCGGAGACATTGAGGTGGTCCCCAGCGCCCTCACCGTCCTGGGCAAGTGCCGCCACAACGAGCTTCCCTTTCAGGTGAACCGTTCCCGTCAGGCGGATGAGGCCCTCCGGCTGAAGCACCGCTATCTGGACCTTCGGAATCCCGATGTAAAGAAAAATATTATCCTCCGCTCCCAGGTGGTGGCGGCTCTGCGCTCATCCATGATCGATCACGGCTTTATGGAGATCACCACCCCCATCCTTACCGCCTCCTCCCCCGAGGGCGCGAGAGACTACCTGGTTCCCTCCCGGAAGCACCCCGGCAAATTCTACGCCCTGCCCCAGGCCCCCCAGCAGTTTAAGCAGCTGCTTATGGCCTCCGGCTTTGACAAGTACTTCCAGATCGCTCCCTGCTTCCGGGACGAGGACGCCCGGGGAGACCGGTCTCCGGGAGAGTTCTATCAACTGGATATGGAGATGGCCTTTGCCAGCCAGGAGGACGTGTTCGCCGTGCTGGAGAACGTGCTGCCCCCCATCTTCGCCAAATACGGAGCCTATGATACCGCCTCCTCCGCCCCCTTCCTTCGCATCCCTTACCGGGAGGCCATGGAGAAGTACGGCACCGACAAGCCGGATCTGCGCATCGACCTGAGCGTTACCGACGCAACCGCCCTTCTGGCCGATTGCGGCTTTGAGCCCTTCTCCGGAAACACCGTCAAGGCAGTGGTGGTCTCCGAATTTGAGGGCACCCGGAAGCAGATCGACAAGCTGTGTGCCGACGTGGAGGTCCAGGCGGGCAATAAGGCTTATTGGTTCCGGCTGGACGAGAACGGAGAGCTGGTGGGCGGTATCTCCAAGTTCCTTCAGGACAGGAAGGATGAGGTTGTAAAGTCCCTTGGCTTGACAAAAAACTGCTTCGTGGGCCTGTCCTCCGGAGCAAAGGGCGCGGCCCAGAAGACTGCCGGCGTGCTGGTAAAGATGCTGGGCGCTTTTTGCCCCAACCACATGAAAAAAGAGCAGTACGCCTTCTGTTGGATCGTGGACTTCCCCATGTACGAGATCGGAGAAGAGCCGGGCCAGCTGGAGTTCTGCCACAACCCCTTCTCCATGCCCGCCGGGGGGGCGGAGGCCCTGAGGAAGGCCGCCGCAGGAGAGATCGACCCCCTCTCCATTACCGCCGACCAGTACGACCTAGTCTGTAACGGCATTGAGCTTTCCTCCGGCGCCGTGCGGAACCATGACCCGGAGATCATGGTGGAGGCCTTCCGCCTGGTGGGCCTGGGGGAGGAGGACGTAAAGGCCAAGTTCCCCGCCATGTATAACGCCTTTACCTACGGCGCGCCCCCCCATGCGGGCATTGCCCCCGGCGTAGACCGGATGGTCATGCTCCTGGCGGGGGAGGAATCCATCCGGGAGATCATCCCCTTCCCCATGAACAAGAACGCCCAGGACCTGATGATGGACGCGCCCTCCTTTGTCACCGACGCCCAACTGGCAGAATTGAATATCAAGGTCACAGCCAGGGAAGAGGAATAAGCAACATGAATCAGAATGAGGATTTTCGCCGTCTGATGGACGCCCTGCCCGCCGACGTGGATCGTCGGGTAAAAGCGGGGGACATAAAGGGCGCTCTGCGCCTTATCGACGGCTGCCTGGCTTCCGGGACACAGCCCGAACTGGCCCCCCGGCTCCGGGCCGAAAAGGTACGGCTTTCCCGGTTGGAGGAAAATTACCCTCTTTCCAGGGAGGATGCCATCGCCCAGGTTCGGGCCGAGTGGCCGGAGTTTACCGAAGAGCAGTTTGACGCCCTGGTGGACCACAGGCGTATTGACTGGCGGTATGTGAACGGACGGGTCCAGTACCATGACCGCTTTTTGAGCTGTGTCCGGATGTACGCTGAAAAGGAGGCCCCCGGCCTGAAGGTGGAGCAGGAGGATCATACCCAGCGGGATCAAATGCTGGCCCGGATGGAGACGGCGGGAGAGCTTTCCGCCCGTATTACCCTGAAGGCCTCCATCAAGGCCGCCGTCCCCTCCGCCGGAAAAAAGGTTCAAGCCTGGCTTCCCATTCCGGCGGATTGTCCCCAGCAGAGTGAGATCGAAATCCTGGACGCCACCCCCGGCTATATCCTGGCCCCGGCGGACTGCCCCGCCCGGACCATCTATTGGGAAAGCGGCGAGCGGGACAGCTTTGAGGTCACCTACCGCTACAAGCATAAAGCTCGCTATGTAGATCCCTTTACGCTGAAATGCGATGAAGCTCAGCCCACCTTTGACACCCAGGAGGAGCTTCCTCATATCGCCTTTACTCCCTATCTGAAGGATCTGTGCACCTGGATCACCGGAGGCTGCAAAACTCCTGTGGAAAAGGCGGGGGCTATCTACGACTATGTGACGGGAAACGTGGACTACCGCTACCAGCCCGCCTATGTGCTGCTGGACAGCATCGCCGACTCCTGCGCCAAGGAGCTGCGGGGGGACTGCGGGGTCATGGCCCTCCTTTTTATCACCTTGTGCCGCATCGCTGGGATCCCTGCCCGGTGGCAAAGCGGCCTGTCCGCCCGCCCTGACGACTCCGGGGCCCACGACTGGGCCATGTTCTACATCGCCCCCTACGGTTGGCTCTACGCCGATCCCTCCTTCGGTTCCGGAGCCCGGCGGAACGGAGAGGTGAGCCGGAGAAAGCACTACTTCGGCAACCTGGATCCCTGCCGCATGGTGGCCAACTCGGTGTTTCAGGCCCCCCTCACCCCTCCCAACCCCTGCTACCGCCACGACCCTTATGACAACCAGTTAGGAGAGATGACAGTGGACGGTGTGGGTCTGGACGGTTCGGAAATGGAGCGGAATG